>JAFGAX010000090.1 GCA_016933415.1 bacterium
ATGACAAAATATACCGATTTTTTCTATGACATGCAATCCGTAATATATTCAATTATAACAAGTTGTGACTTTTTCAGGAAGCCCTATTTATAAATTTTTGAAGGCCGAATTCTTCTGTCGGGGATCCAGAGCGGGGCGGAAGAGAAAGGCCATTCCGAGTTCATAGTTCATAGCTGTAGGTCCGATATGCCGCTTCGCGGCACGAGCATCCCCGGATCAAGTCCGGGGCAAGCTCCTCAGCGAGGCTATCGGACATATCCGTGTTCCGAGAACGAAGTTCCGCGTTCCGGGTCCCGGGTTTACAACGGCTTCAATTCGAAACTCGGAACCCGGAACACGGAACGCTCCCATGATAAAAAAAAGAAGGGAACCTTACGCGAGAAGGTTCCCTTCTTTTACATTCCGGGAGGACGGGTTCCCCTGCGGGAACGGGCCTTCAGTCGTCCAGCACGAAGGTCACCATCATGTTGACCTGGTACTCGGCGATGGCGCCCTTCTCGACCCGGACATGCTGTTCCTTGATCCACACGCTTTTCACGTTCCGCAGAGTCTTGTTCGCGCGTGCGACACCCTGCTTGAGCGCGTCGTCGAAGCTCACGGCCGATGTGGCGCTGATTTCGGACACTTTTGCGACGGACATGGACGGAACCCTCCTGTTGTGGATGAAAGCCGTCTGGGATAGAAGTTCACGATTCACGGAAAAGAAGTGCATGAAAAGCGCTTCCTTCCCTTTTTATCCATGAACCATGAACTCCTTACTTCAGAAGCACCGCCTTACGCGTCTCGACAAATCCCTCCCCGGTGAACCGGATGCAGTAAAGCCCCGCGGGCCAGGCCTCCGCGGACACGCGGACTTCATGCGTCCCGGCCGGGAAACGTCGGTCCGCAAGGCGCTCCCTCTGGCGGCCGGCCGCATCGAACACATCGATGCGAATACGGCCGGGACGCCGGGCCTGAAACCGCACCACGGCGTCCGCGTTGAACGGATTCGGGAAAACCGGCGAAATCCGGAAATCCTCCAGCGCACCGGCCGCGGGAAGATCGATCCCGCCCGTCGCGTATCCCCTCTCCCGCATGAGGCTCCGGACGGTCTTCACCGTGCCCCCGCGCGCCTGCAGAAAACGGAGCCAGAGGCGGAGATGCGCCGGATCTTCGTCGAAATCCTTCTCGTGCTGAACCAGCCCGCAGATGTCGCCCGGAGCGGCGGCGGCGTATCGGGCCTTGGCCGTGTCCAGGCGGGTTCTCGAATTCATCAATCCGTGCTGCAGCTGGACCACACCCTGCCCGTTGAAGAAACAGGGGCGGAATCCGCCCGTGCAGTCGCCCACATCATGTCCCTCGGTGCGGTACGGAATGCCGACAGGCCAATCGACGGTGTCCGGCGCGCAGCAGGTCGTCAGAAGCGAATCGCCGGCCAGCCGGGAGAGCAAATCATAATAGTCCTGCATGTCCCCCCGGTACCGGACCGCGAGCGGGAACTCGGAAGGGGGCCGGTTCGTGTAGCCGTCCCATCCCGAAGGCCCGTATGAGACCCCGTGATGATGGGCGGCGACTTCATGCCCGACTGCCTGCCAGCCGCGCACCTGCGCCAGGAGCGCGGCGTCCGGCAGAATCGTGTCCGCCCACTGGGGATTGAATTCAATCGTGAGTTTGGCGTCGAAGGAATCGGCGAGCGCGACCATCCGAACCAGGGCCGGCCAGTAGGAAACATGGGTGGGCTCGCAATGAACGGCGAAGAACGTGTCCGGGCCTGCCGCAGTCGCGGCCGCCGCCCAGGCCGAGAGAACCGCTGTCCGAATCCATTTCATGACTCCGCCCCCGCTAAAGGACGACGATGTACCGCTTCTCCCTGAGGCTGACTTTCTGTTCCCGCAATCCGCGGTCCAGAAGATTCCGGTACAGCCGCTGGTATTCGGAAACGGTTCCGAATCCCTTCTCGACCCGGTCGATCTGCCCGTCCGCGTCCTGGTCGAAGACCACCGCGGTTTCGAGAAAAGCCTGTTTTTTCATCAGGGTGAGCTTGTTGTAGATCTCTCCGGTGGCGAGAATATAGGTCGCCAGTTCGTAATCGTAAAACGAGTCCGAGGCTCGGTATTCACGCGCGAAGGTCCGTTTTTTCAGATAGCCCCGGCGTTCTCCCTCGAGTATGCCCTCGCGGTAGACGGCCCGCGCCTCGTCCAGGGTCATGTCGCCCAAAGTCAACTCGTCCAACTGGCCGTCCTGTTCCTTGTCGATGGCCTTGAACAGAAGCCTGTCGCCCTCCCGCCGGGTCAGGAGGTTGTAGCCCTCGGAGTAGCTCGGCGTGACGCTTTCGATCCGGTATTCCTTTCCATCGTGCTTAAAGGTGTAGCCCCCGATCTCCACTCTGGGGCCGGACGGGGCGCAGGCGAGTAAAAACGCCGCGAATACCAAACCGACGATCGCTGATCTGAGCATGGGCTGACCTCCGGTCGGAAAAGTGGAAAATCAGAAACGGCAGGAAGCGGTCCGGCGGCGGAACGGGACCGGCCCGATGGTGAAAACCGGACGGCACCCGGCCGGATCGGCCGATGGGCGGGAAGGAAGGGCAGGCCGGGTCAGATCCTGCGGAACAGGTCCAGAAAACGGTCCTGGTATTCGTCGAAGAGCCCCCAGCGGTCCAGCTCTTCCTTGAGCTGCATCTTGATCTTGTAATTACCGTCGCTCTCGGCGTCCCGGAACATCTTTTCAATCTTCATCCGGACCGCCCGGGGCACGTCTTTATCGGCATCCGCGGGGACAACCTTCTCCTCCGCGGCGGCTTCCTTTTCTCCTTCGGGCGCCGCCGAAGCGCCCCGCGAAAGAATCTGGGCCAGCGGCGCGATTTCCTTTTCTTTCTGCGCGGCAAGCAGTTCCAGGTCGAGAAAGTCGACCCGCACGCCGAGCAGTTTGGTCAGGATTTCGAGCACCTTGAGCGCGGCCTTGGGAAACTCGATCTGGGCGGTGAAGAACGGAATTTCTCCCAGCAGGCAGATGCCGTCGATGTTCATGCCGCGTGCGGCGCTCACCAGAAGGCCGTTCAGGCCCGCGATGTTGCCCTCTCCCATGAAATGAACCTTGTATTCCATGAGCTTCTTGAGCAGTTCGGGGTCGTTCGGCGCCGCAAACACGCGCGGCGCATCCTGGTAACTCATGTCCGAAGGCGCGGCCGCCGTGGTGAGCACCAGGGAAACGCCCCACATCTTGGCGATTTTGAGGAGCTCCAGGGCGAATTCATATTCCCGGTGCGGAACGGGCTGAATGCTTCCAATAAAGAAGAGGATGTCATTGCGGCACTGCGGCGAGGAATAATAATAGAACTGATTATCCGGCCGCTCGGGCGGCAGGATCACCTGTTTCGCGACAATCGCGCCGGTGGGCGCAAAATATTCCGTGGAAGTCAGTTCCCCGAGCGGGGTGGCGCCCAGCTTGTCCTTGAGATAATGAACTGCGGTCAGCGCGACATTGCCCATGCCCGGCCAGGCCGCCACCAGGCAGGGTTTTTTCAGCTCGGGTTTTTCGTACAGTTTCAGCTGTTCCATCATGTCCTGGACCGGCTCGGGAAGTCTTGGTTTTGAACAAGATAAGTTTTTCCTGCGACCAGTTCAAGCCTTTTTTCAGGAGCCGCGAACCGCGGCGTCACCATTCACCCCGGCTCTGCCGCAGCAGCAGGAGTGTTTTCAATCCGCGTTCGGCCGCTTCGAAAGCCGCGCTTTCCGGCAGACGGCGGCCCGAAGCGAGAAATTCAACGCGGACCGAATCGCCCCCGGCGCAGGACACGGTGGTGATGTGATGTAAAAGCCCCAGGCCGGGGTTCGGCGCCAGACGGAGGCTGCCCCCGGTCGGTCCGACCGAAAAATACCGGATGCCGTCGCGTTTCTCCGCCGCCAGAATATGGAGATGCCCCGCGAAAACCAGGATAGGGACGACTCCCGAATCCGGTCTGGCGGACTCCCATTCGGTTTTCAGCGGGCCGTCGAGTATCCAGGCGGGCCTGTGCATGAAAATAAAGATCGTCCCCGTGTGCGGTCCGGACCGCGCCGACTTTTTCAGAAAAGCTGTCTGCTGAGGCCCAAACCCGCCCCTGCCGGACGGAGCCTCGGATTCCGTGTCGAGCAGAATGAACCGGCTTCCGGCGAAATCGAATGTCTGCCGTGTGACTCCGAACCGTTCAATCCAGGCCGCGCGGCCCGCGGGATTGGAAATGTCATGATTGCCTGGAACGAGGAAAAGCGGCACCTGGAGCGAATCCAGATGGCGCAGGGCCTCATCCCATTGCGCTTTCAGGACCGCGGGAGAAGACGCACCGTCTATCAGGTCTCCGATATAAACCGCAAAATCGGGTTTCAGCCGGTTCGTTTCCGTTATGGCGCGGTCCAGGATTCCCCATGAATCCGGCCCCGCCCCGGTCCGGTCGCCGATCACGACGAATCGGAGGGAGGAAGGCGACTTCCCGTGCAGCTGGATTGGCGAATTCCAGTCCCGACCGAGTCCGATGCCCGCGGCGGACAGGCAGATCAGGCAGAAAACTCTCCGGATGAACCGGTTATGCGGCAGATGCATCACGGCCTTTCCTCATGGTGATTTGAAGCTCCCCTCCGGCCGTCCCGAATTGCGGGACCGGGGAATTCGTTCGCTGACAGATACACGCGTTAAATGTAGGCATAAATATTCAATAATGCAATACTTCGGAAAACCGGGAACCTTCATGTTTCCAGGGTCGTTTGAATTGAACAGTATAAACTCGGCAATGTTCCTGAACCCGCACCAAAAAAGGAGTTAAGTTTTATGAAAAACAAAGGATTGACCTTGCTCGCCGCCATGGCTCTTGTTTTTGCATTCACCGCAGGCGCCGTATTTTCGCAGGATTCCCCGGTTCCAACCCCCTGCGATTCCGCGAAAGCGGCCATGCACTGCGAGAAAAAAGGCGACGACGCCTGTTGCGGGAAAATGGCCGAAGCCTGCTGCAAGGCCGCCATGACCTGCCCCGTGTCCGGCAAACCGTCGAGCAAGGAATTCTTCTCCGAGTACAAGGGCAACAAGGTGTTCTTCGGCTGCGCGGAATGCAAGGCCGCCTTTGACAAGGATCCTGAAAAATTCGCGGCAAAAATCCACGTCTGCGGCGACTCCTGCAAGGCGGCCATGAAGGAATGTTGCGGGAAACACGAGGGCAACGGAGAAGGCTGCAAGGCTGAAATGAAAAAGGAATGCGGCAAAAAGGAGAAGCAGGAGAAAAAGAAATAATGGGAGCAATCCCGCATCCTGCTGTTTTTCAGACGGACTCGAACAAAAGGCCCCGGGGAACCAAACCCGGGGCTTTTCGTTTGAGAGAGATGCTGCCATGCCGGAACCGACAGGCACCGCTGCCTGTCGCGCCGCAGCAAAAACTCTCTGGATCAGCCTGAGAAACGGAGAGAACATGCGGAACGAAAAATGGACATTCGGAATAGAAGGTCTGCACTGCGCGGCATGCGTCCGCCGCGTGGAGCAGGCGCTGAAAGCCGTACCCGGAGTCACGGGTGCGTCTGTCAACCTTGCGGTTGAGGAGGCTGTGGTTTCGGCGGATCCGGGCCAGGTGCAGACCGCTGCCTTGGAGAAGGCCGTGGCCGCATCGGGTCCGTACCGGCTGATCCTGCCGGATCCTTCTCTCTCGGCGGAATCCGCGAATGAGGCGTCCGAAACGCGGAAACAGGGGGAAATCCGCGTCCTGAAACGCCGGACGGCTGCTGGCGCGGTTCTCTCGATCCTGATCATGGCGCTTTCCATGGGGCATTCATGGCCGCTGTTGAACCGGATTCCCCATGCCGCGGCCGGCCCTGCCGCATGGGCCTTGACAACCGTTCTTCTGGCCTGGGTCGGATCCGGTTTCTTCAGGGACGCATGGTCCGCGGCCCGCCGCAGGACATCGGACATGAACACCCTGGTCGCGGTCGGAACGGGTTCCGCCTATGTCTACTCCACGCTTGCGCTGGTCTTTCCCGGATGGTTCGCTTCGGGAGACGGACTGCCGCCCCTGTATTTCGAAACGGCGGCCATGATCATCACCTTCGTCCTGTTGGGCCGGACACTGGAGACAGCGGCCCGCCGCCGTACTTCCGAGGCCATGACCGGGCTGATCCGCCTGCAGCCGCCGATGGCCCGGGTGAGCCGGAACGGCCTGGAGACCGACATACCCGCCGACCGTGTCCGGATCGGAGATGTGGTCATGGTGCGCCCGGGCGAACGCGTGCCCGTGGACGGCCGGATTCTGGACGGCCGCTCCTCGATCGACGAGTCGCTCATGACCGGCGAATCCCTGCCTGTCGCAAAAAAGGCCGGGGATCCGGTGACCGGCGGCACGCTCAACGGTGCCGGCGGTTTCCGCATGACCGCGACCGCGGTCGGGCGCGACACGGTTCTGGGCCGCATGATCCGCATGGTCCGTGAGGCCCAGGCCTCCAAACCGTCCGTTCAGCGCCTGGCAGACAGGGTCGCGTCGGTTTTCGTGCCCGCGGTCATGGCCACGGCCGCGGTTACGCTGGCGGCGTGGCTGGCCGCGGGCCGGCCGTTTTCGGACGGCCTGACCGCGTTCATTTCCGTGCTGATCATCGCCTGCCCCTGCGCCATGGGAATCGCCACGCCCGCAGCGGTCACGGTCGCATCGGGCGCGGCCGCGCGTCGCGGCATCCTGATCCGCAACGCGGAGATCCTCGAGACGGCCGGACAGACAAACGTCGTTGTGTTCGACAAGACGGGCACGGTCACCGAGGGCCGGCCGAAAGTGACGGCCGTTTTCGCGGCGGCCGGATGGAGCGAAACGGAAGTCCTGGAGACATCCGCCTCGGCGGAGAGCCGGTCCGAACACCCGCTCGCGGCCGCGGTTCTGGAAGAGGCGAAGATCCGCGGAATACGGCCGTCTCCCGCCGAATCCTTCGAAACCCTGCCCGGGCTCGGCGCCTCAGCGATGATCGGCGGCCGGAAAATCCTGATCGGCAGTCCCAGGCTCCTGCAGGACGCCGGTGTGAATCCGGATCCTCTTGTGGAATACACGGATGCGTGGACCGGATCCGGCATGACGGTCATGGCCCTGGCCGTGGACGGCCGCGCCGCGGGCGCGATCGCCGTATCGGATCCAGTGAAACCGGACGCGGCCGCATCCGCGGCGGCCCTGGCCGCGGACGGCATCCGAACCGTGCTGATCTCCGGCGACAACAGGCGGACCACCGAGACCGTGGGACGCGCCATCGGCGTGGACGAAATCCTGGCCGAAATCCTGCCCGGCCAAAAGGCGGAGGAAGTGAAGCGGCTTCAAGACGGCGGCGCCACGGTGGTCATGGTCGGAGACGGCATCAATGACGCGCCCGCGCTCGCGACTGCGGATGTCGGCATGGCCATGGGCTCCGGCACGGATGCGGCCGCGGATGCCGCGGATGTCACCCTGATCGCGGGCGGCCTGTCGGCTGTTCACCGGACCATCCGGCTGTCGGCCCGGACGCGCAGGATCATACGGCAGAACCTGTTCTGGGCGTTCGCCTACAACACGGTCGGCATACCGGTGGCCGCCGGCCTGCTGGTGCCGGTTTTCGGGATACAGATGAACCCGGCCCTGGCCGCCCTGGCCATGTCCCTGAGTTCCGTCTCAGTGGTGCTGAATTCACTCAGGCTGAAGAACGCGGTCTGATTCCGCGCCGAGGTTGCGGCCCGAAAGCCGGCCCGCGGGCATCGGGTTGGGCAACCGACTGAAATCCGGTTGACACAGCCGCAATCGAGCCGGGTGAATACCGGTTGACATTGTTCCGAATCCTTCTTATACTTCGATAATCGTTCCCACCAGCGTCTTCGTCACAGTCATTCGACCCGCCCGGCCGTCGTCCCGGAAACATCCGTTTCCGGTCAGGACGAACCGCCGCGGCTGGTCCATCACGGCTCATATCCTATCGGGAGGGCGGCTGCTGCGTCGCATGCGACCCAGGCGGGCCGACGGGTGTCATGGAGGGTTTCTGTTCACCTCCAGCGCGGGAGCTTCCGATGAAGGTCGTCATTTTCGGCGCAGCCGGCAGGACCGGTCACCATCTCATCCGTGTCGCTCTGTCGAGGCGCCATCAGGTCACCGCTTTCGTCCGCGACCGGTCCGGACTGCTGATGGACTACAGCCGCCTCAGGGTCGTGGAAGGCGACATACACGATCCCCGGGCTCTGGACCGTGCCATGAAGGGACAGGACGCGGTACTCTGCGCGCTCACCGCGCCCGCGGACGCTCCCGACGGGATCCTTGCTAAGGGAACAGCCCGCATTCTGGAGGCGATGGAACGCCACCGCGTGCGGCGTCTGGTCTGCCTGTCCAAGGCCGGTGTGCTGGGCGGCGACTCCGCCTCCCTTCTGTTTGGATTCCGGATTTCCTTCCTGGACAGAAAGCGCTTTGCGGACTTGCGGCGTCAGGCAAGGGTCATCAGGGACAGCGGTCTGGACTGGATTCTCGTGCGGCCGCCCCGGCTGACCGATGACCCCCTCAAAGGCCGTTACGAAATCTCCCTCAAGCGTCCGAAGCACCGGACCATCACCCGCCTCGATCTCGCAATATTCATGGTGAACCAGCTCCGCAGCAAGGAATTCGTCCGCAAGATGCCCGCGGTTTCGAACTGACGGCTCCCTGCCGGCAAGCCCGATCGAACTCATGGACACGCCAGTCGTTCTCGTTATCGGCTCCGCCACGCTCGACGTGGTCGACTTCGGCGGAAGGAACCGCCGGAAGATCGGCGGCGTGGCGACCTACGCGGGCGTGACGTTCCGCAGGCACGGCATTGACACCGCCGTGGCCGCCAATGTCGCGGCCGCGGACGTCCCCCTGTTCCGGCTCTACACGGACGAGGGCCTGCTCTGGAAGAACGGGCCGACCCCGGCCACCACGCGTTTCATCAACCGCGAAACCGGCGCCGGCCGCGTGCAGGAAATGCCGTCCGCCGCGGACCCCATCCGGTGCGGCGCCTGGCTGGCGGAACGACCCGCCATCCGTCACGTGCACCTGGGTCCCCTGCATCCCGACGACATCCATCCGGACACGCTGTCGCTCGCCGCGAGCGGCCGGTATTTCGTCTCCCTGGACGTGCAGGGGTATGTGCGCGGCGTTGCCGACGGAAGAATCGTGCCCCGTGTTTCGGACCGGCTCGAAACGGCGCTGGCCGCGGCGGACGCGGTCAAAGCCGACGAAACGGAGTGGGCGCTCATTCTCGCGCATTTCGGATCGAACACGGCCGGTCTTCGGTGCCGGCTGGGTTTCGGCGAACTGCTCCTCACAGCCGGCGACAGGGGCGGACGGCTGATCGGCAGCGACGGCCGCGTCATCGATTACCCGCCCGATCCGGTTCCGCCCGGACGGATCGAAGATCCCACTGGCGCGGGTGACGTGTTCTTCTCCGCCTACCTGGCAGGCCGGCACCATGAAGGATGGACGGAACGGGAGTCGCTGGAGCACGCCGCACGCATCGCGTCCCTGCAGGTGACCGGACAATATCTGACTCCGGCGTCGCTGTCCGCCGGGACCGAATCCACGGAAGGATGGCTGTCATGATTTCTTTTCAGCAGCTTCTTTTTTCCGCCGCGGTCACGGCCGCGGCCTCTGCCGCGGCAGGAACCGGCCCGCAGGCGCGCAACCCGATTCTTCCCGATTTCCATGCGGATCCCTCGGCGCGCGAATGGGACGGCCGGATGTGGATTTATCCATCCCACGACCTTCCCGGCAGCACGGGATGGGACATGGTGGACTGGCACTGCTTCTCGTCGAAGGATCTGGTTCACTGGACCGATCATGGCATCATCTTTTCACTCAAGGATGTCTCATGGGCGGACAAATGGGCATGGGCGCCGGACTGCGTGCGCAGGAACGGCCGTTATTTCTTCTATTTCCCCGCCGACGACCAGATAGGGGTGGCGGTCGCGGACCGGCCCGAAGGCCCTTTCCGGGACGCGTTGGGCCGCCCGCTCATCAGCCGGGGGGAAAGCGGCACGCGCGTCATGGATCCTGCCGTGTTTATCGACGACGACGGCGGGGCATATCTGTACTTCGGCCAGAACGAGGCCCGGGTCGTCCGATTGAAGGACGACATGGTCTCGTTCGACGGGCCCGTTCTGCCGCTGGCGGTGCGGGACTTTCACGAGGGATTGTGGATGCACAAACGGAAGGGCGTATACTATCTGTCGTATTGTTCCCTGAGGGGTGACGGGGAATTGAAAAACCGGATGGAATACGCGACTTCGAATTCTCCGCTCGGCCCCTTCGTTCATCGGGGGCTCATCATCGACAACCGGTCCAGAAACGTGCACGGATCCATCGCCCCGTTCCAGGGGGAATGGGTCCTGTTCTACCACGTGCAGGGGCCGAGCTGGTATGAACGCCGCGTGTGCATGGAGAAGATCCGGTTCCGGAAGGACGGGACGATACGCGAAGTGCGGATAACGAAATAAAGGATTCCCGGATTGCGGGAGCAGAAACGCTCCGGGAGGTTCGAAACCTCCCGGAGCGTTTTGATGTCAGATCAACGATTGCAGATTTGATATTTCAGACGGAGAAGTCAGTAGACGGCCCTGTGCAGGGAGAGTTCCGGGCCTTTCTCATTTCTCCTCCGCCAGCGCGGCCATGCTCCGCTCGCACTCGGCGAGCGCGCGGGCCGCTGCAGCCGAATCTTGCGCGGCGGCGCGAACCAGCCTGTCGCGGAGCCGGGTCTGATGCGACTGAAGGAACGCGAGCAGTCTGGACCGGTCCACCTGCGGTTTGTATTCATAAACGGGATTGAGGCGGTTCAGGCGGCTCATTTCGACGGGCACGGCACCGACCGGAGTGACGAGCATCAGCGGGTTTTGAGGAGAAATTTTCTTTCGCGTCAGGAAACCCTTTGAAACCAGGAATTCCAGTTCCCGGTTGAAAATCGAGGCGGTCATGGGCCTGCCGGGATCCAGGTCGAGGTACAGGTCTTTCTGCGTGGGCTTTTCCTTCCGATACACGGAAGCCATAGCCCTCACCTGGATTTCGCTGGGCATGAAATCGAAACGCACCGGATTTTTCTCTGGCTTGGGCTGAGGGGCATCCGGCCGGAAAACATCCGCAAGGCCCGACCTTTTCCGCATCATTTCCCCGGCCGCGTCCGCCGGCGGCCGGACCCCGGAGAAATCCCATTCCGATTTCCGCCAGTCCCGGACATGCGCCGCTGCAGCGCTGTCCGCGGCCGCGGAACCGGCGTAAGTCCGCCGGGAAACCGGACCGGCCACGGGAAGATAACGGCTCCCGGATCGGGCTGTTTCCCGGCCGGGGAGGCCGGACCCGTCCGCCGGACCGGCCGTTCCTGACGTCGCATTCAGCCGCTCCGCTCCGCCGGATTCCCGTTCAGGGAGACCGCCGGAAACGTCTCCGGCGGCGTCCGGGGATGCAGGCCCGGCGTCCGATCGCCCCTGCCGGCCCGAAGGGACGGAGCGCGAACCCGCCGGAACCACCTCCAGCTCGGCATACAGCATAAGAAACGGCCCGGCGGACGGACCGGATTCGGGCGTCTGCGTCCGGAATACAAGTAAAAAGATTAGTATGTGCGCGCCCAGGGAAATCAGAAAGGCGGATGAAAGTCGTCTCATGCGGTATCGTTCTTTTCTCTTGAACGATGCCGGCGGTCAGAGGTTCCGAACCGTGGGCGCCGGTCCGGGCCGGTTCGAAAAACCGGCGTCGATCCGGCCGTTGCGGGCGGCTTTCCGGATCGCCTCGGTCGTAAAAGGGCCTCAGGACCGGACCGGCCGTGACGGCGCCGGCAGTATCCCCAGCTCCTCCGCCCCGGCCTTCAGCGTGTCGGCGCAGGTCGCGAGATCCTCCCGCGAATGGCAGGCAAGCACCGCGGCCCTCAACCGCGCGCGCCCCTTGGGAACCGTCGGATAGTAGATCGCGTGTATGAACACGCCGTGCTGCTGGCAGTACCGCGCCAGGTAGGCCGTTTTCTCGGTGTCATAGCACATCACGGGAAGAACCGGCGTCTCGGTGGGTCCGAGATCGAACCCGGCCGCGGTCAGAAGGCCCTTGAAATATGCGGCGTTCTCATGGAGTTTGCGGATCCGCCAGGGCTCTTCGCGGATCAACCGTATGCCGGCAATGGCCGATGCGATCACGGCGGCCGAGGGGGCGCCGGAATACACGAACCCCCGCGCCGCGTGCTTCAGGTAGGTGCAGAGATCCGCGCTCCCCGCGATGTATCCGCCCGTGCTCGGAATGGCCTTGCTGAGCGTTCCCATCTTGACGTCGATCGTGTCGGGCGGCATGCTGAAATGCTCCTCGATGCCTGATCCGCCTTCTCCGAGCACGCCCGTGGAATGCGCCTCGTCCACCATCAGATACGCGCCGTATTCACGGCAGAGCCGGTGTATGCCGGGCAGATCCGCGATGTCGCCGTCCATGCTGAACACGCCGTCCACGATCACCAGTTTCTTCGGCCGGTCCCGGTTCTCCCGGAGCCGGTGCTCGAGCGAGGCCATGTCGTTGTGCAGAAACCTTACGAAATCCGCCTGGGACGACAGACAACCGTCGATCACGCTGGCATGGTTCATCTTGTCGCAGATCACGACATCTCCCTTTCGTAAAAGCGTGGAGATGGCGGCCACGTTGGCCACGTAACCGGTGGAAAAAACGATCGCTGCTTCGGTTTTTTTCAGGCCCGCGATTTCCGCTTCAAGCCGGTTGTGCAGATCGAGCGTGCCGGCGAGAAGCCGCGATCCATGCGTGCCCGTGCCGAACCGGTCGATCGCTTCCTTGGCCGCCCTGCAAATGGCCGGGTGCTGATTGAGGCCGAGATAGGAATAACTGCCCAGCATGATCATGTCCCCAAATCCCTCGACCGTCACGTGTCCGTCGGGCCTGACCTCGGTGACGGGCTGGAGCCAGAAATACAGGCCGCTCTTCTTGAATTCCTCGATGGAGAGAAAGGCATCCGGGTGGATTTTCGCGATTTCCGTGTTCAGATCTTCGACGAGGGGCATGGGGTATCTCCTTTACGCGGGCGGGGTGGGAGTGTCGGATGCGAAAGGAAAATCTACTTTCGGGCTTCCTTATATTTCCGGTTGCGTGCGGAGCATGGATTGATCACATGATCAATAGAATGATAAATAGAATTTTATTCATATGCAAATGAAAAATGGGCTTTCGAAATCATTTATTTCAGAATATTCCAAAGTCAGGCGGGATGTGATCGGATTGGATGCCGCCCGGTCCAGCCGGACCGGAACCGACGGTTTTAAAATCATTTAAACCGTTTTTTCAGCTTGAAATTGTGATTTTCCTTTATTAATATCCAACAAGCCAGGCTCGGCGGCTTTTTCACCGACCCCCCCCCGCCGGAAAGCCTTCCTCGACCACCCGTCACGGGTCACCGTGGGAGGAAAAAATGCACGTTCTGTCCGCCCCTGTCGCCGTCATCGCCGGCATCACGCTGTATGTCGCCCTGCACCACCTGTTCCTCTATATCCGGCGGTCCGTCAAAAAACCCGAGGATCTGTCCTTCGCAGTGCTCTGCCTCAGCCTGTTCCTGTACGACATCTTCTGCATCGGGGCCTACAACAATCACTCGCTCGAAACAGGCCTGTTCTGGCAGCGGTGCCAGGTGGCGACCCTGTCGCTGATCGGAGCGACTTTCGCGTGGTTCATCGTCGATTACACCGGAGGCGGAAACAAGCGCCTGCGCAACTTTTTCGCCATCTATTTCATCCTGGCCGCTCTGCTGGCCCTGTTCGACAACACCGGTCTCTCCTGGCAGACCGACAAGCCGGCCGTGAAGCACATTCCCCTTCCACTGGGCCTGGACATCACCTATTTCGAAGTCACGCCCGGAATCATGACCACGCTCGTCAGCCTCATGGGCATCGCGGTTTTCATTTACGCCTTCCGGCTTGGCATCCGGCTCTACCGCCGGAACGAAAAAGGAAAAGCGCGGCCGCTTTTCTGGTCCGTGGCTTTTTTCTTCGTCGGTCTCTGCAATGACGCGGCAGTCCAGTCCGGGCTGTACAAATCGATCTACCTGATCGAATACACCTATCTGGGTATCGTCGTCATGATGGCCTACTTTCTCTCCAAGGAAATCATTCGAAGCGCCGAGATGAAGGAAGCCGTCCAGAAAGCCTATGACCAGCTGGTGGAAACCAGCTACCGCCTCTCAGGCAGTTCCCAGGAAGTGCACTCGGTGACGAACACCATCGACCAGGCGATGACCGAGATGTTCACTGAAACGCAGAGGCAGAACGAGCACATCCGCAACTCTCACCGGACGATCAGCGACCTTCTCGCGAACATCCACGCCATCAGCCGCGAAGCCCAGCAGGGCGCGTCCATCACGCAGAACACGGCCCGGCGCATCACCGACAGCATCCGTTCTCTGAAGGAATCGTTCGACCGCATGAAAACAGCGGAGCAGTCGCTGGCGGACATGCATGCGATGATCGAGGCTTTTTCGGGACATTCGAAGAAGGTGGACGCGATTCTGGGGCTCATTGACGATATCGCCTCCCGGATCAACGTCCTTTCACTCAATGTGGCCATTGAAGCGTCGAAGGCGGGCGGCCGGGACGGCGGGTTCATGATCGTGGCGAACGAAATCCGCCAGCTGGCCAAGAACACCCGGGCCCACACGGACGAAATTGCGGAATTGATCACGGGATTTCAGGATGACATTGTCCGTGTGCGGACCGCGATGCGGGAGGGGCTGGGGCAGTTTCAGGAACTCGGCCAGACCACCGAGCGAAGCCGGTCCGGACTCAACGACATCCTGAAGCTCACCGAGGAGGAGGAACAGCGGCTGCAGCGGATCTCCACGCGGATTCTGGACCTCCGCGCCTATTCCCAGCAGGTCGAGACAGAAATGGGAACCGTGGCCCATGTCAGCGAGCAGAACCTCAAAACCGCCGAACGCGTGAACACCGGCACCAAGGCCATGAGCGCCAGCATGCAGGAACTCTCGGTTCTCGCGGACGCGCTCCGCGAGTCCGCCACCGCGGGAATCGGGGGCATGGCCGCGGAATCGGCGTAGGCGTTTAAGGCGCCTCGCGAAGCGAAGAAGTTGCCCGGCACCTTGAAAGTGCCGGGCACTTCTTCGAGAAAAATCTCCGCTAAATCCTCCGCCATCTCACCATTCCATTCCCCGACGAATTTCCGGTATTGCCCGGGGGTTTGAAAATTTTCCACGAGAAAGGCGAAACAGGTGTCTGGCACCTTTGCCGGCCTCCTCAAGGAGCTGTCCCCAAAGGATCTTTTTGTCCGCTTTCTCAGCGCGGAGGCTCCCGCCTCCGCGCCGGAATCCACTTCGCCGGATCCCCTGCCCTGCGGGGAGACATTTCCCATCCCGAAAAAAGTGCCAGGCACCTGAGCGGTGCCTGGCACTTTTTTCGCGTTCCAAAATTTCAGGCATCTCTCAGGCGCCTGGCACCGGATCACACCTCGAACGGGAACCGGAAGGCCACCCGCGGCTGAATCCGCTCCTGGGGCTTGTAGGCCTGCAGTCCTTCGTCCCACACGAAATTCCAGATATAATCCATGTAGAGCATCAGGTACGGCTTCATCTTGTATCCGACTCCCACCCGGGCCACGCTTCGCGCGTCCAGCGTCCGGATGTCCTTGAATGTCCCGATGCCCCGCTTGTCATAGGCGGCTTCCACCGACAGGACCGGGATGTTCGGGGACAGGCCGGCGCCCAGGTGCAAAGTGCCGCTGTTGCCGAACTTGTCCACCTTCTGGAACGACCCGACGGTATGGATCAGCTTGAAGAAGTTGAGGTCGAGCGCGCCGTACCAGGCGTTACGCGATTCGCTGAGCATGGAGAGCAGGTGGTTCTGGCTGATCAGGGTGTCGGACGGCGCCGCGGCCAGGCCGGCCGGTATCCCGGCGGGGTCTCCGCCGATGAGCGAAAAATAATCCCGCACTTCGTTCAGCGTGGTGTGCCGGAGCATCTCATAGAACGGCCCGAAATAGGGCGCGACGAATTCCTTACCCATGAACCGCCGCTCCACGTTGAAGGACAGGCCCAGGAATCCCCACAGCGTGTTCAGGTCGGTTCGCAGCCCCAGCGTCTGGCCCGATCCGTAATCGACGATCTGGGCGTGATCCGCATAAACCATGGTGGTCAGCGCGCTGGACTTCAGGAGCGGCAGTTCGACGTCCGCGCCCCACACCGAGACGCCGTCCTTGGTGGAACGGCGGCTGTCCGGATCGGTGTCCCGGGCCATGGTGGCGCCGAAAGCGAGACGCTTGAGAATCGGGATTTCGCTGTTCCAGAGCGGACGGACATACAGCCGGCCTCCCACCACGCCGAGCCGCTCCAGGCTGTTGGTCATCGATTCGAATCCGGCAAGTCCCCCATCAACGTCGAAGGAAAGTCCGGTTTTGCGGTCCTCATAGGCGATCTGGTTGTTGTAGAAGTTGAGAATGAAGCCGTGACCGATCCGCTCAACGTCCAGGGCGCCGACCCGGCCGTACACCGGATCTCCCTTGATGCCGTACCGGACGTAACGGATGATCCGGAGCCAGTCCGTCTTGCCCGTGCGCCGGTTTTCCCAGTCCTGTGAGTAGAATTTGCCGCTGGAGGTATTGTACAACAGGTTGACGTTGAGCCCGATACCGACCTTGCCGAGCGCGATGTCAGGCTGCAGATTGATGCTGTAATAAGCCTGGTTGTCGATCCATGTCATGCCGACACCGCCGTCGAACGAACTCTGGTTGCCGGTCGGCGGGAAGGCCATGTACTGGCCCGCCGCGAACGCCGGCAGGAGCAGCAGGAGAAGAAACGGCGCGCATTTTTTCATGAGCAATCCTCCTTGGGGTTCGACGCGGGGAATCCGTCCCGTCGCGGGCAGCTCTGAAAGTGTACTAAAAATCGGGAGACTTGTCAAGCGAATAGTGGACCGCTTTCCGGCGTGCCCGGCCGGTCCAGCCCGTCCGGCCGGGGCGCAGGCCGCGGCTCGCCCGCCCGGTCCCGGAAGGCCGCGAGCCTGGCCTGGACATCCCCCGGGTCGGTGAGCGTGAACGCCTCCTTCCGGAATTCCGCGGCCCCGGGCATGCCCTTGGTGTACCAGGCGATGTGCTTCCGCATTTCCCTGACGGCTTTGGCCTCGGGAAGAAGCCGGAGCGCGGTCCGGTAATGCTCCAGGCAGGCATCGATCCGGTCGCGGAAAGGCGGATCCGCCGCGGGTACGCCCGTTTCCAGGAGCGTCCGGACAGACGAAAAAATCCAGGGCCTGCCGAGTGCGCCCCGGCCGATCATCACCAGGTCGCACCCGGTTTCGGACAGCATCCGGCGGGCATCCTCAGCGGTCTGGATGTCCCCGTTTCCGATCACCGGAATCGAGACCGACTCCCGGACCGCCCGGATCACGGACCAGTCCGCCGGGCCGCGGAACGCGGCCTGTCCGCTCCGGCCGTGCAGGGTCACCGCCCGGATGCCGCAGGATTCAAGAATTTTAGCCGCTTCAACCGCAACCGGCTTCCCCTCCTCCCACCCGGTCCGGATCTTGGCGGACACGGGCAGTCCGACCGCCCGGACCACACCTTCGGCGATGCGCCCCATCCGGTCGAGATCGGTCATAACGCCGACCCCGGCTCCACGGCGAACCACCTTCCGCGCCGGACAGCCGAAATTCAGGTCCAGGCAGTCGGGTTTGAGGGTTTCGGCTATTACCGCGGCCTCGGCTAAAGCCACTGGATCGTGGCCGAACAGCTGTATCCCGAAAGGCCGTTCCTCCGGGAGAAATTCCATGAGTCTGCGGGTTTTCCCGCTGTTCCGGACCAGGCCATCCGCGCTGACCAGCTCGGAATACACCAGGCCCGCACCACAGGCTCGGGCCATCAGCCGGAAAGGAGAGTCCGCGATTCCGGCCATGGGCGCGAGAATCGCCTTCTCGGGAATATCCAGGTCGAAGATTCGCATTCGACCGGTAATTTAGGTTTTCCGGCATTGATAAACAAGGACTTTCAAGCCTTTCCAGGCCCCGCCCGAAAGGGCTATGAGACCTAAAAGCACGAAAAATATAGCAATTATCTATAAAAGTGTTGCTTTTTTCCTCCGATTTTTGTATTATTTAGTTCGTTTTTCTATTATCACCATCGAACCCAGTCCATTAATGAGCAGGGGAATTTATGTCTCGCGTCTGTGAAATCTGCGGCAAGAAACCCATGGCCGGACACCGGGTCAGCCACGCCCATAACCTGAAAAACCGCCGTTGGCTGCCCAATCTGCAGACGATCAACGTCCGCGTGGACGGAAAACCGATGAAAAAGGTGGTCTGCACCAGCTGCATCCGGACCGGATCCATCAAGAAAAAGTAACCCCCGGAGGAGAGGACACCGGCCTCTCCGGGGAATCCCGCCTTTTCATTTCCGCCGCATGCGTCCCTTCTTCGGATCCTGATCGATCCAACTCACGGAGGCTTCCATGAATCGAAAAGCGATCACCGCGTTTTCGACAGGGATCCTTCTGTTCCTCGGACAGACGGATCTCCCGGCCCAGAACGTCCAGTCGGAACTCTTCCGCGAAGCGGAAACGGCCAGAGCCGAGGCAACCGGCCTCGAAGCCGCTTTCCTGTCCCCCGGCCATTTCCAGTCGGCCGCCGACTGGATGCGCAAGGCTGAAGCGGATTTCCAGACCGGGAAAAACATGGAGGATATTCAGAAGAAGCTGAAAATGGCCTCCGTATACTGGCGGAAGTCGTCCGCGTCCGCGACAGAGGCCCGGGTGGTATTCAAGGACTGCCTCAAGGCGAGAAACGACGCACGTCTTGTCGAGGCGCCCGCGCTGCGGAAGGCCCAGTGGGAGGAGGCAGAGAAGACCCTGTCCCAGGCATGCCGGAGCCTGGAGGAAGGCGATGCGAACGGCGCCAGGAACAAGTCGCGCAAGGCCGAACGTTCCTACCGCCAGGCGGAGCTCGAGGCGATCAAGGCGAATTACCTGGACGGCACGCGCGAACTCCTGAAAAAAGCCGAGGCGAAGGACGTCCGGAAACGCGCGCCACTGACCCTGGCCAGGGCCGCCGCGCTCGCGGACAAGGCCGAATCGCAGCTCATCGAAAACCGGTACGACACCGACGAGGCGCGCCAGCTCGCGCAGGAAGCCCAGTATGAGGCGAAGCACGCCCTCTTTCTGAACGACACCTTGCTCAGCCTCGAGAAATCAAAAGCCACGATGGAATCGATTCTGCTGGCTGCTGAAATCCCGGTCCGCAGGATCGCGGACGCCTTCGACCAGAACGCCCGCTTCGACGCCGGGTCCGGCGCGCCCGTGGCCGCCGTACTGGCCGAGATCCGGAAACGGGAGCAGATCGCGGCGTCCCGCGAACAGGCCCTTGCGGAAAAAGCCGAGCAGATCGCCGCTTTGCAGAACGAGACGGACCGTATGCGGAGCCGGCTCGGCGCCCTGCAGGACCGCGAAGCCGACCTCACGGAGAAAATGAGCCGGCTGCTCGAGGAGCAGGCCGCGGCGCGCGAGCGTCTGGAACGCGTGGAAAAGCTGTTCGCGTCCGACGAAGCGACGATCATGCGGAGCGGGGACCAGGTCATTCTGCGGCTGACCCACATCACCTTTCCGGTCGGCAAGTCCGTCATCGAACCCGGATATTTCAGCGTGCTGGCCAAGGTGACGGAGGCGTTCAGGGAATACCCCGGATCACGCATCACGGTCGAGGGACACACGGATTCGCGCGGCGGGGACGAAGCCAATCTCCGGCTTTCCACGGAGCGCGCCGAAGCCGTGCGGGAATACCTGCTCGCCGCCGGTTCCGTGGACGCCTCCCGGCTGTTCGCGGCCGGATACGGGGAATCCAGACCCATTGCCTCGAACGATACGGAGGAAGGCCGCCGGAAGAACCGCCGCATCGACATCGTCATCGAAACCGGACACGGCGCGGCTGCCGGGGAGGCTGCGCCGTGAGAAAACCGGGACACGTCATTGTCGGCATACATGTCCGCGATCGGATGCGCAAGGCGCCGGATATGCAGAAAATCCTGTCAAAACACGGCTGTTTGATCAAGACGCGGATCGGCCTGCATGAAGTGTCCGAAGATTACTGCGATCCGGCCGGTCTCATCCTGCTCGAACTGGCCGGCGACCGTCCATCGATGGACGCCTTCGTGAGGGAAGTGTCCGGCCTCAAGGGTGTGGATGTTAAAAAAATGACGTTCCCGCACGGCTGAAAAGAATCGACGTACGGCACCCCGCTTGAGCAAGCCTGCGGTGCGGGTCCGGATCAATCAGTGGATTGGAACATGTTGTGAGGGGAGACAAGGGGACGACGGCCGAAGCCGCCTGTACCCCTGTCTATTTTGAACTCAAGAACGGGATGGTTTTCGGTTTACCCTTTGCGCTTTGCCCTATGCGCCATGCCGCAATCTCTCCGGCACTTGAATTGCAGCCCTTTTCACGATACGCAACACAACCCATAAATAATTGATTTTGCAGCGGGACAGTCGGATGTTTTTCCCCGATCTGTCCATTTTTGCCCAGGAGGCCCTGCATGAATACAGATCGTCGGGTTGCACCCGGTTTTTACCTGCTGCTGGGAATCGGATTCGCGTTTATCACCGAGCCTCTGGCGGCACTCGCTCCGGACACGGCCTCCCTCCGGACGGAACAGGCATCCGAATCCGACCTCGGTGACGCGCCTGACGGAAGCAACGGATCCGGAGTCGAGATGACCGCGTACCCCCAAGGCGGGCCTCCGTCCGTGAAAGCCTCGTTTCCCACCGTATTCAATGCAGGCGTAAAACCGGCCGGACCCTTGCACCTTTCTCCGTCCGAAACCGGGTTCCTCGGATCCGCCGTGACCCTCGAACAGGAGGCCGACACCGGATGGGACGCGGACGACGTGAACAACCTTCTGCCGTCCGCGGATTTCTGCGATCGGGACGGCGGGGATGATGGTGTTCAGACGCCGATCGTGCTGACGGAATGCTCGCCGATATCATTCAATTTTTCAGTGACGGTCGTCCGGCCCGGAGTTCCTCTCTACGTCAATGTCTGGATCGACTGGAACCGGGACGGCGACTGGGACGATGCGCCGGTCTGTCCGTCGGGCGCCATCGCCAATGAATGGGCGGTCCAAAACCAGCCGCTGCCCGATCTCGCCGCAGGAACGCACATGGTGCCCACGCCATCCTTCATCCCGTATCATCCGGAATCGGCGATTCCCCGGCCGGTCTGGATGCGCGTCACGCTTTCGGAAATGCCGTGGAACAGCGAGTGGCTCTCAGGCGGGAAGGGCGCAGGCTGCGGTCCGCCCGCCGGATACGCGTTCGGAGAAACCGAGGACTACTGTTTTGTTCCACTGTCCGGACAGGACTTCGACTGGGGCGACGCGCCCGCGCCCTATCCGACCCTGGATGCGGACGGGGGGCCGTACCACTATGTCACTCCCGGTCTCTGCCTCGGATCAGGAATCGATCCGGAATCCGACGGACTGCCGGGTTCGAGCGCCTCGGGCGACGACTCTTCCGGCCTGGATGACGAGGACGGTGTGACATTCGATTCGGTCGTCGAACCCGGAAAGACGGCGTCGTTGACCGTGACCGCCACCGGTCAGGGCTTCCTAAACGCCTGGATGGATTTCAACCGGGACGGCGACTGGAACGACGTGGGCGAGAAGATCGCGGATGAACGGACGATCGCCGCGGGCCGGACGACGCTGGACGTGGCGGTTCCCGTCGACGCGGCGCCGGGCGTCTCGTTCTCCAGGTTCCGGTTCAGCCAGACCCGGGGTCTTGGCGTTTCGGGTCCCGCGCCCAACGGAGAGGTGGAGGATCATTCCTTCTCCATCGCCCCGGCCGGGGGCTTTCCTTTGAAATGGGACCAGGCGCTTCTCAAATTGCCGGTCCTCTTCGAGCCGGACGGACTCATTTTCTTCTCCGACGGATGGGGGGCGGCGTCCGCGGTCGGGGACCGGATCGTGGCAGATGACTGGATCTGCCTGGATCCTGGGCCGGTGACCGGCATCGTCTTCTGGGGGGCCTACGCGGGCTGGGATTCCGCGGCCCCGCCTCCGGAAGCGCCCGCGGCCTTTCAGATCGGGCTGTGGTCCGCGGGCCAGGCGTCCGGCGATACGGTTTTCGGGGGCCCGGCCGAACTGATCCGTCAATGGCTCGTCAACCGGTCCTCGCTCGGTGAAACGGATACGCTCACGACCTTCCGGAGCGTAAAAAGCCGGTGTTTCCGCTATTCGTTTGAACTCCCGCCTTCGGACCGGTTCGTTCAGGCGGGCGATTCGACCGTGTACTGGCTGTCGGTCGCCGCGGTTTACGGCAGGCATCCGCAGGAACACGCCTGGGGATGGCTGACTCGCAATCATTATTTCCGGGATGACGCGGTCGTGATCTTCGATCCGGCAACCCCCTCCATCGGAGACCGGGCGCTTCAGACCGCGCCCGTCGAAATGGGATGGGACGCCGCCTTTCAGATCAAAACCGACCGATTCGAAGCCGCGTTCGACTGGGGAGATGCACTGGGCATCGAATACGGCCCCATGCCGGATTACCCCACGCTCCGGGAATGGAACGGCGCCTGTCATTTCATACGGCCCGGCGTACACCTCGGATCCGGCGTGGATGCGGAACCGGACGGACAGCCTGACATCGAGGCTGCCGGGGACGGAGACGACGAGGACGGCGTCCTTCTCTTTCAACCGCTGTTACTGAACGCGACGAACGAGTTCCAGGTGGAGGCGTCCTGTGCCGGGGTTCTGAACGCCTGGATCGATTTTCACGGGGACGGCGGGTGGACGGAAAAGGGCGACCAGCTTTTTCTGAACGCGCCGCTGACCGCGGGCACGAATACCCTCCAATTCCAGCTGCCCGCGGATCTGGTCGCGGGCGACCGGTACGCCCGGTTCCGGTTCAGCACCGAACCGAATCTGAAACCATTCGGCCTGGCCGTAGACGGGGAAGTGGAGGATTATCTCGTGCGGGTCGCGCCCTCCGGCGTCGCCGACGGAGACGGCGTTCTTCCCTTCGAGAACCGCCTGGCGCGGAACTATCCAAATCCCTTCAATCCCTCGACACGAATCGGATACAGCCTGGCCCGGCCCGGCCGCGTCCGGCTCGCCTTGTACGATCTGATGGGAAGGGAAATCGCCGTACTCGTTGAATCGTCCATGCAAGCGGGGAATCACGCGGCTGAGTGGGACGGCCGGGACGGCTCCGGCCGGCCTGTGCCGGGCGGCCTGTATCTCTGCCGAATCGAATCGGACGGATTCACGAAATCGCGGAAACTGCTGCTGGTGAAATAAGAGGAAGTGCCCGGCACTTTCGAGGCGCCGGGCACTTATCGTTAAAAACCTTCTCTCTTCAAGACGCCGGGCACCCGCCGTTACAGCACCTTCTCCACTTCCCTGCCCGGCGTGATGCGGAAAATCGACAATGCGCCGCTCTCCGGAATCACGACCTCCCGGCCTTCGCAGAACGCCTTCCCCCCGATCCTCCCGCCCGGCGCCGCCGGACAGACCAGGAACAGCACTTCGCCCGCGTGCCGGATGACGGATCCCAATCCGCCCCCGGGCAGCCGGATCGGCGGTAACAATCCCAGCGCCTCCAGAACGGACGAATCACACGCTTCGGGATCCAGGTCCGGTTCCGCCGGAAAGGGGATCGGTCTTCCTCCCGAGGTCATCAGCGGCACGCCGCCGGCGAAAACAACCGGGAAATTCCTTCTTTTCATCTGCTGAAGTCTCTCCAGTGTCTCGGCTTCCAGTACATCCGGAAACGGGCAGATCAGGTTCCGATACAGACGGAAACCGATCCGGAAACCATCCCGCGAAAGACGGCCGGCCATCAGAAGCGGAGACGACGCGACGTCCATCTGGAATCCCGCGGACGCCAGTTTTCCGATAAAGCAGTGCAGACGGTCGGCGATGGAAGCGGCTGATTCCGGACCGGCCGCGGCGAGCGTGCAGGCAGGATACAATACCAGCGTGTCTGCGTCCGGAAAGCGCAATCCCGTCCAGGACTCAACCGCCTTCAGTCTGCGGTTCGCTTCATAAAACGATTCGAGCCCGGTGTCCGGCGAGGATCCCGGTCCGATAAAATCCGCGACCCACCGGAGCGAATGAAGACCGCACAGATCCGTCCAGTGCCCAATCTGTTGCGGCCCGCAGTCCCGCAGATCGGCGCGCACAAGTCCGGACCGCATCGAGGAGAAGACGCCCAGGCTCTTGGTCAGTATCATCCGGCCGTTCAGGCGGCCGTCCACTTGCCGCATCCCCTCGGCCGCGTCCACGGCCGCGAAACCGGCGGCCGATGGATAGAGCATGCGCCAGGGATCGGGAACGGACTGGAAGGTTCCGCCGCCGGGCTCCCATCCGTGCAGCATGGCCGCTCCCATGGACCCGAAGAATCCGTGCAGACCCGCCTGCAGATCGCGGAATCCCCCCCGCAGCAGATCGGTCAGCAGAAAACGGTAGTGGAGGCGGACCTCCACATGCGATCCGTCATCGAACGGAAAAACAAGACCCAGCAGGCGGTCCCGAAGATTGTATCCGTATTCCGCGATGAAGCTGTTGAAAAGGGAGAGACTGACCGGAAGGCGGCCGGGATCGCCGCCGTATCCGCCGCGGTCCCAGGTGACGCCATCGAACAGGGCCCCGCCGTCAAACAGAGATTCGACCAGCGCGATCAGCAGATCGTTGTTCTCACGGCCTCCCGGATCCGCGAGCCGGGTATTGAACCTCGGGAAAACCATGACGCGCCAGTCCTCCCCGTCGGGGCAGACCGCTGAGCCGAACAGATCGATCGCTCCGGCCCGGCCATCGTCGAACATCCGAACTTCAGCGGTCAGGTCCCGGACACTGTCGCCGAGAACCGTTCCATTGTGGAGCCGGAAGGCGAATGCCTTTTCGATTCCATCCGGCTCGAAACCCAGTCTGGACCCGAAAGCGTCCGTATGCCGGGATTCGTCCCGGTAAACGCACCGGATTTCAAATCTTCCCTTCCGAACAGGCGCCATGCAGAGATTCTCCGGTCCGAAAACCGAACCGGCGTCCCTGACGATGAGGAGATTCTGGATGCGCTCCCCGGTCCGGCTGATGAGCGACTGTGATGCGGAACGGGGGTCGGCCTGGAACCAGAATTGGATGGACCGCTTCCGAGCCCATTGCCCGGCCTGCGCCGCGGCGCGGACGACCTTCCGGTCCGCGAGGTCGTACCGCAGGCGCGCTCCGGGAACGGCCAGCACGGCCGTGACGCCCCCCTTCTGAAACGCGTCGAGATCCGACTTCAGCGTGTGCGGATCCTCGACGCGGCCGTCTTCCCAGGGCCAGACCAGAAAGGCGCCCGTGCCTCCGGAGGCGGTCATCCGGCTCTTCCCTCGATGAGGAGCCGAAGCCCCTGCTCCAGGGTGATGCGGGGCGTCCAGCGGATTTCCCGCCGGATTTTCTCGATGTTGAGCACACGCCTGCGGATATTGTCGATATCGAGCCGGTCCATGGTCTCGATGGGAGACGACGACCCGGCCGCGGACAGCACCTTCTCCACGAGCGTATTGATCGTGGTCTCAATGCCCGTTCCCACGTTGTAGATCTGCCCCTCGGCCTTCGACAGAAAGCTGGCCTGCAGCGTGGCGTCCACCGCGTCGTCGATGAACACGAAGTCGCGCGTCTGTTCCCCGTCGCCGTGCACCTGGAGCGGTCTGCCCTCCAGCGCGCTTTTCAGGAACCGGTCGGCCGCGCCCGCGGGAAGGCGGCTGTCGCGGACCGGTGCGCCGTACACGTTCGCGTACCGGAGCACGGTGGTTGACAGTCCGAAGGTTTCATAATAGGCCTTGCAGTAATTCTCCCCGGCCAGTTTCGACACCGCGAACGGGCTCAGCGGATTCAGCAGGTCGTCCTCGTTGATCGGGAGGTACCGGGGATTGCCGTACACGGCGTCCGTGGACGCGTAGACCACGCGCCTCACCGACCTGGATTTCCGGGCCGCATTGAGCACATTCAGCGTCCCGCGGACGTTCACGTCACAGTCCAGCACCGGATCCCGCAGAGCGATATCGATCGAGGAGGCGGCCTCGTGCACGACCACGGTGCAGTCCGCCATGGCGTCGGCCACCTGGGCGGGGTTCAGGATGCTCCCCGTGAGGATGGTCAGCGGTCCGTCCGCAGGCAGGCGCCGACGGTCCCCAGAACTCCAGTCATCCAGAACAGTGACGGTGGCGCCTTCCCGGAGCAGGGCGAGGACGACGGCCGACCCGATGAATCCCCCGCCGCCCGTGACCAGCGCCCGTTCATTTTCGAAATGCGGCCTTTCAAGGGCCTGATCCTTCTTCGCTTCGATTCCCATCGGTTTGTCCTTTTCGCTTGATGGACCGTCCGCCCCCTCGCCGGCGCTCCGGACAGGGCGGCGCCCGCGGCCGGAACGCCGGGCCGGTTCCGCGTCTACTCCGGCATATAACCGGCGACCCGGTAGTTGAACTCGTACGCCAGCGCGCCGCTCCAGTCCGCGTCATACACGCCCTTGTACCGCGTTCCGTCCACCGGACCCACCGGCTTGCCGTAGGTGTAGAACCAGTTCACGACCGGACTGCCGGTGAAGCCTAGGCAGATCCAGTATTTTCCCGGAGACAGGACGGGAGGCGCATTGTCGAATGAAAAATCCACCCAGTCATAACCCGGTTTCCTCGGAATGCCGTCCAGCGGAATGAAATCGCTCGTGGCGATGGCGGCGCCGGGTTTGCCGCCCGCGTCCCGGACCAGCTCCACCCAGAGCTGGCCGTTCCCGCCGAAGGCGTGCAGGGCAAGACCGATGCGGCGCAGTTTCAGCGGCTTCTTCAGAACGAACACCTGCGCGTACTGGGTCATTTTGGTCGTGACGTACTCGGCCGTCTCGACGAGGAAGTTCTTCTCCATCCGGAACTCATCGGCCGCGCCCCGCTCGGCCGGTCCGCGGGTGAGCAGAAAATCCGCGCCCGCGGGAAAATCCAGGTTTCCGAAAACGGCCCGGCGGGTGTAGTTCAGCCGGTCGAGCTGGTCCCGGGGAACGGTTTTCGGAGGGGGCGCCGGCGCCACGGTCACGGGCACGAATTCCGCCTTCACGTCCGGGCAGACCAGCATGTTCCGCGGTCCGTAGGCCTGTTTCTCCATGTTCAGGCTCACCTGATCCGAAACGAATTCGCCCTCGATGCCCTCCTCAAAAACCGGCTGACCGCCCCGGTCGCCCGACTGCGTCCACCGGACCAGCCCGTCGTTCACGGTTTCCCGGTTGTCCAGGCCGACCTCGGCCCGGATAAACCGGTTGGAGACGAAGAGCTCGGTCTGCTGGGGATCGAACGGAACCCAGCCGAGATCCGGAAAGAACACCTCGATCCAGGAATGACGGCCCTGCCCCAGGCGGAAGGCAAACTCGCCCTCAGGCGTTTTCACGGTGTACGGCTGTTTGAGCGTGACGCCGTTGACGATGCGGACCGGTATGCCGGCGGCCCGCATAAGCGCGGCCGCAAGGTGGGAGTAGTTCTGGCAGTTGCCCTTGCCGCTCGCAAAGCTGTACAGCGCGTCATATTGCTGTGGCGGCGTGACATACCGCATGTGATCGACCACCCAGGTGAGGATGCGCTGGACGGCGTCGAATTCAGTGGTCACGCCCCGGACCAGTTCCACGGCCCTCGACTGGATGCCGGGATCCCCGGCCTGAACCTGTTCCGTGGCCTTCAGGTACGCGGCTGCCTCCGCCGGCGGCCGGGCCGGGGGATACGGCGCCGCGGATCGGAGGGTCTGCAGAACGGTGCGGTTCAACGCGGTGAACTGCATCGAAACGTCGATGGCCGAGGAAGGCCGGTTCCACACCACGCGCACCACCGCGTTGCCCCGGCGGTCCGTCTCTTCCTGCCGTTCGGACGGGGGGACTGAGAACGTCAGCCGGAAATCCTCGATCCGCTGGTTGAATGTGGGCGAACGGAAATCCCCGGGGACCACATAACTCATCGTCAGCGACCGGGTTCCCGC
>JAFGAX010000091.1 GCA_016933415.1 bacterium
AATCCGTTTCATCCATTCAATCCGTGTTCCATTTTTTCTAAATGTTCAGCAGCGGAAATTCCGAATACAGATTATCCACATCCCCCGGAGCGAGATCCATCGAGCGGAACAGCCTCGGCCGCTTCAACGCCAGCCGGAAGGAAACCGGAATCCGCTCCCCCTTCAGCATCCTCTCATCCGCGTACAGGGACGTGACGCCCAGGCGCAGGCACAGTTTCGCGACCGCGCGTCCGGAGCACCGGCTGAACACCTCCGGATTGCCGATGTGGTGCACAGCGCCGAGCAGAAACGGCTTTTTCCTCCGGACCATGCGGCTGATCACGCAGAAACACCGGCCGCCGCCGGATGTGATGAGAAAGGCGCGGCATCCGGGAAACCGGTGGTCGTCCCGGAGCCTGCGCTCGTCCGGAGTCAGAATGTCATGCTCCACTTCATCCGCTTCGATCACCATGCAGGCGGGCCCTGAGGGAAAGCGGGGCATGAGCACGGACGTGCCGGTTTCCAGTTCACGGAATCCGGCTTTCAGGAGCAGTCCGGACACTTCGGCGGAAGGCGTGAGATCCACGATGTCCGTTCCCGGTTCTTTCAGCAGGGGCAGGAGCATGAACACACTCCGGCCCCGGTACGGTTCCCGCACGATCCAGCTGGTCAGGTTGCACATCCGGCGCTCCCTTCCGGCCAGAACGCGGCGGCTGACCAAAGCGCCCAGGAATCCCACGGGGCTCTCACCGTCCAGCATCAGGGTGCCGCAGGAGGGCTCTCCGGAACCGAACGGATCCGAGAAAAGCCTGCGCCACCCTTCAAGGCCGACATAGGGGTTCCGGAATTCCCGCAGGAGCGGGAGCACGGCCTCGAAATCGCCGGGCACTGCCTGCCGGACGGTCACCAATCCGCGGCTCCGGATTCCGGCAGACGGCTCAGGCGCCGCACCGCCCCGTCCGGATCCGCGGCGTATTCATCCGGCCGCGGGTGGGACAGGAACAGGAGCGGGCTGGCCGAGTACGCGTACGCTCCTGAGTCGTATATGCCTATCCAGTCGCCGATTTCCGGTTTCGCGAGCCGGATGCGGTCTCCCATGACGTCGATGGACGTGCAGAGCGGTCCGACGGCCGTCACTTCAACCGTCTCCGCGCCGGCCGGCCTGGACAGGTTGGCCGCCCTGAAATTTTTCCGTATGACCTGCCCGAAATTGCCGCTGGCCGCGAGGTGATGGTTCATTCCGCCCTCGAGCACGGCGTAGTCGCGGCCGCGGGAGGACTTGACGTCCACGACGCGGGCGGCGTACAGGCCGGCTTGCGCCGTGAGCCAGCGGCCGAGTTCGAGAACCGCGACCGGCGCATCCGCGGGGTTGAGTTCCTTTTTCAGGCCGGCCCATTCCGCGTTCAACGCCGCGCATGCGGATGCGGCGTCGAGTTCCGTCTGACCCTCATGATAGGGAACGCCGAATCCGCCGCCGAAATTCACCAGGCGCAGGAGCGGGGTCTTCCCTCCGGCCAGGGTCCCGCGGACGATGTCCGCGGTTTGTCTGAAATTCGCGGCCAGCGCCTCCGCGTCCAGGCACTGGGTGCCCGCGTACACGTGAATCCCCCTCGGCCGGACATGGGGCATGCGGCCGAACAGGTCCAGCATTTCCGGCAGACGCTCCTCGTCCGTGCCGAAGGCGGAGGATTTGCCGCCCATCTTGATCGCGAACGCACGGATCAGCAGTGAGGGATTGACGCGCACCGACGCGTCCGCAATCCTGTGTTCCGCAAAAGCGGCTGCCTCGAGCCTGTCGAGCTCGTTCGGCGATTCGACGCTGATCGCGCCGATGCCGGCCCGGACCGCGAAGCGCAGCTCGGCGTCCGTCTTGCCCGGGCCCGCGAAATGGATGCGCTCGGGGCTGAACCCGGCTTTCAGGGCGGCCGCCAGCTCGCCCCCGGAGGAAACATCCGCGCCGTCGGTCCAGGCGGCCATGGCGCGGAGCAGATCCGGGTTCGGATTGGCCTTGACCGCGTAATAGACGAGGATGGAGGGATCGAGCCAATTCCGGAGCCGCTCCGCGCGCTCCCGGATCAGGCCCAGGTCGTACAGATAGAAGGGCCTTTCCGCGGAAGCGAGCAGCCCGGCGAAGGCTTCCGTCTCCCAGAACGGGATCCGGTCCGACGCCGGTTCAGGATTTCCGTTTTGCATCCGAATGCTCCCTGACGGTCCGTGTGCGGTCGATCTTCCCGTTCGCGGTCAGCGGAAAGGCGGACAGCACGACCACATCGTCCGGCACCAGGTAGAAGGGGAAATTCCTTTTGCAGTCGCCGATCACGGTTTCAGCCGTCACGGCCGGCGAGGACAGGGTCATGAAAACGCGGAGCCTGATTTCGTCCTCCTCCTCGTATGCCGCGGCCACGCATTCCGCCACGCCCGGTATGGCCGTGACGCGCTCCTCCACCTCGGTCGGGCTGACGCGGTATCCCTTGGTCTTGATCATGGCGTCGCGCCGGCCCACGTAATACAGAAAACCCTCGGCGTCGCGCTTCACGATGTCGCCCGAGAAGACCACGGTTTCCAGGTGCCGGTTGGACGGATCGAGCAGGGGATTCGGCCTGAACACTTCGGCCGTCTTTTCCGGGTTGTTCCAGTATCCGCGGGTGATGAGGGCTCCGCGGTGCACGAGTTCGCCCTCTTCGTCCGGGCCGCATTCGCGTCCCTCGCCGTCCACCACGAAAATCTCGACCCCGGGGATCGCCTTTCCGATTGATTCGGGCCTGCGGCCGATCTCTTCCGGGTCCAGAAAGGTAGAGCGAAACGCCTCCGTGAGGCCGTACATGAGGAAGATCCGGGTCGAGGGAAAAAGGCCGCGCAGTTTGCCGACCACGGCGACCGGCACCTTGCCGCCTGAATTCGTGATCACCCGGAGGCCGGAGAAATCGTGCGGCTTCGACGTGTCGCAGAGCCTGGGATTGAAGATCTTGAGCCACACGGGCGGCATGCCGGCAAATACCGTGATGCGCTTCGACTCGAGCGTGCGGAGCAGGTCGTTCGGCATGAAAAACTGATGCAGGACGAATGTGCCGCCGAGCAGGACCGCGTCCATGAGCTGGTTGAACCCGTAGTCGAAGTTGAGGGGAAGCAGGCCGAGAATCCGGTCGTCGCCGGACAGGCCTGTGTACGCGCTCACGATTTTCGCGCCGTCAATGGAATTGCGGTGCGTCACCACGATGCCCTTGGGCAGTCCGGTGGAGCCTGAGGTGTAGATGATGTGCGAAATATCGTCCGCGATCCGCCTCGGCTCCGCGGCCGCGGCCGGCGCGGTTTCGGGCCTGCAGATGCGTTTGAAGGCCGATCCGGAGTCCGAATCCGGAGAACCGGGGTTCTTCGTCCCTCCGCCGAAGGTCACCGCGCCCGTGATTCCCGCCTCCGCCCAGCGGGCAGGCGCGATGCGGTCCCGGCCGCGGCCGTCCGGCGTCAGCTTGTCGGCCGTGGCGGCCAGGGTCCGGATGCCGCAGTCCTTGACGATGTGGAGCACCTGGTCCTCGGCCAGAATGGGATTGAGGAGCACCACGACTCCGCCCGCCATCCACACCCCGAACATGGCCAGCACCTGATCGATGGTCTTGTCCATGTAAATGCCCGCGGGCGCGCCGGGCTCCAGCCCGGCCTGGATGAGCGCGGCCGCCGTGCGCCTCGACGCTGTGACCGCTGCCGCATAAGACAGGGTCCGCCCGGGTTCCTCGAGGCAGGGCTTGTCCGGAAAGCGGCTGGCGCTGTCCTCCAGGAGATGATGGCTCAGCCAGGGTCTCATCCATCCGTCCGCATGTTCCGGAGCACCAGGTCTGCCACGGATTGAATCGTGGAAAACTGGGCTTCGGTGACGTCTTCAATGGCAATGACCGCCCCGAACCGGGTCTCCAGAAATGTCAGAAATTCGACCACTCCGAACGAATCCAGCGCGCCCTTGTCGAACAGGTTGTCCGATTCCGAGGGCTCGAATCCGACGGTTGTTTTAAAATGACCGCGTAATTCCTGTTTGATTTCGTCGATATTCGGCATGACCGTCCTTTTTATAACGATTGGGACCCGTATTCGGGCATATCATTCGTTCGCCGTCTAACCAATTGAAAATATAGCAAATTCTTCACTTTTTTCCAATCCGAAAAAGCTTTCCCGCCTTCCCGGCCAGGCTTTTCCGGAACCATTCCAGCTCGTTCCTGTGGAAAAGTCCGAACGCCGTGATCAGAACGGCGTACAGGGGAAGCAGTACCGCGCATTGAACCACAGGATGGGCCCCGTTCATCAGCCAGTAAACAGGGGCCATCAAAGTCAATGCAGCAAAAGGTTTGCCGAGTACGGCGAGCTGGGAACGAACGACGAATCCGGCCTTTTCGAGAATCCTCCAGTAAAGACACACGATGAAAACATCCGTCGCCGCGGTGGCCGCGGCCGCGCCGATGATGCCGTAACGCCGGATGAGGATGATATTGACCGCAATGTTGAAAACGCTCCTGGCCGCGGACGCGGCGATCTCACGCGTCTGCAGGTTCACCGCGATCAGGGTGTTTCCGAACAGGTAGCGGAGATAGGCCGGAACCACGGCCAGGCCGAGCACCGCGAGCGCAACGCCGCCCTCCCTGTATTCCGGGCCGAACCACCCCATCACGGTTCCGGCCATCAGCACTGTTCCCAGGGCCACGGCGAACGCCGCGGCCGTCAGGTACCGTATCGCCCGGCCGAGCAGAGTCCGGACCAGGTCCTTGGACACGAGAGTACGGCCCGCGATTTCCGGATAAGTCGCCTCGGTGAGCACGTTCGGCACCAGCCAGAGACTTTCCAGTATTTTCCGCGCGACGCCGTAAACGCCGGCCGGTCCGAACCCGACGGTCAGCAGGGAGACCAGCACGGTGTCGATGTAGTCGTACACGCGCCAGAGCGCGGACTGGGCCACGTATATCCACGATTCCGAGAGCAGGGAAGCCGATACGTTCACGCTCGGCCGGCTGTATCCGCCCGGGCAGAGACGCCTGACCGCGAAGAACAGCCAGACGAAACTGATCAGGCGTGAGGCCGCGAAAATCCAGGCCGCGGCGAAAACGCCCCGGCCCCCGATCAGCAGGCCGCCGCCGATCACGAGCAGGACCACGCGCTCCGCGTTCATGGCCACGGTGTCGTGGTGGAATCCGCCCAGCGCCTTGACCGCGGCGCGGAGCGTCAACGTCCAGCTCTTGAGCGATTCGGCCGCGAACACCACGAGCAGGAGCAGGCGGAACGGGAGCGTGTACTTTTCGCGGAACACCAGTGCCGCTCCGTAGCACAGCCCCAGCGTGAGGACCGTGAGCCCCGCCTGGAGCCAGAGCGCGTTGGAAACGTAAATGCCCGCATCCCGCGGCCGCCGGACAATGACCTTGGTGATCGAGTACGAAAAGCCGAACAGAATCAGCATCGCGAACAGGCCGGTGAAGCCCATCGCGGTGTTGAACTGTCCCCAGACATCCTTGCCGAGCCGGTTGGCCGCGAGAAAAAAGAAGGCGGCCGTGAACAGCATGCTCAGTTCCGAGAAGGCGCTGAACACGGTGTTCCAGACGATGCGCCGCGGCGGGGAAACCCGTCCCTCGGTGCCGGCGTCGCTCACGCGTCCCTCCATGCGTTCTCCAGCAGGGACTCGAAGTCGCGGGCCATGCGTTCGACCGGGAAACGTTCGAACGCGGACCTGCGGCCGGCCGCGGAAAGCCGCAAGGCGAGGGGTTTATCCCGGAGCATGCGGATCAGCGCGGCCGCGAGGCGGCCCGCATCGGACGGGGGGAAGAGAAGTCCGTTCTCTCCATCGCGGATGATTTCGGGTATGCCGCCCACCGCGGGCGCGGCCACGGGCACGGCCGCGGCCATCATCTCGATGAGCGCGATGCCGTGCGTTTCGATGTGCGAGCAGAGCAGGCCCGCGTCCAGAAGCGGAATCAGGTTCCGCACATCGCTGCGGTATCCTAGAAAGCGCACCACGGACGAGATCCCGAGCGATTCCGCCAGGCGCATGAGTTCGGACTTGAGCGGTCCCTCTCCGATGAGGAGGAAACGCGCATGCGGCACCGCCTTCAGGACAACGGGAGCCGCCTCGAGCAGAAGCCTGTGGTTTTTCACGGGAACCAGGTTGGCGGTGATGCCGACCAGTCTGTCCTTTGGGCCGAAGCCGAGGCTTGCGGCCAACCCGGGCTTCGGACGGACGGTCCGGAACCGCGACAGATCGATGCCGTTGGGAATCACATCGATCAGGCCGGGCCTTACGCCGAGGCCGCGGACAATGATCCCCTTCAGAAAAGCGGAGGGAACCACGATGCGGTCCGTGTCTTTCAGAAGCAGACGGTCCGCGGGCCTGAGCGGCCCGGGATAAAGGCCCTCGATCACCGTGTCCTGGGCGCGGATCACGGTCGGCACGCCCGCCAGCCGGGCCGCGGCCGGGCCCGCGAACGTGCCGGGGCCGAGCGCGAAGTAGAGCATGACATCCGGCCGCATGCGGCGGAGCGCCGAGGCCGAGCGCGCGATTGCGGGGAGGTCGAAACGGCCCCGCATGGGAATTTCAACGGTTTCGATTTCCGGCCATTGAAAAAAGGCCCGCTGTCGGATGCGGACGGCTTCGTCCGTGCGGCGGGCCTTGTAACCCGGGTAGAGGAGGATGACGGACGGCCGGACGCGCCTGCGGTCCAGGTGCCGCATCAGGTGATCCAGCTTGGTCTCGAATCCCCCGATGTCGTGGCACGCGACCAGAAAGGCGGCCCGGACCGGCCTGCGGCTCACGGAACCCCGCCCGGAAACAGCCGGGACATGGCTTCATCGAGCCGGCCGAGCCGGTTTTCCCAGAGAAACTCTTTCTTCAGCGCCTCGAAATCCGCGCCGTCCACGGGCCTGTTCTCCTTCAGGATTCGGACGATCGCTTCAGGGAATTCCCCTATCGGGCACACCGTCAGCCTGGAGAAGACGCGCGGCACAGCACGGGCGCCGGTTTCCGTGGCCACGACCGGCTTGCCGCAGGCCAGGGATTCGACGACCTTGGTCGGCATGCCCCAGCCGCCGGTCATGGGCGAAATCACGACATCCGCCCGCCGGATCAGGTCTGCCACGGATTCCACGAATCCGGTGAATTCAAAAGCCGGATGGCTGAGCTCAAGCGGTGGATGCGCGCCCGCGAATTGAAAGCGGACGCGGGGATTTGCCTTCAAAACCCGGTCCGCGATACGGTCGCGCACGGCGGCCACAGCCTCGCGGTTCGTGGAAATCGCGTAATTGCCGAAGAACAGCACGATTTTCGGGTCATTCTTCTCCGGCTTGTACCGTGGATTGAGGACCTTTTCGTCAAAGCCCTGCGGCACGACCGTGATCTTGTCCGGCGCGGTCCACCGGCCGTAGAATGCCGCGTCATCGTCCGATATCGCGACGAGCAGGCGGCATTGCTTCACGGCCTTTTTCTCCGCGGACCGGACCAGGGGCACGAGCGGCCAGCGCCTGGGGTCGGACTTCGCCTTGCCGAGATACTGCCGGAACTCGATGTTGTGCGACGCGTACACGAAAGGCACGCCGAAGCGCTTCGAGAGTTTCACCCCGTATTTGCCGGCCAGGCCGTAATCACAGAAGATCAGGTCGTAGCGGTTCTTTTCGAGAAGACGGGCCGCCGCATGATAAAGCGGTTTGCTGAAGAGGAAATACCCCTTCTGTGAAAAGGGGATCGCGATTTTTTCCCCGACCCCTTTCAGCCGGTTCCCGTACTTTTCCTCCAGAACCGGATCGCCGGGATGTCCCGACCCGGTCATATACACCAGGTCCAGACTGTGCCGACGGGCGAGAAAATTGACGAACTCGCCGCCGCGCGCGCCCGCGCCCGTGTAGGGCACGGCCGGGTCGTACATGGAGAGATAGAGGATTCTTTTGGATTGCGGGGACCACAGGTCTCCGGGTTGTCCCGTCCGTCTCCCGGATGCCGCGTTGGCGTGCGGCGACAGAGCCGCCGCTTTCTGCTTCGCGGCCCTCTCTTCCCTCCCGGTGGAGGGCCCCGGCTTCCGTTTCCGTACCGTTTTGGCGGGCACGCCCGCGGCCACCGCGTAATCGGCCACGTCGCGATTAACCACCGAGCCCGCGCCGATCACCGCGTGCCTGCCCACGGACACACCGTCAAACACCGTGACATGGCTGCCGATCCACCCGCCGGGCCCGATGCGTATGCCCTTGGACTCGCGGCCCTGGTTGAGCACCGGCACCGCGGGGTCGTCGAACCGGTGTGTGCCGCCGACCAGGTACACATAGGCTGCCAGCAGTTCCTCCGCGCCCACGACCACTTCACTCGCGCTGAAAATCGTGCAGTTCGACCCGATATTGGCGCGGTCCTCCAGGACGATGTCGCCGTTCTTGCAGTTGAGTATCGTGTTCCGGCCGAGAAAAACGCCGGCCCCGATCCGGATGCCATTGTTGTCCTGGCCCTTTGCGTCGAGCACGCATCCGTCGTCGATCACCGCGCCGTCGCCGATTTCGATCTTTTGGGGATGCCTCAGCACCACGCCCCTTCCGAACGTCAGCCCGCGGCCTGTACGGCCGAGAAGTTTCGGGTAGAGTTTGGAGCGAAGCAACAGCCCGGCTGCTCCCGGCATGGAGCCGCAAAACGCAGTGATGCACTCATACCGGATCAGCTTCAGCAGGCTCCGCTCGCCCAGGATGAGATCCTGGTATTTCGCGAGCTTGCCCCCGCCTGAGGCGAATTCCTTCTGGATTTCAATGGTTTCGGTTTTGGCCATTTTGGTCCGTTAATCCCCGAAGCAGGGTGAAGGTTTCAATTACTATGAAGTCGTGTCATCCCCGCGCACGTGTCTTTTTCATCCGCGTCAGCGGACGGGGATCCAGTCTTTTTCATCCGCGTCCGCAGGATTCCAGTTTTTTACACAATCCCCTACAGCAGCCCCTGCTCTTTATACCAAGCCGCCGTCCGCCCAAGCCCCTCGGCAAGGTCGATTTTCGGATCGTACCCGAGGACCCTGCGGGCCCTGGCGATGTCGAACGCGCGGTCCTTGACGAAAAAGTCCACGCGCCTGCGGTAAATCGGCGGTGAAATGCGGAGGGGACGGCAGACCGACTCGCAAATCGCTCCGGCCGCCAGAAACGGCCAGACCGGGATGCGGATCCGGGACGGCTTTGTATCCAGAACGGCCGCGATGGCTGCGTACAGCTCGTTGAGCGTCGTATACCGCGGCCCGGCCAGAGTGAAGATCTGGCCCTCGATGCCGGGCGTTTCGCCGACCAGACGGATGCCCTCGACGAGATCGTCGATATAGGTCAGATGGTAAAGGACGTTCCCGGATCCGATCATGGGCTTGCGGACATTCCGAAATAACTTTAAAAAGCGCGTATCGCCCGGGCCGTAAATACCCACAGGCCGGAATACGGCGATGGGCGCTCCTTTTTCTTTATAATAGCGGAGGGCCAGCATCTCGCCCTCCATCTTGGATTCCTGGTAATGGTCGCCCGGCCGGTACGGCGCTTCCTCGGTTGCGGGCGGATTCTCGATATCGCCCTGCACGCCGACCGTGCTGCAGTGCACGAAGCGCTTCACACCGGCCTTCATCGAAGCCTCGATGAGGTTCCGCGTGCCGCCGACATTGACGTCGAAAAACAGCCGCCTCGGCACGTTCTCCTCGCGGTACACGGCCGCGATGTGGTACACGGTTTCAACGTCGCGGACCGCTGCGTCCAGGGTCTCCGGCTGGGTCAGGTCGCCGATGACCGGCTCGATGCCGGCCTGGACCAGCGCACCGGTGTCGCTTTCAGGAAGCGCCAGGGTCCGCACCCGAAGGCCGCGACCGGCCAGATACCGGCACAAATGTCCCCCCGTGTAACCGGCGCCGCCGGTGACCAGAACAGCGCTCATGCGACGTTCTCCCGAACCGGCATGTACGCGGCCTCCGCGTCCCGGATCTCGTTTTTCAGCCTGGTCTCGTCCCATCCGAGTTCCGCGGCCATGAGCCTGCCGCAGGCCTCCAGCGCCTCCGCGCCCGGATGCTTCGCCGACCCCAGGCCCGTGCGCCGCCGCACCGCATCGGACAGCCGCACCGCGGCCTCCTCGCGCACCGCGTGCACGATCTGCCCGCCGATCACTTCAACGGAACCGGGCAGTGTTTTTCCGAGCTCCGGACGGCCTTCGATGAGTTTCAGCACCGCCGGGTAATCCGTGCCGTACTGCGACAGCAGGTGGTTCAGTACGGCCGGCGCAAGCCCGAACGGAGCGCTAGTCCTGACATTCTCCGCGAACGATTCAAACCGCCGGATGTCCCCGCCGTGCAGGGGCGTATTCCGCGAAACGGACCGCCCGACCGGCGCACGCAGTCTCTTCACCAGGAGCTTCACGATCCGTTCCGCCACGTCCCGTGCCGTGGTGTATTTGACGCCGACCACGGACACGATGCCCTCCACGCCGTTCTCCACGGAATGGTCGTGAATGCGGTAATGCGGCGTCAGACGCACCTCGCCCGTTTTCGGGTTCAGGCCCTCCATGGGCAGGAATCCCTTGTGAAAGAAGGACACGTCCTCGCGCCGGAACGCGGCGCCCGGAACCGCGCGGCTGATTTCCGAGAGAGCCGATTCAATGTCCGATTCGGTGACCGCCATGGCCTCCGGATCGCCCGTGTAGGGCTTGTGAAAAGTGCCGGCCAGAGTGACGCCCTGCCAGGGCGCGACGAACAGGACGCGGCTGCCCTTGTATTCGCTGCCGTCCGCCCGCCGGTGTGAGAAACGGCTGCTGACGCCCGCGGCGCATCCCGGGAGCAGTCCGCGGTTCAGGACCAGATTCATCGCCGTGGACAGCCGGATCATTTTATTCCGGATGCCCGGGACGGCCCTGGCCAGCACCGGGTCCGCGAATCCGCCCGAGGCGTTCAGAACCATGCGCGACCGCACTTCGAATTCCGCGCCCGTAAGCGCGTCCCTGACCACGGCGCCCGCGATACGATTCTTCAAACGCAGAAAATCAACAGCCTCAACGTAATTCGCGCACACCGCGCCGGCCCGATCGGCGGACTGGATGAAGGCGAGCAGGAGCCGCTCGGAATTGACCATCTGGGCGTCGGACCAGTAGGCGCCGCCCGTGACCCGGCCGCCGTCGATGCCCGGCACCAGGCCGATGCAGGTTTCCCTGGACACGACCCGGCCCCGCGGGATGCGGTGCTCCGGGTCCAGCCCGCGGTTCCGGTCGAAGCTCAGAATGTCGTTCGCAATCATGCCGAACCGCATGACCCACTTGCTTTTCATGAGCATGCCGTAGGTCGGCATCACGCAGCACATGGGCCGCACGAGATGCGGCGCAACGGACAGCAGGATGCGCCTTTCCCGAACCGACTCGCGCACGCGGGGCAGGTCGAGCGTCTGCAGGTAACGCAGGCCGCCGTGCACGATCTTGAGGCTGTTGGCCGAGGTCAGCCCGCCGAAATCCGCCTTCTCGACGAGGGCCGTGCGGAGCCCGCGCGAAGCGGCCTCCCACGCGGCCGTGGCGCCGTAAATGCCGCCGCCGATGATTAAAACGTCGAACTCGGTGTTTTGGAGTTTCTGGAGGTCTCTTTTCATTATTTAATCCGAATGTTGTGTGCTGATCGTTTTCAATTTAAGTTCAAAGTTCAAGGTTCAAAGTTCAAAGTAACCCGTCCAACCCGGCCAAGCAATTTGAAACCATCAATTTTTTCTTTGAACTATGAGCTTTGGACCTTGAACTCTTCAATGGATTCTGTCCTATTTCGACAGATCAAGATTAAAATATCCGTTTTTCTTTGAACTTTGAACCTTGAACTTTGAACTCCTATTTGGACCTTGAACTCTTCAATGGACTCTGTCCTATTTCAACAGATCAAGATTAAATCATCCGTTTTTCTTTGAACTTTGAACCTTGAACTTTGAACTCCTATTTGAAGGCGAACCCCATGAGATGCCACCCGTACCTCCGCACCAGCGGCCGTGGGACGGCGTTGAAGGCGCCGACGAACACGGTGTTGAAGAGAAACGCCTTGAGCCCCTTCTGGTGCAGTTTGGAACGGACCGGAAAGCGCTCCGGCACGATGTCGACCTTCGAGAAGCCGGACAGCAGGTCCCGGTATTCCCGGATGGTGTATTTGTTCAGCACGGGCGCGTCTTCGTGCTCCAGGGGCACGTGAAACCGTTTGGACATCAGGGCGAGCCAGCCGTTGCGGTTGTAAACCATGGAGATGAACAGACCGCCCGGTTTCAAAACCCTGCGGGCCTCTTCGATCAGTGCCCGGGCATCGGCCGTGTACTGAATCACGCCGTGGCCGTACACCACGTCGAATGTGCCGTCCGGGAACTCCAGGGCCTCGGCGTTCATGACGCGCAGGTCCGCGGAGAGCCCCCGCTGACCGAGATTCTGGCGCGCCAGGTCGACGGCGGTCCGAGACAGGTCCACGCCCGTGCAAAGGGCGCCCCCGGCCGCGAAACGGGCCAGATCGATGCCCGCGCCGCATCCGACTTCCAGCAGGGTTTTCCCGCGGAACCCGGAAAAATCCACGAGCCGCGGCAGATAATGCAGCTTCTCGAAACGGTAGGCGTCCAGGTCCTCGAAGAATCCCGGCGTCCCCACCGGGTGCCGCACGATTTCAAGGTCGTGAATGCGCTCGTTCCAGTAACAGCGGACGGCTTCGATGGTCTCGGCGCGTCCCGGTTCCGTCGGTTCAGGCATGCGTGCTCCCCGCGTACAGGTCAAACCACTGTTCGAATACCATGAGAGCCCACAGCTTGTGGCTGTGGTTCTCGACGCCGTCCATGTGCTCCTTCACCAGGCTGGAAACGAATTCCGGGCGGAACAGCCCCTGCCTGCGGATCCGCTCCTCGGACAGGAGGTCGAGCATCATGGGTTTCAGTTCGTTGCGGATCCAGTTCTTGATCGGGATGGAAAAGCCCTGCTTGCCGCGGTTCTGCACCTCAGGCGGCAGGTCGTCCCAGAAGGCTTTTTTGAGAATGTATTTGGTGCTGAATCCCTTCATCTTCAGTTCCGGCGGAAGGGACAGCGCGAAATCAACGATCCGGTGGTCCAGATAGGGCACCCGGGCCTCCAGTGAAACCGCCATGGACATCCGGTCGACTTTCACGAGAATGTCGTCCGGAAGATAGGTCTTGACGTCCACATACCCCGTCTTCGCCACGTCATCCGCGCCGTTGAGGCCCGCCTCCCGGCTGAACCGGAGCATGGATTCATAGGGCGTTTCAGCGGCCAGGGACGCGAACGCGCCGTCCGTGAACAGGGCGCGTCGCTCGGCTTCGGACAGGAACACCATCCAGCGTCCGTGCATCAGCTCTTTCGGAAGCCAGGTGCCCTGCACGAAGCGCTTGAAACTGTTGACCGGTCCCTTCTTGCTCTCCGTGGGCGGCAGGGACCGCGCCAGCCGGTCGAGCAGGCCGCGTTTCACCGCCCTGGGCAGGCGGTGGTAGAACCGGCGGTCGAAACGGTGCGCGCGGTAGGTGTCGTATCCCGCGAACAGCTCGTCCCCGCCGTCCCCCGACAGCACGACCGTGACATCCTCCCGGGCCATTTTCGAGACCAGGTAGGTGGGGAAAATGGAAAAATCCCCGAACGGCTCGTCGAACTGGCGGACCAGCGTCTCGGTGAGATCGAGGGCCTTCGGCTCGATGACGAGCTCGCGATGCTCGGTGCCGTACTTCGCGGCCACGGCCCGGGCGTATTTCAGCTCATTGTACGAGGACTCCCTGAACCCGATGGAGAAGGTCTTGACCGGCCGGTCCATGCAGGCCGCCATCCGGGAGACCATGATGGACGAGTCAATGCCGCCGGAAAGAAACGCGCCCAGGGGCACGTCCGAAACCAGCTGAAGCCTCACCGCGTCGTGCACAAGATAACGCAGGCGTTCCGCCGCTTCCGCCCCGGTCCAGGCCGCGGGCCTGGGGACTCCGGTCCAGTACCGCCCCGTGCGGACGCCGCCGTCCCCGACGGTCATCCAGTGCCCCGGCTCCAGCTTGCGTATTTCCCTGAAAATGCTCTGCGGCGACGGCACGTATTCGAAAGTCAGGTACGCGTTCAAGGCGTCGCGATCCAGGGTCCGTGTGACGCCCGGGCACCGGAGAATGGCCTTGATTTCGGACGCGAACACCAGTTTTTCGGGGTCGCGGTACACGTACAGGGGTTTGACTCCGAGGTGGTCCCGGCCGAGCATCAGGCGTCTGCGCCGGCCGTCCCAGAGGGCGAAAGCGAATATGCCGTTGAGCCGGCCGCAAACGTCCTCGCCCCACTCCTCGTACCCGTGCACGATGGTTTCCGTATCGCTCGCCGTGCGGAACGCATGGCCGGACTTCTCGAGTTCAGCCCGGAGCTCCCGGAAATTGTAGATTTCGCCGTTGAAGACGATCGTGACCGATCCGTCCTCGTTCGACAGCGGCTGATGCCCGGTGCGGAGGTCGATGATCGAAAGCCGGCGCATGCCGATGCCCGCGGCCCCGAACACCGCGATGCCTTCGTCGTCCGGCCCCCGGTGCCGGATCGCGGCGCACATGTCCCGGAGCACGGCCGGATCGACCGGACGCGACGGATCGGAATGGACGATACCGCTAATCCCGCACACGGCGGCCTTTCCGGTTCGCGACCGCCGAATCGGCCGCGCGGCCGAGCTTCTCCAGATAGACGCGGTAGCTGTATGCCTCATCGGCCAGCCGGACCGCGGCCCGGCCGATGCGGCCGGCCAGGGATTTGTCCCTGAGCAGGCGGACGATGCCGGCGCCGAAGGCCGCCGGATCGGGGTCGGTCAGCACGGCCGTGCGTTCGTCAAGCACCTGGGTGTGCGTCCACAGCCGGGTCGCGACCATGGGCACGCCGGACCGGAGATAGGCGTAGAGCTTGAGCGGCGTGTTCGTTCCGCGCGTGCGCGGCGAAACCAGCACGTCCGCGCACCGGATGTAGCTGTTGACTTCCTGCGGCTTCACCTGGCCGGTGAACGTGAAGGCGCCGGACAGTCCCCGCTCCGCGACGGACTTTTCAACGGATGCCACCTGGTCCGGATGCCCGCCGACCATGAGAAAGCGGACCCGCGGAATTTTCCGGACGACCGGAACCGCGGATTCCACGAGCAGGTCCAGGCCCTGGTACGGCTCGAAGGTGCCGGTGTACAGGACGACCGGTCCTTTTCCCAGCGTCTTTCGGACAGCCGCGGACCGGTCCTCCTCGCCGAACACCATGCCGTAGTCCACGACGTTTTCAATCATCAGGGAATTCTTTTCCGGAAACTTCTTCCGGACGTGGTCGGCCAGGTCCGGGCAGATGGGAATGACCGTGTCCGCGTGGGTCAGAATCCAGTCCTCCACGGCCTCGAAGGCACGGACGAGCCGCCGGGACCGGGAAAACTGAAAATTGCCGAGCTGCTGCGGCAGGCTGGAATGCATGTCGTACACGTGCGGAATGCCGAACCAGCGCGACAGCCAGACGCCCCAGAGTCCGGCTTCCTCGTGCGTGTGGATGAGATCATGCCTGCGCCTGGAGGCCCAGGCGAGGGATTTCACGGCCAGCAGAAAATCGAGCGGGAGCTTGGCGAGGGAGGGCCCGATTTTCACCCGGCGGATCCCGGGAATCGCGGCCACACGGTGGATCCGCACGGAGGGCAGGCGGACGTCCGCGCCCATGGAATACGTGAGCAGATCGACCTCATGCCCCAGGTCCGAGTAGGCCTTGAGCCGCCCGACCACCGAAAGCGGCGTGCCCCGCGGTTCGAAAATCGGTTCCGGAGCGATCATGAGGATGCGCATGGAGTCACCGCCCCATGGCGACGTATTGAAAGCCCGCCTCGCGCATCTTTTTCGGTTCGTAGATGTTCCGCAGGTCAGCGACCGCGGGGGTTTTCATGGCCTCCCGGATCTTCAGGATCTCAAGGTTGCGGAACTGGTTCCACTCGGTCATGAAGACCAGGCAGTCGGCGCCCGCGGCGGCGTCGTAAGCGTCCCTGCAGTACGTCACGCCCTTGAGCACCTTCGCCGCCTCCGCATGCGCCACCGGGTCATAGGCGCGGACCGAGGCGCCGGCCTCCTGCAGTTTCCGGATGATGTCGACGGAGGGCGCGTCTCGCATGTCGTCGGTGTTCGGCTTGAAGGAGAGCCCGAGCAGGGCGACGGTCTTTCCCTTGAGGTCCCCGGCGGCCTGCCGGATCTTTTCAAACGCGATCTCCCGCTGGCGCGCGTTCACCTCCACGGCCGACCGGACGATTTTCAGCTCCAGCCCCGCCCCTTTCCCGACCTCGACCAGGGCCAGCGTGTCCTTCGGAAAGCACGATCCGCCGTATCCCGGGCCGGGATGCAGAAACTTGGAGCCGATGCGGCGGTCCAGGCCCATTCCCTTGGCCACGTGATGCACGTCCGCGCCCACGCGGTCGCAGAGCGCGGCCATCTCGTTGATGAACGAGATCTTCACGGCCAGAAAGGCATTGGACGCGTACTTGACGAGTTCCGCGGTCTCGAGGTTGGTGATGACGAAGGGGGTTTCAATGAGGTACAGCGGCGAATAGAGATCCTTCATGATGGCGACGGCTTCCGCGTCCTCGGCGCCGATGACCACGCGGTCGGGACGCATGAAATCCTCGATCGCGGACCCTTCCCGCAGGAATTCGGGATTCGAGCACACACTGAACCGGTGGGGCTCCCTCTGATGCCGGGAGATGACGTCCGTGATCCATCGGCCCGTGCCCACCGGCGCCGTGCTCTTGTTCACCACCACCTTGTACCCGTTCATCGACTCGGCGATGCCCCGGGCCACCTGTTCGATGTACCGCAGGTCGGCGGACCCGTCCGCCCTGGGCGGTGTGCCGACCGCGATGAAGACCACCAGCGACCGTTCCACCGCGGACCGCAGATCCGTGGTGAAGGTCAGCCGGCCCTCCTTGACGTTCCGGCTGATCAGGGCGTCGAGCCCCGGCTCGTAGATCGGAACGCCCCCCGAGTTCAGGGTCCGGATTTTTTCCCCGTTGGCGTCCACGCAAACGACGTCGACGCCGAACTCCGAGAAACAGGTGCCGGTCACCAGACCCACGTATCCCGTGCCCACGACGCAGATTCTCAAAGAAGCCTCCTTGTGCCTTTTGCCGGCCCGCGGCACAGTTTGCCGTCCGCGCCCGGGCCATCGGAGCGGCCGCCGCGGCGTCGAAGCCGGCCGGCGCTCCGGAACAGGAACGGCTCAGGCCGCTCCGTACCCCGTCAGAACCACGAACACCGTGCGGACAAGAATCTTGAAATCCAGCCACAGCGAAAAATTGTCGATGTACTTCAGGTCGAGTTCCATCCATTGCTCGAAATCGACCCGGTTCCGGCCGCTCACCTGCCAGAGGCACGTGACGCCGGGCTTCATGCTCAGGCGCCGGCGGTGCCAGGTTTCGTACAGGTCCACCTCGGCTGGGAGCGGGGGCCGCGGCCCGACGAGGCTCATGTCGCCCCGCAGAACATTGAAGAGCTGGGGCAGTTCATCGATGCTGAACTTGCGCATGAAACGGCCGAAGGCCGTGACCCGCGGATCCCGCCTGATTTTAAAGACGGGGCCGTTCATCTCGTTCTGCTTCTCGAGCTCCCGCCTGCGCATCTCGGCTCCGGGCACCATCGAACGGAACTTGACGAGGGTGAACCGGCGGCCGTTCCGGCCGCACCGGACCTGCCGGAAGAAGACCGGGCCCCTCGAATCGATCACGATGCCGGCCGCGGCGAGGATGAAAACCGGCAGGAACAGCAGGATGAAGAACAGCGAGACGATCACGTCCATAACGCGCTTGACGAAGAGCTGCCATTCCTTGGCCGAGGTCGTCTGAAAGTTCAGCAGGGGCACGCCCGCGAAACTGGACAGGGACAGCGTTCCGAGTTTGGGCGTGAACAGGTCGACCGACACGGCCGTCCCGACCCCCTCCCGTTCGCAGTGGAGGATGGCGTCCTCAATGCGGTTCAGCCAGAGACGCGGCACCACGAAAATAACGCGGTCGACCACGTGTTCCCGGAGGATGCGCGGGATGTCGCGGATCCGCCCGATGACAGGATATTCGAGAACGGTCTTGCCGAGCAGCTTGGGATCGTCATCCACCAGACCGACGATTTTCAGTCCCCAGTTCGCGTGCGCATGCACATTGCGGATGAATTCCTGCGCCCGCTTTCCCGTGCCGACGATCAGAAGGTTGACGAGGTTGTAGCCCTGCCGCGAGATGTAGTCCAGAAACCAGCGCCACGCCGCCTTCGAGATGAACAACCCGATCAGGGCGGTCACGGCGAAAACGGACACGTACATGCGGCTCGTCATTTCCAGCTTGATGAGGAACACGACGCTGCCCAGCACGAACATGGCCGCCACGCCCGTCCGCAGGACGCGCCAGCAGGTTTCGATGAAGAGCTTGGTCCTGAAGTTGGCGTAGACGCCGTCCGCCGACATGAGCCGGATCCACGCGGGAATGGTCACAATGACCAGCCAGAAATGAACCTTGAGAAAACCCCGGAGACCCTCTCCGGCGTGGGCCAGCGGCCCGTAATCGGCGATGGAGCGGATGAGCAGGGTGATGAAATAGGCCGCGACAAAGGAAACCGCGATGACCAGCCCGTCGGTGAGCTTCATCAGGCGGATGAGGAAAAGTTCCTTCTCTCGCAGCATGATTCGGTCTATTTCCCGGTCGTTTCCCTGTACCAGTCCACGAAAGTCCGGATGCCGTCCTCGATGCGCGTCTTCGGCGCGTAATCCAGCTCCCGGACCGCCTTCGACACGTCCGCGAAGGTCACCGGCACGTCTCCCGGCTGGTCCGGCAGGCGCTTGATGTTCGCTTTCCTGCCGACCCGCTCCTCGATCAGGCGGATCAGATCGCGCAGTTCGATGGTCCGCGACTCCCCGAGGTTGTAGATGGCGTACCCGCGGCACCGCTCCAGGGACTTCTCCATCCCGTCCATGATGTCGGAAACAAACGTGTAATCCCGCCGGCTCGTGCCGTCGCCGAACAGCGGGATTTCACGGCCCTCGTCGATCAGGCGCGTGAACTTGTGGATGGCCATGTCCGGCCGCTGGCGGGGGCCGTACACGGTGAAGAAACGAAGACAGTGCACCGGCAGACCGTACAGGGCATGGTACGTGTAGGCGAGCAGTTCGCCCGCCCGCTTGGAGGACGCGTACGGCGAGAGCGGCCCGTCCACGGCATCATTCTCAGAGAACGGGACCCTGGCGTTCGCCCCGTACACCGACGAGGAGGACGCGAAGCAAAACCGGCCGACGCCGTGCTTCACGGCCGCTTCGAGCAGGTTGGCGGTGCCCTCGACGTTGACCCGCTGATACAGCGCGGGCTCCTGAATGGAGGGCCGGACGCCCGCCCGCGCGGCAAGATGCACGACCGCGTCGATCCGCTGCTCCGCGAAAATCGCCCGGACCTTCGCGGCGTCGAGAATATCGCCCTCGATCAGCCGGTAGATGTCCGTGCCCCGCTCCGTCAGCGCCCGCACGTTCCGGCGCTTGACCGCGGGATCGTAGTAATCGTTGAAATTGTCGAGGGCGGTCACGGCGTGCCCCCGCGAGATCATCCGTTCCGAAAAATGGGAGCCGATGAACCCGGCCCCCCCCGTGATCAGAATGCGCAGGCCGGCCGTCTCAGTAGGCATAGTAGCTGTAGCCCTCATGCGCGACCTCCACCCCGGCGCCGTTGAGAATCACGCCGATCACCTTGGCGCGGACGTTCTGGAAGAGCTCCATCTTGCGCTGGACGTCGTCGCGCTTCGTCATGCCCGCGCGGATGACCAGGGACACGCCGTCGACCAGCGTGCCCAGAATCACCGCGTCGGACGCCGCGAACAGCGGCGGCGTGTCGAAGATCACGAAATCGTAGCGCTGCGTGATGCCCTCAATGAACTTCTGCATCTTGTCCGATCCGAGCAGTTCGGAGGGATTCGGGATCATGGATCCGCAGGTGATCAGCGTGAGATTGGGGATGTAGGTCTCGTTCAGCACCGAATCGAGCGACGCCACGCCCGTCAGGTAATTGGTCAATCCGGGCTTCTTGGGGCAGTTGAAGCTGTTGTGCAGGACACCGCGGCGGAAATCGGCGTCGATCAGCAGGGTCCTGGATTTCTGCTGGGCCAGCGTGATGGCCAGGTTCGCCGCGGTGAACGACTTGCCCTCCCCGGGCGCCACGCTGCTGACCACCATCGACTTCACCGGCCCGAAGGTCTTGGAGAAGAGGATGCTGGTCCGCAGGGACCGGTAGGCCTCGCCGACGGGCGTGGGCGAATAGTCATGCGTCACGATCTGCGAGCTGATGCTCTTCGCCTTCTCGGAATCCTGTAGCTCGTAGGTGTCGAACTTGACCTTGGGGATCACGCCCAGGATATTGAGCTTCAGGTACCGCTTGATGTCGTCGCGCGATTTGATCCGCTTGTCCGCCAGCTCCCACAGGAGCGCGGCGCCGAGGCCGAGGCCCAGGCCCATCAGGAGGCCCATGCCCATCTTCTTGCGCTTGTCCGCGCTGATCGGCCGGCTGGGGGGAAGCGCCCGGTCGTAGAGGGTGATGTTCTCCGGCTCCACGGCTTCGTTGATCTGGGCCTCCTTGAAGTTCCGCGAGAGCGCCTCGTGGATGGCCTCGTTGGCCCGGCGCTTCCGGTTGAGGCGGATGAAATTGATCTCCTCCTTGGGCAGTTTGCTGAGCTGGCTCTGAAGCGTCTCCGCCTCGTTCTGGAGCTCGGCCATCTGCTGGTCGATCGCCGTCAGCTTGTTCCGGGCGAGGTTGAAGAGCGTCGACTGAATTTCCGTCAAATCGTCGTTGAGCTGTTTCACCCGGGGGTTCAATGCGGGCGCGCTGCCCATCCGGTCGAGTTCGGCGTACTTGCTCCGCCACTGCTGGCTGGCCACGGTCATGTCCGGGTCGCCGCGAAAAACCGGATAGCCGATGATCTGGTCGTAGATGTAGCGCGCGGAGACGCCGGTTTCAAAATCAGGGCTCGTGGGGTCGAGCCGGGAGAGAAGCTGGGCCAGATCCTTCTTCTGGACCGTCAGGTCGCCGACCCGGTCGCTGTTCTGGTCGAGTTTGGCCACGATGGCGCGGCTTTCCTCGTCCAGGTTCTGGATGTGCGTGTCCCGGAATTTTTCAAGCTGGTAGTCGGTGTCGTTCAGGTCGCGCTGGACGATGGCCAGCTGTTCCTCGAGATACTCGCGGCTGAAACGGCTCGCGCGCCGCTGGATCTCGATGCTTTTCTGCACGAATTTTTCGGCCAGCCGGTTGATCGTCTCCGCCGCGAGATACGGGTCGGTGTCGGTCAGGGTGATCTGCATCAGGGTGCGGCCCTGGGGGATGATATCCTCCGAGGCCTGCAGTTGCGCGACCGTGGACTGAAAGTCCTGGATATGGAACGCCACCCGCGGACGCCGGCGCACGACTTCGGGATTCAGGCGGAAGGAGAATCCGTTCATGCTGACCGTGTCCTCGATGAAATGCTCCACGCGGGCGCTGTCGAGCATCTTCACCTCGGACCACACGGCGGCGGTTCCGTTCGGATGAAAGCGCATTTCGTACCGGCCGGGCACCGGATTCCGGGTCGTGAAGAACGTCCGGAACACGTCCTGCCGGTACAGCCTCGGATCCGCGTTGTGTATGATCTTCAGCGTCAACCCCAGCTCCGCCGTGACTTCTTCCGCGAAACTGCGGCTGCGGAGCTTGGCGATGCGGTTCTCGATGAGGTTCTCCGAAACCGTGGCCGAGATGTTCTCGAAACTCAGCCAGGCGTCGGCCTTGAAAACAGGCGGTTGCTTTTTCAGATACACGTACCACGGCGTCGCGACGAGGACGGTGCAGCCCAGAACGAGCCACCACCGCCGGAGAACGCCGCGGACATACTTCATCAGATCCACATTTTCCTGATTCGGCGCGTTGCTGTCGAAAAACTCTTCCATTCCTGCTCCTGATGGACGATCGCGCCCCGGCGGGCGCGGGTGATGTCTTATGGATAACGGCGGATCACAGACTGCCGTACCGCAGCCGCAGATACAGAATGAACATCGAGGCGAACAGATTGAGCATCACGAGCAGGGTCCCGATATCGATCGACCCCCTCGGATACGCGATAATCTGGTCGCCGGACTCGATGCCCACCTCTTCGAGCGAGTACCCGTTTTCGAAACTCTGCAGGAGGTCCTTGATCACGACCTTGCCGCTCCGCTCCACCACCATTTTCTTCAGGTCGGCATTCGCCGCCGGCCCGCCTGCTTCCGCCACCAGATCCCACAGCGAATTGGCGGGATCCACGCGGTACGATCCGGGCCGGTTGAATGAGCCCTGCATGACCAGGCGGATCAGGGGATGCACCTCGATATACGGATTATGGAGGTATTCCCGGAGCTTTTCCTGGAGCGTATTCATGAGTTCGTAGACCGTGAGCCCCCTGACCTTGACCTCGCCGATGAGGGGCATGACGATGAAACCGGACTGATTGATCGGGTAATCGCCGCTCAGGTTGATGTTCGCCGCCTGTTCCTGATACAATTCCCAGACCCGGATGCGCACGGCATCCCCTGGCTGAAAAATGGTCAGGGACTTGGCGGATTTGCTCCAGCGGGGCTGGGAGGCGCCGGTCTGGCCGTGAAGCCCGGCGGACGCCCCCAGAAAAACGCAGAGTAAAACGGCGGTAACCCCTTTATTTGCAAAGGACAAAGAGTGCACGGCGCTGCGCATTCCGGGCTTCCTTTCCGAAAGAGGATTTGGACGGGTCTTAGCCCACCCAAAAAGGCAAATCACATACCATGGAGACCGGATTACCTGGAGCGGTAAAACCGGTGGCGTTTCTCCCGTGTTTCCAGGTTCAGGGTTCGGAGCAGGGAGAACAGGCGGAGGGGGCCGATCCGGACATATCCGTATTTTTCCGTTCCCAGCCGCCTCCGGATCTCCATGAGCCCGGCCATCGGATTATCGATGACGATTTTCTTGATCCGCTCGACGACGGGAAAATCCTTATAGGACAATTCGTCTTCCGCGTCCGGGGCCGACCGTTTGCCGTGCAGGCCGGGCGGCACCGGCGGTTTCTCGATGGAAACGGGTATCGGCGGCCGGGCCGGAGCCTTCGGATTCTGCCGCTCGGTCTCGGTGATGTCGATGCCGCGGAGCAGGTCGAATTCGTCGACCGCCTCCTCCACCGATTCGTAGGTGTTCAGAATCTTGTGAAACTCGAGCATTTCGAACACCTCGGCGACTTCGGGGACCATGCGGACGAATTTCAGGTCCCCGCCCTGCTCCCGGATGTTCTTGATTTCGCCGACGAAAACGCCCCAGCCGGCGCTGCTGATGTAGGTCACGCGCCCCAGATCCACGATGATCTGGACCTTTTTCTGCCGCATCAGGTCCTGAATGATGTCGGCCATCTCCGGACACGTGGTCGTGTCGATGTAGCCGGAAACCGTGATGAGCGAGAGGTCCAGCCGGCCGCCGACCTGGTAGATCTGTATCTGTATTCCCTGCATGCCGGTTCCGTCAGGTCTTGATCAGCAGTAAGCACTTATGGTACAGCTGCACGTACCGTTTCGCGGAGGCTTCCCAGGAGAAATCCTTCCGCATCCCGTTCTTCTGAATGCGCTGCCACGTCCTCGGGTCGCCGAAGGCCTTCACCGCCTGTTTCAGCGCGGCGACAAGGGATTTCGCGTCGATGGCGGCGAGAACAAACCCGGTGCCCCGCTCGGATCTCGGCTTGACCGGCTCCACGGTGTCGAGCAGGCCGCCCACCGGCGCGACCACCGGCACCGTGCCGTATTTCAGGCTGTAGATCTGGGTCAGGCCGCACGGTTCAAACCGCGACGGCATCAGAAAAATGTCGGCGCCCGCGATGAGCAGATGGGCGAGCGATTCGTCGAATCCCAGATGGACCCCGACGCGTCCGGGGTATTTCTTCACGGCTTTTTTGAAGAAGGTCTCGTACGCCTCCTCGCCCTGTCCGAGCAAAAGAAAAACGCCGTTCAGTGCCATGATGGGGCCGAAGGCGTCCCGGACCAGGTCCATGCCCTTCTGCCCCGTCATCCGGGTCACCATGGCGATGACCGGGACGCCTGCCTTGAAGGGAAGTCCGAAGCGTTCGAAAAGGGCCCGCTTGTTCCCCTCCTTCTCCGGGATGCGCTGGAAATTGTAGGGATGCGGGATCAGCTTGTCCGTTTCCGGGTTCCAGACATGGGTGTCGATGCCGTTCGCGATTCCGAAAAACTGCTTCTTCCGGGACCGCAGCAGCTTTTCCAGCCCGAATCCGAATTCAGCGGACGACTGCGCCTCGGCCGCGTGTTTCTCGCTGACCGTGTTCAGCAGATCCGAGGATTGAATGCCGAGACGCAGAAAATTCACGCCGCCGTTCGCGTCGAGCCCGCTGTCCGCGGAACGGTTCTTGGTGTCGAAGCCGATCGCGGCCGCGTTTTTCGCGTCAAACCACCCCTGGAAGGCGAAATTGTGAACCGTGAACAGCGTGGAAGTCTGTGAGAAGAAAGGGTTGCCGAGATACAGGGTTTTCAGGTAATAGGGGATCAGGCCCGTCTGCCAGTCATTGCAGTGTATGATGTCCGGCTGCCAGTGAAGGCGGTTCAGGGTCTCCAGCACGCCTTTCGAGAAAAGCGCGAAGCGCTGGGCGTTGTCCGGGTAATCCGCGCCCGTCTTGGGATCGGTGTACATGCCCTTGCGGAAAAAGAACGGCTTGTAGTCGATGAAATACACCTGCACCTTGGTGTCGGGAAGGAAGGCCGACTTGACGTGGATCTGATGCGTCTCCGCGCCAACCGAAACGCCGATGTTCTGCAGACGGATCACGTCCCGCAGAATGTACCGCCGCTCGTTGATGCTCTGGTACTGGGGCGTGATGATGCGGACGTCGTGCCCCATGTCCTTGAGCGCCTTGGGCAGGGAGCCGCCCACGTCCCCGAGGCCGCCCGTTTTGGAGAACGGCGCGACTTCGGAATAAACCATCAGGATCTTCAGCTTGCTCTTCATGGGCTTCCCTTCAATCGGACATCCGGCGGCCGGCCGGCTTGCAGGACGCAAGGAACCGCCGGTTCGGGCCGGATGGAAACGCGGGAGGGTTGGACGCGCCGCCCTCTCCCCACGGCAAGGCGGAGGGCACCGGTCGTCCGATGAGACCGGAAACGCTCCGCCTGTTCGTTTTGGAACGGAGATGTGAACGCATCACTGCCCGGACGCGGGTCCCTCGATCTGCGCGATGAACTGTCTGGCGATGCCGATGTATTCGCTGGCCGGATAATTGTTGATCAGCTTCTGGAACTCTTCCCGGGCCCTGGTCTGGTCGTTGAGCTTGACATAGCACAGGCCGAGCTTGAGCTGGGCCGAGTCATCCTTGTTCGAATTCGGATAGCTGAACACTTTCTCAAACGAGAGAATGGCCTGCTGGTACTGGCCCTGGTCGTAGTAGGCCTCTCCGATCCAGTACTGGCAGTTGTCGGCCAGGCTGTTCTTCGCGTTTTCCGCCAGAAGGGCTTCGAATTTCTGTATGGCTTCGCCGAGCCGCTTCGCCCGGTAAGCCTGCAGGGCCTCCTGGTAACGGCTGCTGTAGGAATCGGTTTTCCATGCCGGAGGCGTGGTCACCCGGTCCGCGGGGGCCGTATTGAATGCATATGTGTCCCCGGTCGCCTGTGTTTGAGTCTGGGAGGTCTCGAATCCGGTTTCGGCTTCGCTCTGTTCCGCGGGCATGAAAGCCGTTTCCGTCTCGAGCGGGGGCTCTTCGCTGACGCCGAGAAGCTTCAGCACGTCTTCTTCGTTGATGGATTCGTCCGATCCGTCCTCGCCGCCGATTCCGAGCATTTCATCGAGTTCCGAAAGTTCCTGGTCCGAACCGTATGGCGATGTTCCATCCATATAACTGTTGGTCGCCGCGCATCCTGTGATCAGAACCGCGGCCGCGGTCATGCAAAGCAGAAAACCGGTGATTCGCCTGGGTATCATACCCGCCTCCATGGAGAGGGATGAATGAAGTAGTATAATTTATTGAAAATACGGCAAAAAATCAAGTTTTTTATTCCTTCCCCGCCTTTCTGCGGCTGATCAGCGCCATCAGTACCAGTCCGAACAGCGCCATGAACAGGGAGATCAGCTGGTTATAGGTGAAGGCCATTCCCAGGAATCTGAATTGCACGGATGATTCATAATAGCGGACAAAATCGATTGAAAAGCGGAAAATGCCGTAAAGCACGAAAAATAATGCGGATAAGAAGCCGTCCGCTCGTTTTTTGCGGTCTACGAGCAGAAGCACGGCCAGCATCAGGAAATCGTACACAGAAGAATATAATTGCGTTGGATGAAGCCGCAATCCAGGCAGAAAAGCCCCGGCCGGGCTCTGTTCAGGAAATGCCATGCACCAGGGATGGTCTCCCGGTTTGCCGAAACAGCACCCGTTGAGAAAACAGCCGATACGGGTCAGCCCCAGCCCGAACGCCAGCGAAGGCGCGGCCGCGTCGAAGAACCGGAACACCCGTATCTTCTTATGGATGCAGAAAACCGCGATCGCTGCGACGGCGAACAACACGCCGCCGAGCATGGACAGGCCCGCGAGTCCGATCTCGCCGTCGCTCTGGAACGGATTGACCGTATCGAGCCATCGGCCCCTGAATTCGTCGACATGGGTCACGACGTAGAACAGCCGGGATCCCACGATCGCGCTCACCACCGTGATCAGTCCCGCATCCATCACGTCGTTCCCGGGGATGCCCCGCTTCTCCCCCCGCTTCATCGCCCAGAGAATGCCGACCAGAAAGGAAACAGCGAGCAGGAGGCCGTAGGCGTGAATGACGATGGGGCCGATTTTGAAAAGACTGGGGTACATGCTTTCTCCTCACTTCACTATTTTTTTGATGATGCGGGGTTCCCGCCTCCGAGCCTGCGCCGCAGGGGCCGGAGCCTCCCGCGAAGCGGGACCAATCGGCCTTATATTAAAAACAATGACGGCCTGCGGGGAAACAATTAGAAGATCATATTCGATTGAGAATCGCAGGCAGTCAGGCCGAAAGTCCTCAATCGTCGATGAGTTTTCAGTGCCGGAAGTGCCTCAGTCCGGTGCACGCCATGGCGATGCCGAGTTCGTCGCACGCGCGTATGCTGTCCGCATCGCGCTTGGAACCGCCGGGTTGAACGATGAAACGGATGCCGAACTCGGCCGCCGCACGGACCGTGTCGTCGTACGGGAAGAAGGCGTCCGAGGCGAGCACCATTTCGGAAAAGGCTTTCTTTCGATAGGCATCAAAATCCATGCCCGGGTTGGACGCCGCGTATTCCATCTCCAGGTTTTCCAGGGCCTTGGTGACGGCCAGCTTGCGGAGGGAATCGACCCGGTTCGGCTGACCCGCGCCCATTCCGATGACCTGAAAGAATCCGGGGCTGTACTCCCGGCCCAGGACGATGGCATTCGATTTCGTGTGCTTGCAGGCTTTCAGCGTGAATTCCGCGAGCGCTTTGCGCCTCTCATCGAACCGCGCCTTGGTCACGCCTTCGAACCGGTCCCACACCGCGAGATCCCGGTCCATTTCAAGCATGCCGCCCGTGATCTTCCGAAAGGTTTTGGGCTCCGCCCCGGCCGCGTCCAGCGGTCCGGTTTTGAGAAGCCGGAGCGTCTTGCTCCTGCCGAACAGATCCAGGGCCTCGGCCGAGAAATCCGGGGCGACGACCACTTCGACGAATTTGTTCGGTATCTCCTGGGCCACCAGCCGGCCCGCGGACACGACAAAACCGATGTGGCGGACGTGCTCGCCTTTCAGAAACTCGGCGAACGCAAGATCCACTGGCGCGTTGCAGGCGATCACGGATCCGAAGGCCGATATCGGATCCCCCGCCCACGCCCGTTCGAGCGCCTCCCGTGCGGATGCGCCGGTCGCGAAACCGCATGGATTGGTGTGCTTGATGACCGCCACCCCGATCCCGCCGGAAAGATCCTTCACGGCCTCGAGGGCGGCGTCGCCATCCACGTAATTGTTGAACGACATCTCCTTGCCGCCGATGATTTCCGCTCCGGCCACCGAGGCCTCGCGGCACGAGGCGTCGCGATAGAACGCCGCCGTCTGGTGGCTGTTCTCTCCGTACCGGAGCGGTCTGCCGTCCGTGTATTTCAGACGGAGGACCGGCTCCTCCAGAAAACGCCCGGACAGGGTCCGGTCAATGGCCGAATCATAATCCGCCGTGCGTCGGAAGGCCTTGACCGCCAGTCGCCGGCGGGTCTCCGCGGACACGGCCCCGTCGCGGCGGATCTCGTCCAGCACGGGGGCGTAATCCGAGGGATCGGTCACGATGGCCACGAACCTGTGGTTCTTCGCCGCGCTGCGCACCATGGAAGGGCCGCCGATGTCGATGTTTTCGATGATCTCCTCGATGGACACCCCCGGTTTGGCTGCCGTGGCTTCGAACGGATAGAGGTTCACCGCAACCAGGTCGATCCACTCGATGCCCTGGGCGGCGGCCTGAGCGGCATGCTCCGCGTTGTCACGAAGCCCGAGCAGGGCTCCGTGAATTTTCGGGTGCAGGGTCTTGACCCGTCCGTCCATCATTTCCGGAAAACCGGTGACCTGGTCGACCGCGGTCACGGGCACGCCGTTTTCCGACAGCAGCCTGTGTGTGCCGCCCGTGGACAGGATGGTGAAACCGAGATCGACAAGCGCACGGGCGAAGTCCACGACGCCCGTCTTGTCCGATACGCTGATCAGCGCGCGGCGACCGGTTGCCAAACCTTCCTCCTTCGTTTTATGTTGTCCTGCCCGTCAAAAATTCCAGAACAATCCGAGACCTTGAGTGTCCGGTCAATCATCCGGCAACCCCCGTTGCTCCTCCTGTTTCCCCCTCGGATCATTCGATGAACGCGATCCCGCCGCGGATCCGGACCCTCCCTTCCGCGAACGCCTGGAGCACCTCCGGATACAGCGAATGCTCCGTTTCCAGCACGCGGCCGGCCAGGGTTTCCGCGGTGTCGCCCGGCAGGACGGGCACGCACCGCTGGGCCAGAATGGGTCCGCGGTCGTACTGTTCGTCCACGAGGTGCACGGTCACGCCGGTGACCTTGCATCCCTGGCGAATCACGGCCTCATGCACATGACGGCCGTACATGCCCTTGCCCCCGAAGGCGGGAAGCAGGGCGGGATGGATGTTCACGATCCGGCCCGGATAGAGGGCCACGACCTCCGGAGGGACGCGCTTCATGTATCCGGCGAGCGCGATGAAACCGGCGCCCGATTCGCGGAGCACTTCCGTCAAACGCGAGACGAAAGCGTCGCGCGAGTCGAAACCGGCGCTGGAGACGGTTTCCGCGCGGACGCCCCGGGCCCGGGCGGTCTCGAGCGCGCCGGCCGCGGGATCATTCGATATCAGAACGTCCACGGATGCGTTCAGGCGGCGGCCGTCGATCGCCGCCAGAATGGCGGCGAAATTCGATCCCCGGCCCGAGGCGAAAACGCCGAGTCGCAGGGGTTTCACCGGACCGCTCTCACCGAATCCGGTTCAGGAGGTCGTGAATGGTGCCCTCGAGGCGGTAATCGCCCATGCCCGTGTGATCGATGAACAGCACGGACCGGTTGAAGGTGTAGTATGTCCAGACTTCGAAGGGCTTGGATCCCGATTCAAACGGGTGCCGCTCGATTTCCCCCGGAGGGCCCAGGAGAATGTACACCATGCCGCGGTCGGTTTTCCACCCGTCGATGAAAGTCCCGAAATTCTGGTTGGCGAACTCGACCCGGCGGTAGTATTCCTCCTCCAGTTCGTTCGCCTCCGTGTCGGGCGTCGGGTCCCTCTGCCGCCAGAATTCGCGGAACGCCTCGAGCCGGTCCTCGCCCTCCGGCTTCTTCTTCATCTTCCTGATCTCGGAGCCCTTGGCGATGTACCGCACCTGTTCGATCATCTGGTCCAGATCCGCGGCCTGCCCCGGCATGTCCCCCCAGTGCACGGTCATCGGCCGGGACCGCTTCACGATCCGTTCTCCGCTTCCCACTTCGATGTCCAGTTTGTACCGCCCGCCCCTCAGGTCGCCCTTGGCGACGGACAGCACGCACACGGTCCGGTTCCCGGAAAGGGGCCGGTTCAGGGTGTCTGAACGCACCACCGCGCCCTTGATGTCGGTCAGCCGCATCCGGATCGGGACGGACGTGATGGACGGCGGATTGTGGATCTCGAACCAGACGAACAGGGTGTCCATGGTTTCGGAGAGATTGCCCAGCACGCTGGCCACGGGCGAGGGATTCCCGGCCGAGTCCGCGACAATGCGCTCGGCCAGAATGATGTCGGTCACCGTAAGGTCCCCGGGCCTGCCTTTGGCGGTCTGGACGGGTATCTTTTTGACCGCGGCTTTTCTGGAATCCAGGTCCAGGACCGAGAGCAAGAGCTCGTACCGTCCGGGCGCGATGTCGAATGCGCTCCATGCCGAAGCGAACGCGGAACGGGAGTTGGTGGAATCATAGCCGAGCACGCGGACCTCGTGGGAGCGGATCTTCGCCTCCACCTGCTCGCCCCGGGCGTTGAACAGAATCGCGGACAGTTCGTAACGGGCGAGGTATCCGCCGCTGTCGCGGATGAACTGCAGTTCGTCATAGGCGATCTTGACGAAGCAGTTGAACCGGCTTTTTCCGCTGTCCGGCGAGGCCGTGATGGCGGTGTCGAAATGGAAATCCGGAACGTCCTCGTCGCGGGAAAACCGGATTTCGGCCGGCTGGGCCAGGGCCCCGCAGACCGCCGAGAACAGGAGTCCCGCCAGCATGAGCGGACGGCCGTGACGGATTTGGGAACGCATGGTTCACCTCGCGGATAGGAGCTTCATCGCCGCGGACCTGAGCGGTCCATGGGTCGGGCCGTACGGCCCGCCCGTGACGCGGCTGTCAATCACGACCGGCCGGATCTGATCGCCTGTGTTTCCGCCGCGGCCGCCCGGCAGCCGGCGGAACGACCGTTCCCGTCAGGTCATACGCGGAGGATCCGTCGATCCGGACCGGCACGATGCGGCCCGGGCCGGCTTTGCCGCGGACCCAGACCGTGGCGTCGATTTCCGGGGCGTCGCCCGGGGTCCGGCCGACGCAGAGCCTGCGCCGCCTGTCGGTGCCGTCCACCAGAACCGGAATCACCTTTCCCTCCAGGGACCGGTGGTATTCCGCGGACAGCGATTTCTGGATGCGCATCAGCACGCGCGCCCTGCGCTTCGCGGTCGCGGACGGAACGGCCGGCCGCAGCGCAAAGGCCCGGGTTCCCTCCTCCAGGGAGAAGGTAAAAACGCCCATGCGCTCGAACCGGACCTCCCGGACGAACCGGGCCAGTTCTTCGAATCGGGTTTCGGTCTCGCCCGGGAATCCCGTGATGAAAGCCGTGCGGAGTGTCAGGCCGGGCACCAGCGCCCGGAGGTTCTCGATCAGCCGGATCACGTCGGCCTTCGTCATGCCACGGCCCATGGCCTTCAGCAGGGGATCGGAAATATGCTGGAGCGGCAGGTCCAGGTATTTGCAGACCTTCGGCTCCGCGGCCATCGCGTCGATCAGGGCGTCGTCCACATGCGCCGGATGGCCGTACAGGATCCGGATCCATTCGATTCCCTCGATGCGGACCAGTCTTTTCAGGAGCCGGGCCAGCGATGCTTTCCCCCCCAGGTCGCGTCCGTAGGCGGTGGTGTCCTGGGCGATGAGGATCAGTTCCTTCACGCCCCGGGCCGCGAGAGATTCGGCTTCGCGGACAAGACCCGCCTGCGGCCGGCTGCGGTATTTCCCCTTGAACAGCGGGATGGCGCAGAAGGAGCAGGCATGATCACAGCCGTCCGCGATCTTGAGATAGGCCGTGTGCGGCGGCGTGGACAGCACGCGTCCGCACCGGCCGGCTTCGGACCACCGGTACCGTGTCCCGATGATGTAACGCCCGAGCGCCCGAAAAGGTTCTACTCCGAAATAGGCGTCCGCCTCCGGTATTTCCAGGGGCAGGGCGTCCCGGTACCGCTCCGAGAGACATCCCCATACCACCACGCGCGGCCGGACGGCCCGGGACCGGCCGGCCTTGTCCCTGATCCGGACGGCTTCGAGTATCGCGTCAATGGACTCCTGCTTCGCTTCCCGGATGAAACCGCACGTATTGATGCAGATGTCGTCCGCCTTTTCCGGGTCGGCCGTCAGAACGGCCCCGTGCCGCCTCAATTCGCCAGCCAGCACCTCGGAGTCGACCTGGTTCTTGGGACAGCCGAGGGTGATGATTGCGACTTTACGCTTCATTTCGATTATAGAGATTTCCTTCGAGCGGAGGCTCCCGCCTCCGCGCCTGCTCCGCAGGGGCGGGAGCCCCTGCGGAGAGAAAAAAGCGCGAATCGTCCATCGTCCAAAGTCACTGTCTTTCCTCCCCCAGAATCCCCTCCGAAAACGCCTCCGCGTCGAACGGCCGAAGGTCTTCGATTCCCTCACCCAGCCCCGCCCACCGGATGGGAATGCCCAGGGTCCGCCGGATCGCCAGCACGACCCCGCCCCTGGCCGTGCCGTCCAGCTTGGTGAGCGCGATGCCGGTCACGCCCGCGGCTTCGGTGAACTGCCGCGCCTGGGCCAGCCCGTTCTGTCCGGTCGTGGCGTCCATCACCAGCAGCGTCTCGTGCGGGGCCGATGGCATCCGCTTGGCGATTACCCGCCGGATCTTCCTCAGCTCCTCCATAAGATTGACCTTGGTCTGTAGGCGTCCGGCCGTGTCGACCAGGAGCGCATCCGCGCCATGCCGGACGGCGTGGTCCAGGGCGTCGAATGCGACGGAGGCCGGATCCGCGCCCGGCTTCTGCGAGATCACCGGAACCCCGGCCCGGCCGGCCCAGACCGCGAGCTGTTCGTTCGCCGCGGGCCTGAACGTGTCCGCGGCCGCGATCACCGTCTTCCTGCCTTCCGCGGCGAAGCGGTGCGCCAGTTTTCCGATCGTGGTGGTCTTGCCCGTGCCGTTCACGCCGACCACAAGCACCACCCAGGGTTTTTCCCGGAACGCCGACGGATCCGGACCGCATCCCGCCAGAAGTTCGCGGATGCGCTCCTTCAGGGCGACACGCACGGCCGCGGCTTCGTCCCCTCCCTCCGGGATCCGGACAGACCGGACAGCCTCGACCAGGTCGGCCGCCGTATCCGGGCCCGCGTCCGCTTCGAGGAGCGCGGTCTCCAGGCCGTCCAGTATGGCCCCGCGGTCCGGACCTGCGGCCGTGAACAGGCGGTTGATTCCGTCCCGCAGGGACCTGCCGGCCCTGGACAGACCCGCGGCCCAGGCGATCGAGACCGGGCTCAATCCGCGTCCGCCTTCAAGCCCCCCGAGGCTGAACGGCTGTTCACCGCGGCGCGGAAAGACCGCCAGTAGACCCAGGTTGAATACAGCGTGAGTGCGATCGCGAGCGCCGTCGCCAGGTTCGCCCACGGCTGCCAGCCGAGAATGAACAGCACCACGCTCACGCCGGTGAAAAAGGCCGAATTCTTCCCCGGCCGGTTCGCTTCGAGCACCACGCCTTTGCGTCGCGCCGCCCACAGCCCGAACGCCAGCACGGACAGCTCCCGGACCACCAGAAATACGAGGTACCACAGGGGAAAACGGTAGAGCGGGGACAGCACCATCAGCAGGGCGGCGGACAGCACGTTCACCTTGTCGATGAGCGGGTCCATCATCCGTCCGAGGTCCGACGTCTGGTTGAAGCGGCGGGCGACCCATCCGTCGATGAAATCCGTGGCAATGCCGAGCAGGATGAAGACGAGCGCGGCGATCCGTCTGCCATCCGCCATGTAGAGCAGAATGGGAATCAGGAACAGGAGCCGCAGGAGGCTCAGACCGTTCGGGATCGTCCATATCCGCTTGTTGTTTTCCATCAGATTCCTCAGAAGAAGGACCGGAACATTTCGAAGGCGAGCTTGGGATGTTTGAACAGCCCGGCCTTGAAAATCTCGGCCGCCGTGCGTTTTTCCTCCGGAATGGCCGACAGGGTCCGCGCCACACCGTTGAGTTCCTCGTCGGACAGGCCGTACACGACCTTCTTGATCCGGAAATCCCGCTCGATGTTCTCCCCTTCGGCCTTCATCCAGGCTTTGACGTAGGCCCCCAGCGCCTTTTTCGAAACGTCTCCGCGCCGGACGCATCCGGCCGCGGTTTCTCCCGCGAGCCGGCCCGCGATCAGGGCGTTGAGGATGCCGCCGCCCGTGAGGGGGCTGGCCTGATGCGCCGCGTCTCCGACGAGTATCAGGCCGTCTGCAACAATGTCACCGCGCGGCGGACAGAGCGGCACCCCGCCCGCGATCCAGGTCAGCACCGAGGCGCCCGGACACCGCCGTTCGAGAAAATCCTTCAATAAATCAACGGGCTTCCTGACCCGGCAGGCCGCTTCCGGAACACCGAGACCCACATTCGCGGTCCGTCCGCCCTTGGGGAACACCCAGGCGTATCCGCCGGGCGCGACCGCTGATCCGAAATGGAACTCCGCGAGCTCCGGGTCCGGATCAAGGCCCGCGACCGTCGCCTGCGCGCAGCTCGCGATGAATTCCGGCGGCGTGCGGGTGTCGAGGCCCGCCCACCGGCCGACGGCCGATTCCACGCCGTCCGCTCCGATGACGATTTTCGCCGCCACATCAAAGATGCGGCCGAGATGCTCGACCCGGACGCCGGACACGGCCCCGTTCTCACGGAGCAGGCCCGTGACGCAGGCCTTGGTGAGAAACACGGCCCCCGCCTCGGCCGCCATCGCGGCCAGGTCTGCGTCGAACACCTTGCGGTGCAGCACGGTTCCGGTGTCCCCGGGGCAGGCGGTCACGACCGTTCCGTCCGGCGCGACCAGTTTCGCGCCCCTCACCTCGCGGGCGATCCATGACGGCCGCACTGTCACCAGTCCCTCCAGGCCGCGGGACGACACGCCCTCGGCGCACCGGACCGGGAGCCCGATTTCCCTGTCCTTCTCGAACACCATCACCGAGGCGCCGGCCTGGGCCGCGGACCGGGCGGCCCAGGACCCCGCAGGTCCGCCTCCCACGACAACGACATCCGCGCGGTCTGTCATTCCGCCTCCTCCCGGACGGGCACGCCCAGCGGGCACATCACGGCGCAGTCGCCGCACCCGACACAGAGCTCGTCCAGAACGCGGACGGAGGATTCCTTCAGTTCGATCGCCCCGGCCGGGCACACGGCGACGCACACGCCGCAGAAATCGCAGGCCGCGGCGGAAATCCGGTAACGGACGTTTTGTTTCAATCGGGCCTCACGATGCCTTGAAGTTGGGATAATCGAAGCCGAAACGCTTGCTGTAATACCAGCGGGAGAGGAAGAACACCGCAGCGATCGGGGCCAGCGTCACCGGAAAACGGACGCAGACCGAGGCCGCCAGCGCGAGTACCGAGAACTTGGTGGCCCGCAGGGAATCCGGCAGTTTCCCGCGCGCCGCCGCAACCGCGAACAGCGGCAGAACCGCCGCGCTCGGAATGAAAAGCATCATTTCATCCGCGACCAGGGCGGTGACCGCACAGGCTGTTTCAAAGACCAGCGCCCAGACGGCCGTGCTGCGGATGCCGTACCGGACTCCGAACGTGATCTTGCCGGTTCTGGAATCGCCCTTGATGTCCGGCAGAGTGGTGTTGCAGTACACGGCCGCGGTGCCGAAGCCGTAGGCGATCGCCTGCACGGGAAACGCCTGATCCCCGCCGCCCGAAACCCAGCCCATGTCGTAGACCAGCATCATGCCGCAGGCGTTCACCGCCAGACCCGGAACGGGGAGGTTCTTCCAGTTTGTCGGCGGAAAATTGTACAGCATGCCGGTGATGAGAAAAAGCGTGAGAAATCCGAAGCCCAGGAGCAGATCGATCCAGAAAGCGGCACCGAGCGCAGCCGTCGCCAGAACGCCCGCCTGCAGATAGGCCGATTTCTCGTCCACCATGCCGTTGGCGATCAGGAAGAGCTTCCCGTTCAGCCGGTCGGTCTCCCGGTCCCGGATCTGATTGAGAATGTAAACACTGCCGCCCAGCAGGGTCAATGCCGTCATGATCCACGCGGGCGCGACCGGATGGATGAAGTCGGAGGCGCCGCGGCCGAAACGTCCGCCGCCCGCCAGTCCGGCCAGGAAATAAATCCAGATGGGAAAGAAGAGGGTCGGCCGGAGCAGAAAAAGGCGGTCCAGCAGAGCCATGGACCATTTCATCGGGCCTCCCGGAGCGGCCCGTCGAAATGGATCTTTTCGACCGGATCGTCGAAGGGGACGGGGTAGTTCCCGTCGAAACAGGCCGTGCAGTAATCGCCCCCCTCGCCCGGCACCGAAGCCAGCATGCCCTCCCTGGACAGGTAGCCCAGGGAGTCGACCTGGAGGAATTCCCGGATCTCCTCCACGGACCGGTTCGACGCGATCAGCTCCTCGCGCGTGGGAAAATCCATGCCGTAGTAGCAGGGATGGAGGATGGGCGGGGAACTGACGCGGATGTGCACTTCGGTCGCGCCCGCCTTGCGGATGAACTGGGTCAGGGTTCTCAGCGTCGTGCCCCGGACGATCGAATCCTCGACAACCACGACCCGGCGGCCCTTCAGGACGCCCTCGACGGGGTTGAATTTCACCTTCACCCCGAAATTGCGGATCGACTGCTGGGGCTGAATGAAGGTGCGGCCGATGTAGTGGTTCCGTATCAGGCCGAGCTCGAACTTGAGTCCGCTCCGGCGGGCGAAACCCAGGGCCGCGGTGTTGCTGGAGTCGGGCACGGAGATGACGATGTCCGCGTCCACGGGATGCTCCTCCACGAGGCGCTTGCCGAATTTGCGCCGGGTCTTGTCCACGCATTCGCCGAAGATGCGGCTGTCCGGCCGGCTGAAATAGATGAACTCGAAAATGCAGCTGCTTCTGCGGCCGGCCCCCTCGAGCTTCTCCGAACGCATGCCGTACTCGTCGAAGACGATCATCTCGCCCGGCTCCACGTCGCGCACGTATTCCGCGCCGATGAGGTCGAAGGCGCACGTCTCGGACGCCACGGCCCAGGCGCCGCCTTCCAGGCGGCCGAGCGCCAGGGGACGGAATCCGCCCGGATCGCGGGCGGCGATGAGACACTCGCGGGAAAGCAGAACGAGAGAATACGCCCCGCGGACGGCGTTCAACGCCTCCTTCACGCATTCGGTGAAACGGCCGCAGCGGGAGCGGGCGATGAGGTGCAGGATGATTTCACTGTCCGTGGATGTCTGGAAAATCGCGCCCTCGGACTGGAGCCGCTCGCGGAGGCTCCGGTAATTGACCAGATTGCCGTTGTGCCCGAGCGCGAGCGGGCCTTCCTTGGAATTGACCACAATGGGCTGAATGTTGATCAGCTGGTCGGAGCCGGTCGTCGAGTAGCGGTTGTGGCCGATGGCCTGGCCGCCCTTGAGGGTCCGGAGTATTTCCGGCGCATGAAACACGTCATTGACCAGCCCCTGACCGAGGTGTTTATACAGCCGGATGCCGTCCGAAGAGACGATGCCGCAGCCCTCCTGCCCGCGGTGCTGGAGGGCGTACAGGGACAGGTAAGCCATTTCGGCCGCTTCAGGGTGGCCGTGGACGCCGATGACGCCGCAGAATTCCCTGGGTTCATCCGGCGCGGATTGGGGGATCATGCAACCAGCCTTCCTCATGTGATCACGATGGGATTGGAATAGACCCAGCCCCGGTTCCTGCGGAAAATTTCGATCCGGTAGACGCCGGATTCGGACGTGCGCATGCGGACGCTCCGGCCGTGTTCCTCGCGCACGACGCGGCCGTCCCGCAGGAGCCGCATGCGGCCCGGCAGGGGCGCCTCGGCGCGAAGCAGAACGTTTCCCGAACGCGCCAGACGGCTGCCCATCGGATGCCGCTTTCCGGCCCGTTCGGCCCAGAACCGGAATCCGCGTCCGTCGCCGAGCGAATAATTGACGATGAACGCCCGGCCGGCGGCCAGCGCCTCGAAAACGGCCGCTTCGGCCGCGGCAGGGGTCGGCACATCCGCCGGCCGCAGGGGCGTTGCGGTCAGAATGTGCATCCGGATGGACTTGAACTGGACCTTGTAGGGATACAGGGCGACCGGGAACAGGCCCAGGACCTTGTACTCGAACGCGTGCACATCAATGCCGCCCAGACCCACGACCCTGCGCTTCCGGTTCAGCCGGTCCCAGCGGTCCAGAGTGGTCCAGACCGGAAAGCGGATGGACCGCAGGGGGTGCCAGATCCGCCAGATGAAATTGCGGCGCGTCACGCCCTCGAGCCATTCGGACATCTGGTTCCAAATTTCGATGCCGTCGAATCCGTCGATGTCCCAGTCGGTCCAGGGATACGGCGGATAGGCGTCTGAAAAACTGCGCTTTTCGGCCGGGTGGGCGATCACCCCGAACCCGCCCTGGCGCGCGACGCGCCTCACGTTCTGCCGGGCCGTCAGCCCGGCCGGAATTTCCTTTCGGATCCGGAACGCCAGGTAATGGTTGCGGTCGTCCGCGTCATTGAGTTCGCACCCGGCAAGAACCAGCGTGCGTCCGTGCCAGCCCTCCAGCCCGAGACGCCTGGGCGCGAGCGTGTTGTGGTCCGAGAACAGCAGAAAATCGAGCCCCATTTCCCCGGCAATGGCCGCGATCTCGGGGATGGGCAGGGCGCCGTCCGAAAACTGGCTGTGCAGATGAACCGCGCCCGCGGCCTCGTGCCATTCACGCATCCGCTTCACCACCACGCAACGAGCAGAACGCCGCATCCGGCGCCCAGCAGATTGGCAGCCATGTCCTTCCAGCTGGCGTGTCCGCGGCCCGTGCGGTCGAGCAGCTCCTTCAGGCCGCCGAGCGACACCGTGAAAGCGACTCCCGCGGCGAGACTCCGGCTCCGGTTTTCATGGCCGTGAACGTGCAGCGTGCGGCTGACCGCGCCCGTGAGCAGAAAGGACGCGGTGAAATGACGGGCCTTGTCCGCGCCGAACCAGGAATCGCCGCCTCGGATGACGGCGCACGAATCCGCTTCAGCGGCCCGCGCCTCTCCGGCCGCGGACGGGACCGCAAGCGCGGCCGCGCATGCCGCTGCGAGAAGACCGGCCTTAAAGACCCAATTCGGCGTCAATGGACTGCATCCCTTCGAGCGAAAGGCCGATGAAATCACGGAGCGGAACGCCCATGGCCTCGCAGGACCGGATCTGTTCGCGGTTGGCGCCCGCGGCGAAACGCTTTTCATCGAAACGCCTTTCGATGAATTCCACGTTCACGTTGCGGATCTTTTTCGTCGGATGCATGAGGGCCGCGGCCACGATGAGTCCCGTGACCGGATCGGCCGCGTACAGCGCCTGGTCGAGCCGGGACTTCCGCGGAAAATGGCCGGGATGACTCTTGATGGCGTACACAACCGGCTCGGGCACGTTCTTTCCCTCGAGCATCTTTTCCGTCACGATGCCGTGCTTCGGGAAATCGTTCGCGGTCCGGTCATAGTCGAGGTCGTGCAGAAGACCGGACAGGCCCCACAGTTCCTCGTCCTCGCCGAAATGCCTCGCCAGCCGCCGCATGACGGCCTCGGCCGCCAGCATGTGCTTGATCAGGTTTTTGTTGGAGACGTTTTTTTGGACCAGATCCAGAGCTTCGTCCCGGGTGATCATTTTGTTTGATTCCATCCGTTAAGGTTCGATTCGGTCCGCGTGGTTTTTAAAGATCATATTCGATGAACGATTGCGGATTTTTCTCTCCGCGGGGGCTCCCGCCCCTGCGGTTCACGCAACCCTGCGGCGCAGAGGCAGGAGCCTGACACCGGAGGAAAGCCGGTGAATGCCTTCACTTTCAGCTCAGAACGAAACGCTCAGCCTCACTCCCGTCACCCCGCCTCCGAATGCCCCCCACCCCGGCTCCGGGCCCGTGTCGAAATGCCAGAGATGGGCGTCCACATAGGCGTCGGCCAGCGTCAGGCCGTACAGGCCCGCGACCCACCACCAGGTGAGGTTCCGGCTGTTTTCATAGAAGGCGCGCTCGTCTTCGGTGACCGAATCCGCGGCGCGGCGGTTCTGGATGATGATGTTCGCCGCGAGGCCGGCCGCGGCCGCGGCCACCAGGCCGGTCTTCCATTTCGCGCCGTTGTACCACTGGCCCCAGCCGGGCAGAACCGCGGACCGGATCAGCGCGCCCCTCGGGGATTTTGTCTCGGTTTTCCGCGGAGCGGTGCGTGCGAACAGCCCGGCGCTGTCCGGTTCGACGCTTTCACGTCCGGCAGTGTCCGGGCTGACGCTTTGACGTCCGGCGCTGTCCGGCGCGGCCGCACCCGGCCGGACTGCGGCGACAGCCGCGGCTTTGGACGAATCCGGCCCGGTTCGTGTTGTGTCCGCGGGCCGGGCGAACCCCCAGGCGCTTCCTGCGGAAAGAGCCGCCAGGCCCGCGACCAGCACGGCGGACTTCAGCCGGCCCCGGTCAGGACGGGATTTCAGCCACACACTCAATTTCAACCAGCGCGTCTTTCGGCAGGCGGCGCACTTCAACCGCGGACCGGGCGGGCGCGGGACCGGAGAAAAAGGACCCGTACACGGCGTTCATCTTCGCAAAGTCGTTCATGTCCGCGAGAAAAACCGTGGTTTTCACCACGCGGTCGAGTCCGCTTCCCGCGGATTCGAGAACGGCGCGGAGATTTTCGACCGCCCTGCGGGTCTGCGCTTCGATTCCGCCTTCGACGAGCGCACCGGTTCCGGCATCGATGCCGAGTTGACCGGCCGTGAACACCAGTTTCGCGCAGGACGCAATCACCGCCTGGCTGTAGGGGCCGATGGCCTTCGGGGCCGCATCTGAACGGACTTCCCTGGGGCTCATGACTCTCCTCCCTTTTTCCTGCCGTCGTCGATGTCCTCGAAGTGCGCGTCCTGCACGTCCGACCGGCTCAGGTCCAGGGGTTCGTTTTTGGGCCGTCCCTTGACCCGGGGGTCCTCTTTATCCGGCCGCCGGGTCATGACCCGCACGGTCTTGATCCCGAAATAAATCAGGAGCATCCAGAATATCAGGCGAAGCATGGGCGTTTCTCAGGATTTGCGAGACACGTAGTACTTGACCCCGACCGGCGGATTCTCGATCTGCCGGATCAGATCCTCGAGGTCCTCGGTGTTCCGCACGAAATCGATTTCCGACGTGTTGACCACCAGAAGCGGCGTTTCCCGGTAGTGAAAAAAGTACGTGTTGTAGGCCTCGTTGAGCTGTCGGATGTAGTCCGGCGAAATGTTGCGCTCGTATTTCCGGTTCCGCCGGCGGATGTGTTCGATCAGCCGCTCGGTGCTGGACTGGAGGTAGATGGCCAGGTCGGGTTTCGGCAGTTCCTTCTCCATGAGCGTCGCGACCTTTTCGTATAAAATCAGATCGCGCCGTTCGAGGTTCAGATAGGCGAAAATCTTGTCCTTGGCGAAAAGATAGTCCGCGATGAGGTGGCTGTGGAACAGGTCCTGCTGGGGAATGCCGAGCAGCTGGCGGTACCGGGTGATCAGGAAAAAGAGCTGAAGCTGAAAAGCGAACCGCTGGGGGTCCCGGTAAAAATCCTCGAGATAGGGATTCTCCTCGGAGGCCTCGAACACCAGATTGGCGTTCATCCGCTCCGCGAGCAGACGGGCCAGGCTGGTCTTGCCCGCTCCAATCACTCCCTCAATCGCGATATAATAGGGCATGCCGTTTTCCTCCAGAACTCATCCGTCCCGGATGACCCGCCGGACGGCCCCGCCGTCCACGCAGGCTTTTAGCATCTCCGCAACCGTGCGTCCGCTCTCCGGATCGGTGAAGCCGGGGGCGATTTCAGCGAGGGGCTCCAGCACGAACCGGCGTCCGGCGACAGCCGGATGCGGGATTCGCAGGTTTTCCTCATCCATCACAGCCGTGCCGAAGTACAGGATGTCGATGTCGATGAAGCGCGGGCCCCATCGGCCGCAGGTCCGTCTGCGGCCGAGCCGTTGTTCAATTGTGCGGCAGGCCTCCAGCAGGCCTGCCGGACTCAGGCCCGTCCGAATTTCCGCAACCTGATTCAGAAAATCCGGCTGCCCGCTCCGTCCCCAGGGTTCCGTCTCATATACGGAAGAAAGGCGGACCACTTCGGTGTCCGGCAGCTTCGCGATCAGTTCCGCGGCTTGTTCCAGACGGCTGAACCGGTCGCCCAGGTTGGAACCCATGCCGAGAAAAACGCGGGCCGATGTCATGCTTGTGCTGTGATTAATTCCAATTAATCCAAAAATTTATTAAAAATTGTTGAGATTGTCAATCGGAAACTCCCTGAAAGCGCTTGCTTTTCCATCCTCCGTCCCTTACTTTATACTATCATGACGAACGTTGAGGAAACCGTGATCAGGGTTGGGCCGGCAGGCTGGAATTATCCGGACTGGTATGGCGTGTTCTATCCCGAAAAGAAGGATAAGTCCTTCAAAGAACTGGACTTCCTTGCTGATTATTTCGACATGGCTGAAATCAATTCCACCTTTTACCGGCCCGCCAATGCATTCATGGGCCGCAGTTGGGTCATGAAAACGGCCAAAAATCCGGATTTCAAGTTCACGGCCAAGCTCTGGAGCCGTTTCACGCACGAAAGGCGGGATTTCGGAACCGATGAAGTGCGGCTTTTCACGACCGGCATTGACCCGCTCTTCCAGGCCGGAAAGCTGGGGGCTGTGCTCTGCCAGTTCCCATGGAGTTTCCGCAACGACGAACCGAACCGGAAATGGCTCGACCGCGTGCTGGACGCGTTCGGCGCATACCCGCTGGTTGTGGAAGTCCGTCATTCCGGCTGGGACAGGCCGGAGATCGCGGAATGGCTGGAAAGGCGGGGCGTGGGACTCGCGGCCATTGACCAGCCCGTGATCGGCGCATCCATCCCGTTTAAACCCGTGCGCACGGGCGCGATCGGATACGTCCGCATGCACGGCCGAAACACCGCGGCATGGTTCGCGAAGCCTTCCGGATCCGGCAAGGAGAATCCCTCGGCCCGGTATGATTACCTGTACACGGAAGCCGAAGTGGCGGAAATTACGGCCACGGTGAAAGCCGTGTCCCAGGGGACAAAGGAGACCTACGTGGTCCAGAACAACCATCCACGGGGCCAGGCGGTCGCCAATGCCATACAGGTCCGCCGTTCACTCGGCCAGGCCATGCGCGACCTGCCGGATTCGATGTTTCTGCAGTACCCGTTTCTGCGGTAGTCGGGGATGCAACTTACGAATTCTCATATCGTAAACACGTGTAAGGTCCGCGGGTCCCGGATTCCGTGTTTCGAGTTCCGGGTTCCGAGTCGAAAAAAAAGAACAACCATTCAACAACGATCTTTCATGAAACAGGAATGACCGGTTTTTGAAAATTCTACGGACTCGAGCGGCAATCCACAAACAAATACCTCCATTCAACCCGGAACACGGAACTCTGAACCCGGAACGATCAAATCAGATTTTTATTAAGGTGAACGGGAAGGATCCTGTCCGCATGTCCAAGACTCCCCAATACGTCGATATCTTCAACGCCTCCATCCTCCGCACCGTATACAAGGCGGTGTCCGTCACGCGATGGAACCCGTCGCTGTTCGCGTTTTTCGTCAGGGCTGTGTTGCATCAGCGGTCCGCGGCCCGGCGCAGGGCATCATGGACCGACCGGGGCGTGCATGTGCCGCCCATGATGATCGCCAGCATCACCCGTCGCTGCAACCTGAACTGCGGGGGCTGTTACGCGATGGGACAGCGCCGCGAAGACAGGCCGGAACTGCCCGTGGAACGATGGCGTGAAATTCTTTCCGAGGCGGACGACCTGGGCGTTTCCATCGTCATGGTGGCAGGCGGCGAGCCCTTCACCCGGCCTTCGTTCATGTCCCTGACCGCTGAATTCCGGAGAATGCTGTTCCCTGTTTTCACCAACGGTCTTCTGCTGACGCCTGAAACCGTGTCCGCGCTCCGGCGACGCAGGAACCTGATACCCGTGTTCAGCCTGGAGGGCGGTGCCCGAACCACGGACAGCCGGCGGGGCGAAGGCGTATCGGCCCGCGTCGGCCGCGCCATGGAATCCCTGTCACGCGCCGGCGTTTTCTACGGAACGTCCATCACCCTCACGGCCGCCAACCACGACGAAGTCACGGATCCGGATTTCATCCGGCCGCTGGTCGCGGGCGGCTGTCGGCTTTTCTTCTACGTGGAATACATCCCCGTCGAGGAAGGCACGGAGGACAAGGTGCTCACGGCAAGCCAGAAAGCCGGGCTGGAACCCCTGACCCGATCCCTGCGGAGCCGCTTCAACGCGGATTTCATCGCCTTTCCGGGCGACGAGGAGCAATACGGCGGATGCCTGGCCGCGGGCCGGGGGTTCATACACG
>JAFGAX010000092.1 GCA_016933415.1 bacterium
ACGAGCTCCCGAAAACCGTTTCCCTCATGGCCGTGATCAAGACGCGCACGGCAGAGGAGGTCCGCGAGGCCGTGGATGCCGGCGTGCGCCTGCTCGGCGGCAATTACGTGCAGGAAACGGCCGCGCTCCTGGAACAACTGGATCGAACGGTTCCCTGCCATCTCATCGGCCACCTGCAGACCAACAAGGTGAAAAAGGCCGTCGGCCTTTTCGACATGATCGAGACCGTGGATTCCGAAAACCTGGCCCGTGAAATCAACAGGCGGACCGCGGAGTCCGGCCGCGGGCCGCTTTCCGTGCTCATCGAGATCAACAGCGGCCGGGAGCCTGGTAAAACCGGGATTTTCCCTGAGGAGGCGGAGGCGCTCGCGGCCGCGATGTCGTCCCTCCCGAACCTCCGGCTGGCCGGGCTGATGACCATGGGATCTTTTGAATCGGATCCGGAGGATTCGCGGCGGTATTTCAGCGAAACACGGCGGGTTTTCGAGCGCCTGGCGCCGTCCTTTCCCGGCCGGGACGGCGGGCCGAAAATGACAGTGCTCTCCATGGGCATGAGCCATTCCTACAAGGTTGCGATCGAAGAAGGCGCGACCGAGATCCGCATCGGCACAGCGCTCTTCGGGCCGAGAAAATAGGCACCTACCCCGTCCGATCCGAAATCATCCGGATCCGAACGGCTTGAACCTCCCGCGGGTTGGAACCAACCCGCGGGAGGTTTGCTTTTCAGGAGGTTTGCCTTCCAAACGCACCCTGAAGGGTGCGGCTGCCAGGCCTCTCGTTATTTTCACGCCATCTGAATCAATGCATTACTCCATTCACTCCTCTTGATCCGCGGCGATCCGTCCCATCCGCCGAAGGTCCGTGTTCCACTCCTCCATATCCGCGCGCCTGCGGCGTCCGTCCAATCCGCGCGATCCGCGTTCCCTCTCCTTTTTTTAGTTGCATTTTTTCCACAAAAACGTTATCTTTTGACCCTCAATTCCCAATTCCCGCTTTTTGAGGCATTTATGCGCAAATGGCTGTCGGTCGGTCTGACGCTTGGCATTCTCTCCGCTTCCCATGCCGAAAACCGGTGGATGCGGAATCCGGACATCCACAACGGCCGCATCGTTTTCACATGCGAAGGCGACCTGTGGTCGGTACCGGCCTCCGGAGGAACCGCCAGCCGACTCACGTCGCACCCGGGCACCGAAACCCTCGCCCGGTTCTCCCCGGACGGAAAATGGATCGCGTTCACCGCCTCCTATGATGGGGGCGTCGATGTCTACGTCATCCCTTCAGCGGGCGGGGAGCCGCGCCGGCTGACCTTTCACCCCGCGAACGACAACGTCATCGACTGGACCCCGGACGGACGCTTCATTGTCTTCTCATCCCGGCGCGCCGTGGACCGCGAAGTCTGGCGCGTCCCAGCGGCCGGCGGGCCGCAGACGCCGGAACGCATCGACCGCATCCGCCACGCCTCTTTCGCGCCGGACGGCAGGCGCCTGGTGTTCACGCGCTCCGACGCGGACCGGATGCACTGGCGGGGGTACAAAGGCGGAGACCAGCCCGATGTGTGGCTGGCGGATACCGGTTCCGGTACCTTCGAGCGGCTCACGGACTATCGCGGATTCGACATCCGGCCCATGTGGCACGGTGAATCGGTGTTTTTCCTGTCCGACCGGCACGGCCGCATGAACCTGTACGCCATGACGCTGAAGGAACGAAAGGCGGTCCGCAGGACGGGTCACATCGATTTCGACGCCGCGGACGCGTCCATCGGCGGCGACGCCATTGTCTACGTCTGCGGCGGATCCCTGAGGGTTTACGACATCCCGTCCGGGCGGGACCGGGCGGTCCCCGCGGACATTCCGTCCGACCGGTGGCTCACGCGGGAAACCTCGATCGATCCGTCGGACGACGTGCAGGCCGTCGCGCTCTCGCACGACGGGAGCGCGGCCGTCATCCAGGCGCGCGGCGACGCGTATTGGATTGGGCCCGACGGCGTGCGGAACCTCACCGGCACTCCGGACTCGAACGAGCTCCTGCCCGCGCTCTCGCCGGACGGAAAGCGGGCGGCCTTCTTTTCGGACAAAACCGGCGTCTACGAGCTGTACGTCACGGCGCTGGACGGCGCCGCGGAATGGAAGAAACTCTCTTCCGGTTTCGACGGCTGGCCCTACCGTCCGCTCTGGTCCCCGGACTCCAGGAGGATCTTGTTCGGCGACCACCGGTACGGCCTCTGGCTGGCCGACGTGGAGGCCGGCGCCTGCGAACTGGTGGACCGGACCCGGTACCAGAAGGACAATGAAATCCTCTGGGAAACGGCCGAATACGACTGGTCCCCGGACTCGAAGTGGATCGCCTATTCCAAGTGCGAAGCCAACATGAACTCCTCGATCTTCCTGTACGACGTGGAGGCGCGCCGCGTCGTGAGGGTCACGGACGACCGGTACGACGACACCTGGCCCGCATTCGACCGCACCGGGGACTGTCTCTATTTCCTTTCCCTGCGGAACTTCGACCCCCTGCTCGACCCGTTCATGGACAATCACATCAACGGATCCATGTCCGTGGTCCTGGCGGCCGCATTGCGTTCGGACGGACGCTCCCCCTTCGGGAAGGAGGAGGACGGCGCGGATCCTGGCGCGGCGGCAGAGCCGTTCCGCATCGATCCGGAGGGACTCGGGGACAGGCTTCACGCGGCTCCGGTCCCGGCCGGAACCTACACACGGCTGCAGGCGTTCAAGGACGGATTCTGCGTCCTGTCCAAGGACCTCTACGGCTTCCCCGGGTGGGACCAGTTTCTCCGTCCGTCGCGCACCACGGACTGGACCCTTCTGAAATTCACCCGCGCCTCGCGGCGGTTCGCGGAGATTCTCACGAACATCGGAAGCTACAGCCTCAGCGGGGACGGGTCAAAGGCCGCATACCTGTCGGGTTTCGCCGCCGGCTCGGTCGGCACGGACGGTGAAAGCCTTCCGGGCGACGGCGGTTTTGACTGGCAAGGGTATCGTCAGAAAATCGATCCCCGCCGGGAATACGGACAGATTCTCCGCACGGTCTGGAACCAGATCCGGCTGTTCTTCTATGACCCGGACCTGCACGGCGTGGACTGGCGGGCCGTGCTGAAAAAATACGAGGCGATGATCCCCTGGGTCGCGGACCGTTCTGAACTGAACGACCTCATCGGCGGCATGATCGGCGAACTCGGCGTTTCGCACGAATACGTGCTCGACCGGGGGGACGAATCGCGCATTCCCAGGGACCGGACGGTGGGCGTGGGGCTTCTCGGATGCGATTTTGAGCCCGACCCGGCCTCGGGCCGCGTCCGCATCAGCCGCATCGTTTCCGGACGCTCCTGGGACGCGTCGCTCAGCAGCCCCCTCGCGCGCGCCGGAACGGACGTCCGGCCCGGCGACTTTCTGCTGGCCGTCGACGGCAGTCCGGTTTCATCGGATGAGGACGTGTACGCGCATTTCACGGGAAAGGCCGGGAAACAGGTCGTCCTGACGGTGAACAGCCGGCCGGACACGGCCGGGTGCAGGCGCGTCAAGGTGAAGACGCTCGTTTCCGAAACGGCCCTGCGCAGGGCCGAAAGGACGGAGGCCGATTACCGTCGGGTGCGGGAGGCGTCCGGCGGCAGGCTCGGATACATCCGGCTTTCCGACATGGACGAAGAGGGATTCCGCGAGTTCGAGCAGGGGTTCCGGGCCGAGCGGTACAGGGACGGCCTCATCATCGATGTCCGCGGCAACGGCGGAGGGTTCATCGCGTGGTTCGTGCTCGACAAACTCGAACGACGTCCCGCGTTCTACAGCCGGACGCGCGATTTCGAACCCATGCGCTACCCCCATGCCGTTCACGCGGGCCCGCTGGTTTTCCTCTGTGACGAAAACACCGCCTCGGACGGGGAACTCTTCATCGAGCTGGTGAAGAAGGCGGAACTGGGCCCCGTGATCGGCACCGACACCTGGGGCGGGCTGGTCGGCATCACCAACATGATCCCGGCCGCGGACGGCGGCCTGGTGACCCAGTCCAATATCGGCTTTCTCGATCCCGACCGCGGCGCCTGGCTGGTGGAAAACCGGGGCGCGCGGCCGGACACCCTGGTCGAGAACCGTCCGGAAGACATTCTCGCGGGCCGCGACCGTCCGCTTGACAAAGCGGTCGAGACGGCAATGGCCCTGCTGAAACGGAATCCACCGGCCGGGCCGAAGTTCCCGCCGTTTCCGAAACGATAATTGTGCAAGGGATACCACTGCAATCAGAAAGGCGTCCGATGAAGAAAGCGACCAAGGTTCAGAAAAAAGCCGCCCCGCGGAAGAAGAAATCAGCCGCCGCGAGGCCCTCCCCGAAGAAGGCCGTGCGCAAGCCCGCCAGGACCGCGGCAAAGGTCAAAGCCGCGTCCAAACCCGTCCGGTCCGCGAAGCCGGACAAGAAGGCGAAGAAGGCCGCGGCCGTCAAAACCCCGAACCGGCGGACGAAAGCCGCGAAACCGGCGAAGCCGGCCCAATCCGCGAAGGGCGGCAAGAAAAAGGTGCTCTGCGAGTTCTGCGGAAAACCGATCCCCGCTTTGCGGATCGAGGCCCTTCCGGATACGACCACCTGCGTCGAATGCAGCCAGACCAAACCCTATTCCGAGGCGCAGATCATCGGGTTGAACGGCGAGGAAGCCGATCAGAACCGCTTGAACGTCGAGGATTTCGAGGAAAC
>JAFGAX010000093.1 GCA_016933415.1 bacterium
GGTCGATGTTCAGAAACGCAGCCGACGTCGTCCCCGCCTTCGTCACCTCACGGCCGTACAACGGGAACGCCGTCAGAAGCGCCAGCCCTATGAGTACAAGTTTCTTCATCTCAGGTCTCCTTTTATTGACAGTTCAAAGTTTAAAGTTCAAAGTTCAAAGCCAAAACAGACGCAATCCTGATTCTGAATTCGATCATTGATTTTATCTCTTCCGACTTTGAACTTTGAACGTTGAACCTTGAACTTTTATTTGACGATCGCGAACTTCCCGATCTTCTGCCCGGTCCTGCCGGCGTCCACGTGATAGATGTACACGCCGTAGGCGACGTCGAGATTGTCCTTGGTCTGCATATCCCATATCTCGGTGCCGTCCGCGATGGCCGCATTATCGTGATCGAGAGTCCGGATCAGCTGGCCGCGCACGTTGAAGATCTTGATCGTGCACACCGCCGGCAGGTGCGTGAAGTGGATTTCGCGGGGCCCGCGGCCGTTCGCATAGGGATTCTGGGCTTCCCAGGAGTTGGCCACGATGTACGGATTGGGCACGACCCGGATGCGGCCCATCGCATCCTTCGCCGCCTCCCCGTCGATCGATTCGCTCTTCATGGTGAATTCGAAAACATCCGCCGCGAGGAAAGGCTTGTTGAGGCGCACACGCAGAGTGTCCCCTTCCGACGGATTCGTCCGAACCGAATCGTCCGTGCTGACCGCGAGCTTGACGACCCAGCTCGGCAGGAAGACACCGTCCGAGTCCCTGTTCAGAACCGTGATCTCGTCCGTGGTGCTTTTCACGGTGTACCCGCTGAACACGCCGTCGTTCCCGTCCGCCTCGTAGAAACCGAACGGCATGCGCTCATGCGTTTCCGCGTCCAGGACCGTGAAATTGACCGGTTTCCCCGCCAGGTCCCTCCCCCTCCTGAAAAACGTCCGGGAGGAATCGAAGCCTGCAAATCCGCCGAATACCACGTCGAAGTCCCGGGCCAGGGGCCCTTCCTTCTCCTCCCGATAGGCGTAGGGCGTCACGGTGAAGGCATAGAGTTCCGGCCGGCTCCAGCCGCTCGAAGACGAATCGAGCGCCAATGACGCCTCGTTCCGGAGCGTGAGTTCGAAACCGTCGATCACGGGAAGCGTCATGTCCAGTCCCGTCCAGTCCTCGGGACCGAATACGACGGATCCGGCGGTGACGTCCGTGAGCGTCACCCGCTTCGTATACAGCGTATCGGCAAAGCTCCTGACCACTTTGAGGCTTTCCTCGAAAGCGATGCGGTACAAGTGGCCGCCTTTCACGAGCGCGGGATCGATCACCCGCATGCCGACGGTCCCGCTCGTCGTCCCGCCGGGCAGCAGGCGCACGATGTCCGGTCCGCTGGCCCGGTATCCGGCGGAGGGCGCCTCGGGCCGGACGATGGCCACGTTCTTCCCCTTGTCGATCGCGCCGTCCTGGGAAATGGAGATATATTTGGAGCATTCCGTGGGCGCAACCCCCAGGGAATCGGATCCACGGTCATAGGAAGTCACGGCGTAATAGTATTTCTGGCCGTTCCGGACCGATTCATCCGTCCAGACATGGCGGAGACCGGTGTCCTCGCCCAGCCAGAAATGGACTCCGCGGACATGCACTCCGGAAAATCCGGTGATGCCGTTGTCGAGATCGAACTGGGCGACGGGTATCCGGTACGATGCGGATCCGAATCCGTCCGTGATCGACGTCATGTCATTGAATCCGGGATCCGTGGACCGGTAAATCCGGTAACCCTCGAAATCCTCTCCCGTGATGGGATCGACCGACCCTTCCGCCACGTCGTCCCAGTACAGCGTCACCCGACCGTCGCCGGCCACGGCGGTGAGAGTCGGAACGTACGGCGCCTTGGAGAAGTTGTAGTTCTCGTCATACGTTTTCTGCGCGTAATGCTTGTTCCGGAACAGATCCTCCAGGCTGCTGGAAAACACCACGCCAACGGAAAACCGCTCGGTCTGTCCCACTTGGAGCGGAAAATATCCCGAACCAACGAGGATGTCGGTGTCGCCGATCTGACCGATGGCGTTCAGGTACCCGGGCGCGATGGCGGCCCAGAGTTTCTCGTCGTCCGACAGCGGATAGAGCGTCCAGGGCGTGTAGATATTGAAGGCCGTCAGGCCGATCTGGTCGGACTCGTTGATGTCGGTGACGTCCATATGGGGTTCACCCGGAAGAAGCGTGCCCCTGCCGGACGTGGGGACGCCGTCGTTTTCGCCGGCATCTCCGGACCGCGCGACGCCGTCCATGCCGACATCGTCGGTGAGGATGTCCCAGTCGCCGTCGTTGTCGATGCCGTCATCGCGCTGCTCGTCGATGAGGCGGTTGTCGCTTCCGGCGCCCGTGAAGAAATCGATGTATTTCAGGCCGTCGTACAGAAAGCGGACCACGGCGGCGTCGCCCTCGCCGAATGTGGACCCGTTGTTTTCATCGATGAGGCCGTTCAGGTTGTCGTCGAACAGGTTGTTCGGCGTCTCGACGAGATCTCCTCCCGCGTCGACGTGAACGATGCGCCCCTGAAACGGAATGTCCAGTCCCCCGGCGGGCATGGGCACGACGGACCGGGCAAACGTGACGTAGTCGATCACTACCACGTTGTCACCGGGTTGAACCGGACGGGGGTCGAACAGACTCTGGGTGAGGACCGGGCCGGGGCCGTTCATGCCGTCCCCGTCGTTGTCGATGCCGTCATAGGGGTTGCCCGGGCTCTCGAAAAAGGCCTGACCCAGAAATCCCACGTTCCACCCGCCGTACCCGAGGTTGTCCTGGTCGAGGTGGTAGCCGATCTCCATCTCGAGGTCGTACTCGCCGCCGTCGTCCGACCCCTCGCTTCCGCCTCCGGTCGCCGTGTTGCCCATGATCGGTCCCGACATGATGCCGAAATTCATTTTGGTGAGGTCCTTGGTGCCGACGTTCTTCACATCGTACAGAAGGAACAGAATGTCCTCGACCAGGACGTTGGACCACTGAAAACCCCGCACCAGCCCGCGGAGCCCCAAACCGCGCCGCTGGAGGTCCGTGGAATCGGGATAATACGAGAATTCCCGGTTGTTGTAGTCGTCCATGTAATACATGCTTTCCTGGTCCGCGTTCATCACGCCCTTGCCGAAATACCCGTTCCAGGCGCCCGGCCATCCCGGGTCCATGAGGTCCTCGGTCTTGTCGGGCCAGGTGGCCGGCCAGGACCAGTCCCAATGACTCATGGCGATCCGGGGTTTACTGCTATTTTCCGGCGGCGGCTGGGGATTGTGGAATCCCGGGAGCGGGGTCATGGAATACCATTCGCCGTTGGGGCCCGAATCGCCCGAGTCGGCGTTGTTGGAGTTCCCGGCCGTGCATCCGTTCCCCTCGGAAACGATATGGATGGTGCTGCCTTCCTCGTTCTTGACTTCGGCGCCGACGAACATGACCTGCTGGTTGATGTAGACATGGCCGGAATTGATCGGCCATTCACCGCCGATGTCGGTCACGGCCACGTACCGCTTGCCGAGCAGTCCGTCGTTGTAAAAGCTGGCTTTGATCTGGTTGCCGGAGTGCAGGCCGCTGACGCTGTTCTCTTCATCACCGTGCAGTCGGGCCAGTGGATCCTGAGCGACAGCCTGGACGGCGGCACCCAGGAAGAGGGCCGCGATCCAGCCGATTGTGATCTTTTTCATGTCGTGCTCCTTCTCCGCGGACGATTAAAATTCAACCGTGAAACCGGCCTGGATATGCCTCGGCGGGATGAACCAGGTCGGCTGGCGCAGGTAATCCTCCACCGTTCCCACCCGCGCCGCGTCGTACGGAATGGTCTGCGGATCGATATTGGCGCTGTAGCGGGCCGAACCGGTCTCGGTGTAGACGTAGGTTTCGCCCTTCTGATCGAACAGATTGTACACGGTGACCAGGAATCCGACGTTCGCGGTTCCGACGCTGAACCGCTTGTGGAGCATCAGATCGAACTGACTGGTGTTCGGAAGGCGGCCGCTGTTATCCCGGAGCCCGCTGTAAGTGGACTCGCCGACCATCGATCCGCTCGCGTACGACGGCGTGTAGGGGCGCCCCGACCTCAGTTTGTACTGGAGGGTGCCGATCCAGCCCGCGAAACCGGTCGTCGCCGTGCCCGTGAGGGTGTGACGCTGGTCCCAGTTCAGGGGAATCATCGCCAGCCGGGGTTCCTGCAGGTTCTGAAGGGCGTTGAAGGCGTCCGTGGGATTGGAATAGGTCCCCTCCGCGATCTGGAAGGCGTATGCGATTCCGGCCCCGAAATGGCGCTGGAACCGTCTGTCCAGGTTCAGCGTCAAACCGTACACGTTCGCATAATCCTTGTTCTCGTACAACGCATACGAGACGCTGGGTTTCAGGGTCTCGATCACGGGTCCCGTGCCCACCCAGTCCCGGATGTCCTTGTAGAAAAGAGTCATGTCGAGGGCGACCTGGTCCGACAGCTGCTGCTGAAATCCGATTTCATATTCCACGGTCCTCTGGGGATTCAGCGCGGCGTTGCCGAGTATGTTCCGCCCGCCGCCGACGATCAGCTTGAAGTCGGGATTCGCGTACAGGTACTGGAATTCGGGAATCTGGAAGAAATGCCCGTATGAAAAATGGATGACGCCCCGGTCCGTGATCGGATAGGCGACCCCGAGCCTGGGAGAGAGGTGGGTTTTGCTACCCACCTTCTTCTGCATGAAGGCCCGCCGCTGGTCGGGGGTGTATTCCACAAGCGAGTCGGCCGCGGGATTCACATAGAGGAACCGGTCCTGAAACGGTGAATAGATGCTGGGATCCCGCGGATCGGCCGGCATCGAGGAATTGGCGTCGAAGTAATCGAACCGCAGCCCGATGTTCACGATCATGTCCTTCAATTCGATCTTGTCCTGGATGTAGGCCGAAAACTCGCGCGGCCGGCGCGTGTACAGATCGTGATAAATGTTGGACGACGGCGGCACCCAGGGCTGATAAGGCACGATGGGTTCGTCCTTGCCCTCCTTGCGGGCCGGCTGTAGCGTGTAATTGTCATATTTCAGCTCGTGCAGCCGCGCTTCCAAACCGGCCTTGAACTGGTGGATGGAATTGAGCTGGCTGGTCAGATCGATTTTGGCGATCCAGTAAGACGTGGTCCGATTCGACCGGTGTCCCTGAGTGCCCGCCCGCCAGTAGCTGTAGGACGCGGGATCCCTCAGCGAATCGGGATGCACATACCCGTTGCTGCTGCCGGCATCCGGAACGTAGGTGAACGACCTTCCCTCTATCTTGAGAGCCTCGAGCGCCGAGTCCGCAGCGGCCGAATTGAGATCATAGGGCAGAATCTGGGCCGGCTGGGTCTCATTGCCGATCACATAGATGCGGTACGTCGGAGACAGTGTCGCGTTATCGTAGAGGTAGTTGCGATAGCTGCTATGCACGCGGGACACACGGGCCTCGTAGAAGGTTTTGGACGACAGCACATGGTTCCAGGAGAACAGTTGGGTGTTCCCCCAGCCCCTGCCTCCAGCGGTCCCGTCCGGATTGTACTTGAAGGCGTGATTGTAGTAGTGCTCGGAGCGGCTCCGGTTGAGGAACAGACTGTAGCTGGCTTTGATTCCGGAACTCAACCGGTAGCTCAGCTTTGCCATGCCGGAGGAGGATTCGTACGGACTCAGCGGGACCAGCGCGCTGTCGCCGCGGATCCCCTGGGGGTAGAACCAGCGGCGGCCATAGAGGTATCCCTCCTGCGAAAAATAACGTCCGTTCACGAGCAGTGACAGTTTCCGGTTGGTGAGGGGAACCGGTCCGCTCAGGTTGAGTTCTGCGTTCATCGTCGGATTGAAATTCCGAAGCGGATTTTCGAGGCGTTCCACGGCCTCCGTCTTCTGTTCCGCCGCGTTCCATCGCGTCCCGACCCCCTTCAGCACGGAATACACCTTGTCGTCGCTCAGATAATCACCGGAGTAGACGTTCAACTGTCCCTCCCATTTCGATCCGCCCTCTTTGGTGATCAGGTTGACGATGCCCGACATGGCGTTGCCGTATTCGGCGTTGAACGTGCCGCTGACCACCTGCATCTCCTGAACCGCCGAGCGCTCGACCGTGACGGCGTTTCCGCCGCCGTACACTTCGTTGGTGGCGACGCCGTCCACCCAGTAGGACACTTCCCCCGCCCGGCCTCCGCGGATGTGAAAATCATTTCCGCTCCGCACGACTCCGGCCTGCAGTTCCAGGACATCGTTCATGCTCTGAACCGGAAGGTTCCTGATTTCATCGCTGCTCACGGAAACGAGCGACGACGTCTTGTCCATCTGGACCAGCGGTTTCTCGGCCGTGATGGTCACGGTCTCGCTCGACTCGAGTGTGGTGGGTTGAAGCGCCGCGTCGAGCGCGGTCGTGAGGTCGGCGGAGACCCGGACGTTCTGAACGATCATCGTCCGATAGCCGATCATGCTGGCCCTGACCCGGTAGGTGCCGGGCGGGATGTTCAGAATGGCGAAACGACCATCCAGGTCGGCCACGGCCCCGATCGCGGTGCCTTCGATCATGACATTTGCTCCGGGGAGCCCGGTGCGGCCGTCTGCATCCGTAACAACACCGGAGATCTTTCCCGTGTTGCCTGCGAATGCCATGGTCGCGGCAAAAACCAGGCACAGACCGCTCCACTGGAGACGATCCAAGAATCCTTGCGCCCGCATGACTGCCTCCTTATGAAAATTAAACGCCAAAGTAATGGATTACTTAAACGCTATAAAACATAACAACAAATTAACATTCTCTACTCAAAAACTTTTCCTGCAGAAAATGAGTTACAATGAGTCACCAGGGATGAGGAATGATTGTTTCGGTTCTAAATTAAAACACAAGGATCAGAAAAGAAAGCCAAAAATTGCAATTCTTTAACCAATTTGCGCAAATTCCCGAAATCCCGCCTTCCGGCCTCCGGGCATTCGTTTCTGAGATCGCCATGCGATTCTGCGTTCTGTCACTTCGGCATCGCCAAAAGCGGTCAGACGGCCGACACGCGGTCAACCGGTCCCGCCCGACAGATTCGTATACCTAAACCCTTGATACGGTCTTCCGGCCCAACCGCTCCGCAAGCGTTCCGGCGATCAAATCCATTTCTTTCCGTCTTTCCCGTTCCACGAAAGAAGGATTGTTCCATGCGGCGGCCGCCGCGGGATCCAACCGCCCCGCGGCCGTCACGATTCCGTTCCAGTTCCCGGCTTTAATGTTGAGCCCGTCGATCAGAACACGGTCCGCGTGTTTCTCCAGAATCGGCAGAAGAACTTCGAGCGAACGGAGCGTCAATCCGGGCAGAACAGGCGCGATGAACACCCAGGTGGCGATGCCCGCGTTGTGCAGAAGGCGGAGCGCATCGAGCCTGTCGGATACAGGCGGTGCGCCGGGCTCAAAAGCCATGCGGACAGTCTCGTCTGCGGTGTTGATGCTGAAACCGACCTCGATCCGGTTTTTCCCGAACCGTTTCAGGATGTCGCAGTCGCGGAGCACAAGTCCGGATTTCGTGAGTATGGAAACCGTGAAATCGGAATCCGCAAGGCGGCCGAGGATCGCGCGCGTCAGGCCGTACTTGCTTTCAGCGGCCTGATAGGGATCCGTGACCGTGGATAAGGAAACCAGGCCGGGCGGCCGTTTCCGGATTTCCTTTTCGAGCACACCGGCCGCATTGATCTTGGGATCGCAGAAAGTCCCCCAGGCCATCCCGTGCGCCGTATACCTGGCCATGAAACCGGCATAGCAATAGGAGCAGGCATGCAGGCAACCCGTGTACGGATTGACCGAATAGTCGATTCCCGGAATGCCGGACTTGTTCAGAAGCGTCTTGCATTGGATTTCATGGACGTCGGGCATGGGTCTTAAAATACGAATTTTCGACTCCGGGGTCAACCCCGGGGTTGCCGCGGGGGTCGGAGCCGATCTTCTACAAATGTAAAATATCGCTTGACAATCTTCTACGGATGTAGTATATTTTTTACGGTTGTAGAAAACAAGGAGAGCCCCTATGAAACTGTCCGAAGCCGAATGGCAGATCATGAACGCCTTGTGGAAGAAAAATCCCGCTACTGCCAGGGAGATCATTGATTCCCTGGACGAGGACGTCCGCTGGGCGTACACCACGGTGAAGACCATGCTGACCCGCCTGGCCGTCAAGAAAGCCGTGGCCGAGACCAAGCGCGGGAACACCAGCTTTTACACGCCCCTGGTGGACCAGCAGATGACGCGCAGAAACGCGCTTCAGAACGTCGTCGACCGTATGCTCGACGGCGCCGTGGCGCCGCTGATGAGTTTTCTCATCGAGGACCGCAAACTTTCAGACCGCGAACGCAAGGAACTGATACGCATGCTCCGCAACGCGGACAGGAAAGGAGAATCAGATGATCGCGACCATAAATGAATGGGCCGGACTCTGGTGGGCCTGGATGGCGCCGATGTTCTGGCAGGTCAGCCTGCTCATTGTCCTGATCGGTATTCTGGACTGGGCCGGCCGGCGCTGGGTGTGGCCGCAGGTGCGGTACGCGGTGTGGTTGCTGGTGCTCCTGAAACTGCTCCTGCCCCCGACATTGGCCTCGCCGGTCAGCGTTTTCTCCCGCATCGAACCGGGGCTCCGGTCCGCGGTGACCGGAACCGCGGTTGAAAAGCTCGTGCCGGCCGCTTCCTCCGTGCAATCCGGACCGGAAACGGCCCGGAGCCCTGACCTCACGCCCTTCTCCGGCGCCGCATCCAAGCCCCCGGCATCGGCCGCAGCCCGGCTGGACGGCGGTTCGGCCGCGGGTCTGACCGGAAAAACCTGGGCCTTCCTCGTCTGGATCAGCGGCATGGCCGTGTTCGCCTTGCTGCTGATCCTGAAAATGGCGCGCCTGAGACGCTGGCACCGCATGCACCGGGATGACCGCATTCCGGACTGGTTTTACCGGATGCTGGTCGAAACCGCGAACACGCTCCGGCTGGGCCGCGTCCCTGCCATTGTGTTCGCTCCTGACGCGGCCACGCCCGCAGTGTACGGCATGTTCAGGCCCGTGCTCCTGCTCCCGTCGGGTTATCTGAAAAACCTGTCCCGCGAGGAGGCCCGGCATGTGCTCCTGCACGAGCTCAGTCATCTCAAGCGGGGCGACTTGTGGACGCATGGCCTCTACCTGGTTCTCCACGTGGTTTACTGGTTCAATCCCCTGCTGATCTGGGCGCGCCGCCAGATGAAGCACGTGCGCGAGATCTGCTGTGATCTCAGCGTGGCCGGAGTGCTACGCGAGAAAACACGCGGCTACCGCGACACCCTGCTCAACACCGCGAAGGACCTGCTGACCGAAAATGTGGAACCCGGCCTCGGCCTGCTCGGCGTTTTCGAGGAGCCGTTCCGGCTGGTGTCGCGCCTGAAATGGCTGGAAAAGGACGTCTGGAAACGGGGGAAGTGGATCACAGTCGCATCCGTCAGCGCGAGCGTATGCGCCGCGGCCGCTTTTCTGCCCATGTCGCCCCGCACCGTGTCCCTCCTGCCGGACGAACCGTCTCCCAGGATCGAATTCAGCACCGAGGCTCCGGTCGCGTTCGACGTCGGGGCAAGCGATTCCGTCAAGGCATCCGGTTTGCGCTTCCGGGTGGAAAAGACGGAGCCCGCGACCGTCGTGATCCTGCCGAAGATCGGCTTCAGTACTTTTCCGAGCAGCGGTGTCACCGATTTCGAAACTGCGCTGTCCGAGCTTCAGGAGTTCATGCGGAAACAGGGGATCAAGGCCCGCGGCGAATTCTTCATGCGCGTGTGGACGGACGGTCAGAAAGTGCCCAAGAGCTGGAGCATCTGGGAAGTGGGGTGTCCGGTTTCTCCGTCCACGGAGGCGAAGCCGCCCCTTGAAACCGTCCATATCCCGCGACTCCAGCAGGCTGTTGTGAAATGGGGCTACCAATTTTTCTCCGGTTTGTACACACGGGAGACGATCATCAAGACCCTGCAGGACTCCGGATGGATTCCCGCCTTCCCCCCGGTGGTGACCGTGTTCCGGAACTGGGATGAGTCGGAGCCCCCTTGGACGAACATGGAATGGCGCATACAGGTCCTGCGGCCCGGGGAATCATACCCCGGCCTGGACGTGAAAATTCGTGAAACGGAAGCGGTCACTGCCCTGGTGCTCCCCATGACCGGCCCCTATTCGCAGTTCGACGGAGCGAGAGAGCGGATGAAACGCTGCATCCGGGAAAACGGGCTGAAAACCACGGACCGTTGGTTTCGGATTTTCCACAGCGATCCGTCCAAAACGGCGCCGGACGCGTTTCAGTGGGAGATCGGCTGCGAACTCGAGCCGTCGCCCGGTTCCGAGATCCTCCGCGTGGATCCGCCTTTCGGCGTGCGGCACCAGGAAAAGGACAGCCTCGCGTGCTCGTCCTTCTCCGGCCCGCTGAACACGGAATTCCCCTTCATGCCCTTCATCTGGCAGGTGATCTTCAAGGGGCACATGATCGCCGGGCCGCTCGGCCAGTCCTGGGAGGAGTCCTCGAGATGGGGCCGGATGGATGTCCGGAACCAGGAATGGTTCGTGCCCGTGACGTCCGACGTGAAGTTCGCACAGGACATGCAGGCATTTGGTGCGGCCATGGCGTCATGGGAGGGGCAGCCCGTCACGACGGGTCAACCCGATCAGGATGAACTCCGCCGAAGTCAGTTCGAAACCCGGAAAACAAGGACTGACCGGTCCGCCTCCTCCGGGGCGGCATCCGGAACGGTCAGCGGCGCGGGAACGGCCCGGGGATACCGCGTCCAGCTTGTTTCCACGACCGAGGAGAAAATCTCACAGAAGACATGGAACGAAGCCATGTCGAAACTGAAAACGCCGGTTTACCTGATATTCGAACCGCCGAATCGCATGATCCGCGTCGGGGACTGCCGGACGTTCGAGGAGGCCGAGATTCTGCTGAAGAAAGCGGTGAAGAACGGATTCACGAATGCATCGATCATCCGTTCCGACATCGCCGCGGAAGTTTCCAGCATGGGAAATTCAGAGGCGCCCGATTCCGTCCCCGGATGGAAAGAACGACTCTCCGGCTTTTTCTCCGGTTTTTCGGCTGCCGGCGAATCCAAGCCGCTCTTCCGGGTCGAGTCGACAAATCCCTACTGGGCGGTTCTGCTCCCGGCCGGAGGATCCATGGCCCAGCATGAAGCGGTTTTCGAGAAACTGCGGAATTACATGGCCGCCAACGGCATCCCGGCTGACGGGACCGCGTTCACGCGGCAGTTCTACAACGACCAGACCGTGAACACCCTGGAACTCCGCTGGGAGGCGTGCTTTCCGGTGAAGGACAGCGTCGCCGTGAAAGCGCCGTTCCGCTGCCTCCGAATCCCGGCCAGGAGCGTGATCCGCATCCATTTCACGAATAACATGGATCAGAAAGCCCTGAACGTGAGGCTCGCGTCCTGGATGATTCACAACGATTACAGTCCGAAATACCCGAACGTCATGATCTGGGTGAGCGGCGTGCCGTCCGATCAGCGGATCCCTGAAAGAATAGAAATCGAGATCCCCGTCGAAAAGAGGACCGACCCGCTTCCGGAAGTCAGGATATTCACTCGGTCGAACACGGACAGGCAGGAGCTTCTCCTCCCCATGACGGGAAGCTGGAAGCAGGAAGACGAGGCGATCCGCAGACTCAATGAATTCGTCCGGCGGAACCGTATTGAAACCCTGGACAATCCGTTCGTGCAGTACCACACCTCTCCGGAAATCACGCCCGAGCAGGAACTGGTCTGGGAAGCGGGGATCCCGGTCAAGGGTGAAATCAAGGTCGAAGATCCTTTTCGGATCGAATGGCGTCGCGGACGGGAAACGGCCTGCACCGCTTTCACCGGAGATCACACGGATATCCCCGTGGTCTTCTGGCACAGCTATATGCTGAACCTCACGGCGAACGGCTACTTCCTGTCGGGGTATCCGAGAAAAGTGTTCCGGGAAAAGCTTTCGGACAGGAAATGGAAGGTGGAGCTGGAATGGGGCGTGACGCGGTGAGCGTTTCTGACCCCGGGGTCGAAAACTGTGGCCTAGGGGCCGCCGCTCCCGGGACATGCGGGCCTCCCGCGGGTTTCCAGAACCCGCGGGAGGCCGGTTCAATCGAATCCCGACGTGCCTGGCACCTTAAAGGTGGCAGGCACGTTCTGTTTTCAAGCCTCAGTCCGGAAGGCTCCGGGAGGTTCTCAACCTCCCGGAGCCTTTTCCGGTCTGGGGGCGCCTTCCGGTGACAGGCCGCCCTCCAAAAGGCTCCATTGTGACCCGACCCCGGAGCCGGACCCTCGGGCCAACCTCTCCCTTGACAATCCGTTAAAAAATCTCTACTTTAATCCGAAGCGTCCGGCCGCCCCCGATCCATTTTCCGGAGGCGGAAGGACGACCCCATGGCGGAATTCCGCCTGCCCCTTCCGTTCATCTCCGACCCTGGAGGTCCTCATGGAACCCCGCTCCAACCGGCTCTCAGTCAAGGAAAAAATCGGGTACGGCCTGGGAGACGCCGCCTCCAATTTCTACTGGCAGATGTTCATGAATTTCCTCCTCTTCTTCTATACGGACGTGTTCGGCATTTCCGCGGCAGCGGCCGGCACCATGTTCCTCGTCGTGCGCATCTTTGACACGGCCAATGACCCGCTGATGGGACTCATCGCGGACCGGACGGAAAGCAGATGGGGCAAGTTCCGGCCCTGGCTGATCTGGGGCGCGCTTCCCATCGGCATCATCGGCGTGCTCACCTTCACCACCCCGGGATTCGGCATGACCGGCAAGCTCGTGTATGCCTACATCACCTACTCCCTGATGATCATGACCTATACCGTGGTCAACATTCCGTATTCAGCGCTGATGGGCGTGATGACCCCGGATTCGATGGA
>JAFGAX010000094.1 GCA_016933415.1 bacterium
TAATCGATGTATCCGAAATTCAGCGCCTTTTCAAGGGATTCCACGGCCGTTCCGTTGCGCCCCAGAAGCGCGTAAACAGCCGCAACCGAAACATGCAAAGAGGCCATGTTCCCTGCATAAGGCTCGACTCGAAGCGTCACCTCTTCCAAGGCCGCGTCCATTTCGCCGGACCGGGCCAGAATCATGGCATGGATCGCATGGACAAAGGGATCCTCTCCCGCGGATGACAGGGCTTCACCGATTTCAGCCCGGGCTTCGGGTATATCGCCCGCAACCAGCCGGGTCAAAGAAAGAACCGTCCGAAGCATCGGCGATTCGGGATCCAGAAGCAGCCCGCGTTTCAGAACATTGGTTGCTTCCTTTGCCCTGCCGGATCCCGTTAACAAGACAGCCAGACTCGAGGCCGCCTCGACTGATGCGGGATCCAGTTCCAACGCGCGGCGGAACGCATCGATCGCGGGCTCGTAATCAGCCAGTCCCTGTCCCTCCGCCTGGCCGAGAAGGATCCAGGCTTCGGGATCATTCGGCCGGTCCGCAGCCGCGCGCTTCGCCTCCCGGACTGCGGCCCGGAAATCTCCCCTTTCCGCTTCAATACGGCCGAGTAAAACGCGCGCCCGGCCGTCGGTCGAATCGATACGAAGGGCACGCAACGCGGCATCCTTCGCAAGCTCCGGCCAGACGCGGTTCCGGTCCAGTCCGGTTAGGACGATATCGAGATACGCCCGGCCAAGCCCGCGCCAGGCGAGCAGAAACGTCGAATCCTGCCTGAGCACGGTTTTGTAGTCCCGGACCGCTGAATCGATCCCTTGCCGCGTGCCCGAAGCCCCGGCCGCTCCGGCCCTGAGACAAATCAGAAAAAGGGACTTTTCCGGAAAACCGGAACCGGCATCCCCGGCCGGGGCATCTCCGCCTGTGCCCGCAAGAGCCGCGGCGCGTCCCGCCGCGGCTTCGGCCGCCCGTTCGAATTCCTCGACCGGAAGACGCGAGGATTGGTTCCAGACGGAACGCTTCGATGCCGGATCCACGACGCTCAGATCCCAGACAGCCGTGTCTCCGGATATCCGCACGCCGCAATCCAAAAGTAAATCCGCCTTGACATCCGTGGCGGACGCCGGCATATCCGAAGCCCATCGCGGAACGCGGAAGCCTTTCAGGCGGTCCGCAACTGATCGTCCGAATTCGTCAAACAGCGCCTGCTCCGCACCGGATCCTGTTTCCCGGCCTATCAGGGCGATCGTCTTCGTCCATCGCGGCGCAGGGACCAAAACCGAGGCGGCCGGCGACTCCTCGGTCGCGGCCCTGAATCCTTCGGCCGGTTCCTTTTTGTGGCCGCAGGAGGCCAGAAGAATAACCGCTCCGAGAGCCGCCATCCTGCCGAGGCATGTCTGTTTCATCGCTTTTTGCCGCCTTTTCCGCGCCTCCTGATCTTTGCCTTTTCATGCATTCCCGCGAGCCCGCGGCCGCTCTTGCGCATCGCCTTGACCCGCGCCGGATTGCGGAGTGTCCGTTTGCGTCCCAACTGCTTCTTGGTTGCGGACTTCTTGGCCGCGGGTTTCTTTGCGGGCTTCTTTGCGGGCTTCTTGGCCGCGGGTTTCTTCGTGGTCTTGCTTTTGGATGCCGCCATTTCTGGATCCCCCTTCTTCTGAACAATGGGGCCGGGCCTTCGCACGGCGAAATGCTTCGCCATCAGCCGGCTGAAGCGGTCCATCTCCTCCCGTGTCCGTTTCTCCGTCACCGCGATGAGCAGGCCGTTGGAGATGCCGTAATCGAAACGGGAAAGATCCACGCCCGCGAATATCTTCTCCTCCTGCATCGCGCGGATGACGCGGGCCGGAGGCACGGGCGTCTGGAGAACGAATTCCTTGAAAAACGGTCCTGGAAACATCAGCCCGAAACCCGGTATCGCGGACAGCCGGTCCGCGAGATAATGGGCTTTCTGGAGGCACAGTTCCGAGACCCTGGGAAGTCCGGCTTTGCCCATCAGCGAAAGATAAACCGTCGCGGCCAGCGCGCAGAGCTGCTGATTGGTGCAGATCGACGAAGCGGCCTTTTCGCGCCGGATGTGCTGTTCGCGCGTCTGAAGCGTGAGCACGAAACCGCGTCTGCCCTGCTTGTCCTGCGTCGCGCCCACGAGACGGCCCGGCATGCGGCGGATCAGGTCCTGCTTGACCGCGAAAAGACCGAGGTAAGGACCTCCGAAATTCAGGGGATTCCCCAGCGCCTGCCCCTCGCCGGTCGCCACATCCGCGCCGAAGGCGCCCGGCGGCTCCAGCAGGCCGAGCGCGATCGGATCGGACGAGGTGACAAGCAGCGCTCCTGCGCCGTGGACCACGGGCTCGATTTCCGTCACGGGCTCGAGCAGGCCGAAGAAGTTGGGATGCTGTACCAGCACGGCCGCCGTATCCGGGCCGCAGGCCGCGGCCAGAGCCGCCGGATCCACGGTGCCCTCCCGGACCGGGATTTCCTTCACCGTGATGCCGCTTCTGCTGCAGTACGTGCGGATCACCCGCCGGTACCAGGGATGGACCGACCGGGGGACCAGTATTTCCGTGCGGCCGCTGTGGGCCTGGGCCATCAGGGCCGCTTCAGCCAGGGCCGAGGCTCCGTCGTACATGGACGCGTTCGCCGCGTCCATGCCGGTCAGTTCACAGATGAGGCTCTGGTATTCATACATGGCCTGCAGATTGCCCTGCGCCACTTCGGGCTGATAGGGCGTGTAGGACGTGTAGAATTCCGGCCGCGACACAACGTGTTTCACGGCCGAGGGGATGAAATGGTCATAGGCCCCGCCGCCCAGAAAGCAGACATGGGTTCCGGCATGCTCGTTCTGATCCGCGATTTCCCTCAGCAGTTTTTCGACTTCCAGCTCGGAGAGCGGCGCCGGGATGTCCAGCTCGCCCTTGAACATCAGGTCTTCCGGCACATTCGCGGCCAGCAGTTCATCAATGGATGCGACGCCGATGACTTCGAGCATTTCGCGCCGGTTCTTTTCCGTGGTGGGAATAAAAGCCATATACGCTCCTGGCGGGTGAGTGGAAGCGGTCCGAAGCCTTGGATTCTCTTTAACTTATCAAAAGGAAGGAACAAAGTCAAATATTTTCAGCGGGGAGAGTATTTACGGCGTTCGACACTGTTGAGCGGAATATGCATGCAATCCGGATCAAAGAATTACCCCATTCATTCATCCTGATCCGTCAGAATCCGTTTCATCCGCTCAATCCGTGTTCCATGGTATCAAGAACGGAACCGCGCCGCCGCCTCCCCCGCCAGCCTGCCCGTGGAAAACGCGGCCTGCAGGTTGTACCCGCCCGTGTCCGCCTGCAGATCCAGCACCTCCCCGCAGAAATAAAGCCCCCGGACGAGACGCGATTCCATGGTCCGAGGATCGACTTCGGAAAGCCGGACGCCGCCGGCCGTGACAATGGCCTCCGAGACGGGCCTGTGCCCGGTCACGGTCAGGCGGAAATCCTTGAGCCACGCGAGCAGACGCTTCCGCTCTTCCGCCGTGACCTGGTGCCCGGGTCTGGCCGGATCGATCCGGCACAGTTCGAGGCAGACCGGGATCATACTCCGCGGAAGGAGCAGTTTCAGCACATTGGCGGCTTCCATGCGACCGTGCTCGCGCAGGTCCCGCTGCAGCCTCCGGTCGAGTTTGGCCTCGTCCAGGGCGGGTTTCAGGTCGATGCCCGCCTCCACGGATTTCTTTTGCCTGAGCGCGTCCACGGCCGCGAGGCTCGCGGTGAGCACGATCGGACCGGACAGCCCGAAATGCGTGAACAGCATTTCTCCGAAACCGGAGACCGCCGCCTTTCCGTCGACGATCAGCGTGAGTTTCACGTTCTTCAGCGGGAGTCCCTGCAGACGGGCCGCAATGCCGCCGGCCGTGACCAGGGGCACCAGCGCGGGACGTGTATCCTCGATCGCATGCCCGGCCGTTCTCGCGAATCCGTACCCGTCTCCGGTCGATCCGGTGCCTGGATAGGACAGCCCGCCGGTTGCCACGATCAGGGCATGCGCCGTTTCCGTTCTTGGCGCGCCGTCTGCGCCTGTCCACCGCACTCCCGTAACACGCCCTCCCTCGAGCACCGGGCCCTGCACGCGGGACCCGGTCCGGATGCGGACGCCCGAGCCTTCGGCCCACCGGACCAGTGCGGACACGATGGTGCCGGCATCCTGCGATTCCGGAAAAACGCGTCCGCCCCGCTCCGTGACCGTGGCGACGCCGAGTGTTTCAAGAAAGCGGAGCAGATCGTCCGAAAAAAACCGGTGGAACGCCTGGCGGAGGAAAAGGCCGTGCGGCTGAAAATGCCCGATGAATTCTTCGAGCGGGGCGATGTTGGTGAGATTGCACCGGCCCTTTCCCGTCAGGCCGAGCTTCAGCCCCGGACGGGGCATCTTTTCGAGCAGAACGACGGACGTGCCGTTTTCCGCGGCCCGGCCCGCCGCGATCAGGCCCGCGGGGCCGCCGCCTGCGACAATAATGCGAGTGGGGGATGCGGTCATGAAAGGGGTGTCCGCTGACGCGCGCCGATCGGACCGGCGGAAGCCTCCGGACCGGTCACCAGCGCTTGAGCTTGCTGACCAGGACCACCCCGAGGCACAGGCACCCCGAGGCCGCCAGCAAGAGCCAGAACGTGAACGGTCTTTCCGAGAGGGGGATCGGAACGTTCATGGAGAACAGGCTGACGAGAAAGGTCGGCACCATCAGGCCGATCATCACGATGTTGAGCGTCTTCATCAGCACGTTCAGATTGTTCGAAACCACGGAGACCCGGGCGTCCATGAGGCCCGCCAGCACCTCCGAGTAGATGCGGGCCTGTTCGAGGCACTGGGTGTTTTCAATGGAAAGGTCCTCGAGCAGATCGACGCTCTCGGCGGTCAGGCGGAGCCGGCCGGCGCAGGACTTGAGCCGGTCGATGACGCGCCCGTTCGATCCGATGGCGTTCAGGTAGTACACCAGGCTCTTCTCCAGGGTGAAGAGGTTGAGCAGGGTCCGGTTTTCCATGGCCTTGTTGATCTCATGCTCGAGATCCTCGCTGCACATGTTGATGACGCGGAGGTGCTCTTCGAAATGAAAAATGGACCGGTAGATGATCTTGAGCGCCAGCTCCTGGAGGGACTTCACGCGGCCGAACATCTTCCCCTCGAACAGGGGAATATCCTCGTTCAGCACGATGACGAGCCTCCCGCTGAACAGGAACATGCCCACGGACGATACATTGAACAGGAAATTGTCCTCCGCGCTGTATCGCTTGGGCCTCTTGGTGATGATGGCGGCGTGCCGGGGCTCGAACTCGATGCGGGCCAGCTCGTTCGGGTCCAGCGCGGAATTCAGCGTGTGCTCGTCGATGCGCAGCTTCTGCGTGAGCATGACCCGCTCGGCTTCATCGGGATTCACGAACACCAGAATGCCGCCCCTGCCGTTCCCGCCCGCAATGACCCTGCCGCCCTCGATCCGGTAGTGTTTCAGCATATCGCCCCGTCCGGCCGATGCCGGGTTACACGTCCACCACGGAATTTTCATCCGCCCCGAAAGAGGACGGCACATACCGGTCGGCAGACCAGTCGTTCTCCCAGGTGCGGCCGTCGATCAGGTACCGGAACTGATAGGATCGTCCGGATTCGAGCGTGAGCGCGATCTGAAAGGATCCGTTGGCCATGCGCTTCATGGGCGCGGCCTGGGGATCCCAGCCGTTGAACTCGCCCGCCAGGTGTACGGTACCGGCGCCCTTGACCGCCTCCTTGGCGAGCGTGAAAGTGACCTTGCAGGCGTTCTTGGTCTTGAGGTATTGTTTTTTCATCTCATCCTTTCCTTCCTCCCCCGGCGGGGAATCGTCTTCTGCCGCGGCCGGGCGGGAATCCATTCCGGTCGGCCGCGGAGCCGGTCTTCAATTGACGAGAAGCAGTTTCCGGGTCCGGCGCACGCCGCCCGCATCGAGCACTGCCACGAACAATCCGCTGGCCGAATCCGCGGGCCGCCACACACAGCGATGCATCCCGGCTTCAAGCCGCCCTTCGACAAGCCGCGCGACCTCACGGCCCCCGGTCGTCAGGATGCGGAGCGACGCCTCCGACGGAGCCGGGATGTCGAACGGAATCACCGTTTCGCCGTTGAAGGGATTGGGATAATTGGGCCCGATCCCGAAACCGGAGGCGCCGGCCCCGTCCGTCCGGCCCCGGTCCCCGACGCCTGTCAGCTCGAAGCGGGTCCGGTCGTCGAGAACGCCGAGCAGGACGCCGTTTCCATCGAAGATCCGGAGCGCGACGCTGTCCGCTCCAACGGGAAGGGCCACGGTCTCCTCGAGCATGAAAGGCCGGAGCGGGGAGACGGAATGCGCCGCGCCTTCCGCGATCAGCGTTCCGTTCCCGAAAAAGGCGGCCTTTGCGGTCCCTTCATAAAAAACGCCGTACCGGCCCATCAGTCTCTGCCCGATCGGATCATAGACCATGTGCTCGGCCAGCGCGCCCACGGGCGTGACGTCGAGCACCGGGTCCACCATGCGGGTCAGCCACCAGTTCTCGGTGAACGTGTACCGGTTGGCGCCGGACGCGGCGGCAGACAGCCGGACCACCGGGCTCACGACCTCGACCTCCATGTACGCGGGGCTGGAATTGATCCACACCTCGACATGCGCGCCCTCGTCCGGGTAATTGCCCTCGAACAGGTCGAATGTCTTCACGGACACAATCGAATCCCTGCGGTTCGCGTAGGCGATCCATCCCTTGTGCGAATCCGCGAATATTTTCTTTCCCTCGGCCCTATACTGCACGCCGTACACGCCGTCCGCCACCTCGCCCGTCCAGGCGGCCGAGGATTTGTCCCACCGGACGCCATCCGACCCGAAAACGCTTTTCGGGTTGATCGGGAAATAGGCCCAGAAATTCTCATAATCCCGCTCGCCCGGGTGGTGAACGATGACCTGGGTGATGTCCCACATGCCCCATTCCGCGGAAGCCGTGCCCTCGTTGATCATGGTCTGCTCCATGCGGACCCGGCTCGTGCCCCGGTAAATCGTGGCTCGCCTCTCAAATCGGATGTTCGGGGCCAGCCATTGCTCGACCGGGCTCGCCACGAAAACGGCGACCGAATCCGGCGTGTCCGCCGCGATCTCGGCCGTATACTTGCCGTAATCCAGAGTGGGCGGCGGCGGCCAGTTCCATTTCGACTGGGGCGAGGGCCAGTTCTTGAATCCGCCGTACTGGTACAGGCCGCCCCTCGCAGGCGTGTGCGTCTGGCCGATGAGGTCCGCGGCGACATACAGGGTCGCGAAGTCGCCCAGGTCGTACTGCATCACGCGGGCTCCGATGTCCGGCATGGTGGCCATGGTGACAAGTCCGTTGGACATAACGACCGCGTTCCAGCCCCACCCGTTGTAGTCGGATTCGGTCCGGATAGACGGCGCCTGGCCGAAAGCCGCGGCGGCCAGAAAAACCAGCATGGCATAAACGGAAACCATTGTGGATCGTCGCATGTTCATCTCCTGTCTTGTTCCACCGGCACTGAAACCGGACAGCCGTCCGGGCATCGGACGGGCCGGGACCACACCGGAATCGTTCAGTCGTTGATACGTCCCGGCCGCAGGGCCTCCGTGAGATCCGACCTGAATTCCCGGCGCTTCCGGTGGTCCCGGATGACGCCGGCCCCCCTGCGAACCGCCGCGTACAAGACGAGAAAAACCGCGGCCGGAAACACGATGCAGTCGAACACGAATCCCGCGATGAGCTTCAGCACCCATTCGGTCAGCTCGCCGGTCCGGCGGGCCACGACGGCGACGACGCGCTCGATTTTTTCCTTGCCCTCGGTGATCTTCCCCCACAGGCCCGACCGCCCGTCCCGGGGCCCCTCCAGCTCCGTTCGAATCCGCTGGAATCCGTCATGGGCCTGTTCGATGGACGGGCGCGTGATGCGCTTCGAGAGCCAGTGTCCGCCTGCGACCGAAAAGGGGACCACGAGCGTCAGGGCGACGGTCACGAGTCCGGCCATCCATGCGGCGTCGCGGAGAAAAGTCCGGAGAAACCGGAGCCGGGGCAAAGTCCACGCCGTAACGAAGCCGAGCAGTATCGCGGCGAATGTCGCGGCCAGGAACCAGGGCGACAGCAGGTCAGCCGCCTGGAGCAGGTACCGGGTGCCCAGCAGAACCGCGGCGCAGGCGAGCACCACGCGCCAGGCGATGTCCACATAGTCATAGGCCGACTGGACCACATTCCCGACTTCGAGATTGAAGCCGATTCCCACGTCCGACCCCTGCACCACGGCCAGGCCGACTTTCACGGCCGAGATCACGGCAAATGTTTTCAGGGTCTTGTCGAATGAGGCCGACAAGTAGGCATCGTTCGACGCCTTCACCCGGCCCAGCCCGGCGGCGTCCATTCCTTTGCGCATCAGCCCGCCGCCGGACAGAATGACCGCGGCGGACAGGAGAAAAATTGCGGCCGCGCGCCTGGCCGCCGGAGAGCTCGTTTTCATGGCGTCAACCGTCAAGCTTGAACAGCGTGGAGGCCTTGTCCCTGGA
>JAFGAX010000010.1 GCA_016933415.1 bacterium
TCAATCGTTTTCACTGGTGTCTCCTCTCTTTCCGGTCCGGCAGTGCCCGACCGCGTTTCCATCCGCGTCCCCATCCGGGCCGGCCGGCCCCTGCGTGCGCGGGGATTATTCGAAATCAGTGGGGTCGCCCTCTCCGCGGCGCAGGACGCGATAGGGAAATTCCATGAGATTCACGACCGTGGTGGGCCTCGATCCGGTCCATCCGCCGTCGACGATCAGGTCCACGCGGCCGTCGAGGCGGCGGCTGATCTCATCCGGATCCGCGAGGGGGTCGTCGTCCGGCGGCAGGATGAGCGTGGTCGTCAGCATGGGTTCGTTGAGCGTTGCGAGAATGTCGCGTGCGATGCGGTGGGTGGGCACGCGGAGACCAATGGTTTTCCGCCTGGGATGGATGCACCGGCGGGGCACTTCGCGGGTGGCCTGCAGGATGAACGTGTACTGTCCCGGCGTATGGGCCTTGAGCAGGCGGTACACGGGTGTGTCGAAAACGGCGTATAAGGAAACCTCGGACAGATCGCGGCACAGGAGCGTGAAGTTGTGGTGGGCGTCCACCTGGCGGATCTGGCAGATCCGGTCATGGGCCGATTTGTCCCCGAGGTGACAGCCCAGCGCATAACCCGAGTCCGTCGGATAGGCCACAACGCCGCCCTCGCGGATCACATCGACGCATCGGATGATCAGCCGATGCTGGGGATTGTCCGGATGAATTTGGATGACGTCGGTCATGGTTCCCGGGGAAAATCCCGTTTCCGTTCCGTCGTTTCCGGCAAGATTCCGAAACGGCGCCCGCGGTCCACGGCCCGTCGCTGACGGCGAACAGCGATTCCCCGGCCGGGAGGGGCCGGACATGAAACGGCACGCGACAACCGTCCGGACGGACCGGTCAGCCGATCAGTTTCATGTACTCCGCGGCCTGCATCAGGCCGTCCCATTGGGCCTTGTCGGAAAGCCTGATTTTCAGGATCCAGCCCTTTCCGTACGGATCCTGGTTTACCAGCTGGGGCGATGCTTCGAGATCCTTGTTCACTTCGACCAATTCCCCTGAGAGCGGGGCGAACAGGTCCGAAACCGCCTTGACCGCCTCGATCGAGGCGCACGATTTTCCCTGTTCGGTTTTTTTGCCGGGGGCCGGCATTTCGACGAAGACGATGTCTCCGAGTTCGGATTGGGCGTAATCGGTGATGCCGATCACCGCGTCGCCGCCCTCGAGGCGGGCCCACTCGTGTTCCTTGGTGTAACGGAGGCCTTCAGGTACGTTCATGGGATTGTCCTTCAATAGGGGTCAGACCGGCTGGACGGGCGGCAGCCGCGTCTTCAGCGGGTTTTTTCGTGGCCGTCTTCGGACAGCTTGAAGTGTTCGAGAAAATGGGTGTTGAAGTCCCCCCGGTTGAAACGGTCGTCCGTCATGACCTGCCTGTGGAAGGGAATGGTGGTGGGCACGCCCTCCACGATGAATTCATCCAGTGCCCGCATCATGCGGCGGAGGGCCTCCGGCCGGTCGTGGCCGTGGGCGATGAGCTTGGCGATGAGCGAGTCGTAGTAGGGGGGGATGACATACCCCGCGTAGGCGTGCGTGTCGACGCGGACGCCCATGCCGCCGGGCACGTGGAAACTGGAGATTCTGCCGGGTGAGGGCCTGAAAGCCTTGAACGGGTCCTCGGCGTTGATCCGGCACTCGATGGCGTGGCCGCGGGGCTCGATCTCCGGATGGATATGCTTGAAATCCTCGCCCGACGCGATGAGAATCTGCTCCTTGACGAGGTCCACGCCGTAGACCATTTCCGTGACCGGGTGTTCCACCTGGATGCGGGTGTTCATTTCCATGAAGTAGAATTTGCCGTCCGCGTCCAGGAGAAACTCGATGGTGCCCGCGCTGCGGTAGTTGACCGAGCGGGCGCCTTTCACCGCGGCCGAAGTCATGCGTTTCCGCAGGGCCGCGTCCACGGCCGGGGAGGGCGACTCCTCGATGAGCTTCTGGTGCTTCCGCTGGATGGAGCACTCCCGCTCGCCGAGCGCGATGACTTCGCCCTTGCCGTCGCCGATGAGCTGAACCTCGACGTGCCGGGGGCTCTCGAAATACTTTTCCATGTACAGGGTCGGGTTGCCGAATCCGGCCTGGGCTTCGGCCGATGCGGTCGCGAAAGCCGCGGCGATCTCCTTTTCCTCCCGCACGATGCGCATGCCGCGGCCCCCGCCTCCGGCCGCGGCCTTCAGAATGACCGGATATCCGATTTCCTTCGCGAGCCCGGCGGCCTCCTTTTCGTCCGCAACGCCGCCGTCGCTTCCGGGGATCACGGGCACGCCCGCCTTGCGCATCATGTTCTTGGCGTAGATCTTGTCGCCCATGCGCATGATCATGTCCGCGGTCGGGCCGATGAACCGGAATCCGGAGGATTCGCAGATCTCGGCGAATTCGGCGTTCTCGGCGAGAAAGCCGTAGCCGGGATGAATGGCTTCGGCGCTGGTGATCTCGGCCGCGCTGATGATGCCGGGGATTTTCAGGTAACTCTGGCCGGGTGCCGGCGGGCCGATGCATACGGCCTCGTCCGCGAACCGTGTGTGGAGGCAGTCGCGGTCCGCTTCGGAATACACGGCCACGGTGGATATGCCCAGTTCCTTGCAGGTGCGGATGATCCGCAGGGCGATTTCACCGCGGTTGGCGATCAGGATCTTGCGCATGGCCGGGGGCCCTAGCCCTTTTCGACCAGGAAGAGCGGCTGGTTGTATTCCACGGGGTGGGCGTTCTCCGTGAGAATCTTGACGATGCGGCCCGTGATCTCGGCCTCGATCTCGTTCATCAGCTTCATGGCCTCGATGATGCAGAGCACCTTGCCGGGCTGGATGCTGTCGCCTTCGCGCACGTAGGGGGCTGCGTCCGGAGACGGCGACCGGTAGAAGGTGCCCACCATGGGCGAGCGGATTTCAACGAGATTGTCAGCGGCCGGCGCAGGCGCCGGCTCGACCTTGGCCCCGTGCGGGCTGGCGTCCATGCGGGGCTGCTGCGCGCCGGCCGGCACGGCCTGCAGGATCTGCGGCGCGGCCGGAGGGGCCGAAACCATGACGGGCGCGGCCTGCGGCTGCCGGTTCTTGGTGACGCGTATCTGAAGCTTGTCCTCGTGTATTTCCAGCTCGTCAATGCCGCTGGATTCCACCAGGCGGATCAGCCTTTTGACGTCATTGAGATTCATGATCGTTCCCCCGGAAGTCAGGGTTATTTCACCCGTTCCACGTAAATGCCGGTGCGGGTGTCGACTTTGATGACCGTCCCTTCCGAAAGGAAGAGCGGAACCTGGATGACGGCGCCCGATTCGACGGTTGCAGGCTTGGTGGCGCCCGAAACCGTGTCGCCCTTGAGGCCGGGATCGGTTTTCACGATCTTGAGATCCACGAAATTGGGGATATTCACGCCGATGGGCGTGTCGCCGTGGTACACGATTTCAACTTCGAGGTTTTCCTTGATGTAGATGTGGCCGTCTCCGACCACGTCCTCGGTGAGCGTGACCTGGTCATAGGTTTTGGAGTCCATGAACGTGTAATCCTGGTCGCTCTTGTAGAGGAACTGGAAAACCTTTGTTTCGAGGCGGACATCCTCGACCTTGTCGCCGGAGCGGAAAGTCTTGTCGAGCACGCGGCCGGTCTTGACATTCTTGATGCGTGTCCGGACAAAGGCCCCGCCCTTGCCGGGTTTGACATGCTGGAATTCGACGATCGTGTACAGGTCGCCGTCCAGGAGCATGACCAGACCATTGCGGAATTCAGAGGTGGAAACCATAATTTCCTTTCGTCAGAGAAGGATGCTTCAGCGAATAGACCAGCCAATATAAAGGATAAACGGTAAAATGTCAATGAAAAGGTGGATTTTTACACTATTTTTACACAAAAACGGGGATTTTAGTGAATTTTTGAGCCAATTTATCCATAGTTGAAGAAGAAAAAATGAAGTATCTTGATTATTTGCGTGTAAGCATGCAAATATATATATATTTTGGATTAGCTGTTCTTTTCTGATACGGAGGCCTATGTTTTGACCGCGGTTTTGTGTATTTCCAAAACCGGTTGTCCAACCCCGGCTCACGGGTTTTCACGCTGTGTTTTCAGAAAACAGGATGGTTTTCAGCCTCCAGATGTTTTCCATGGGAATGCGGGCCCTCAGATAAACCATTTGACTTTTTTACGGATTGTTGACATATTACAAACCATGGAGAAAAGAGGACTTTTCGCGGTTATCGCGTGGGCCGCGGCTCTGGCCGGACTGCTGTTTCCCCTGGTTCCTGCCGTGTGGAACGGCCTGGGCTTGGGTCCGGATTTCCTGCCCGCCTGCGTCCGGTTCGGATACGCGAATGCGTGCCATCAGATACCGGAACGGTCCTTCTTTTTATTCGGCGAACCCATGGCCGTATGCGCCCGATGTTACGGTATTTACGCCGGATACGCGGCAGGCACGGCCGCCTGGTTTCTTCTTCGCAAGCGCCTGAAGTCCGGGACGCCCAAACCGGCCCTTTTTCCGGTCTGCCTGGCGCCCGCGGCCGTGGATTTCATGCTGTCCCACCTGGGTCTGTTCGAGTCGTCCAACGGTTTGCGAATGCTCACCGGATTCGCGGCCGGGGCCGCGGTTCCCTTTTATCTTCTGCCCGCGGTGCTCGATCTCGTCACCGGAGTTCCGCACCTGAGAGGAGTGACATGCAAGAAAAGCCCGGCAAACTGATTCCGGCCCTGGCCGGCGGCGCATTCATCGCTTTCTTTTCGCGTACGCCCCTGCTCAATCTCGGCAATTGCCTGTGCTGTCTCTGGGTGGTCGCCGGCGGATTTCTCGCGGCATGGATGTTCCGGCGTTCGCTTCCGTCCGGCGACAACCTGACCGCGTCGGAAGGCGCGTTGACCGGATTTCTGGCCGGCGCTTTCGGCGCCCTGTTCGGCTCATTTCTCCATTACTTTTTCGCGCTCATCGGCCTCGATTTCTCCACCGCCATGCTGGACGAGATGCTGAACGGCATGCAGGATATGCCGGAGGAACTCGCGGAATCCATGGAGGCGATCCGGTCCATGGGCGCTTTTCACCCCGCCATGGTCCTGCTCGGCCTGGTATCGAGCTTTATCGTCAATTCCATTTTCGCCACAAGCGGAGGCCTGATCGCCGCGACCATCCTGAAAAAACAACCCGCTCCCTCAGGCCGGAGGAAGCGTTGAGACCCGTTCTCCGGCTTTCAATCATCCTCGCCTGTCTGGTTTTTCTTTCCTGCGCGGATCACGGCCTGTCCCCGGCCGCCTCGGAGCCGGGCTCGGGCATTCGGGGACGCATCACCTTCTCCGGCGCATGGCCCGACTCGACGAAGGACGTGGTGCTCGTCGTCTCCAAAAAGTACCCGGAAGGCATCACGGACCGCGACGGACTGATTGCTTTCGTTCTGCAGAACTTCCTCAGCGGCGGCATCCAGCTCTGCGATACCATCCCCAGGAACGCCGATTTGTACGATTATCACATCCGGCTCCAGCCCGGGGTCTACGAATGGGTGTTCGTCATCTGGTTTCCGGACACGCCCGAATACCTGTACGGCGTCAAGGAACTGGGGGCGTATTACCGGAACCCGGACCTGCAGACCCGGCCCTCGCCCGTGGAGATCATAGACGGGGTGACCTATGACCGCATCAACATTTCGGCCGATTTCGCCAATGTCGGCATGGAACTGCCGTTCTTCAGGCCGGGGAGGAAGAGATGAGGCGCGGACCCGCCCGGGCGGCGTGCGCGGCCGCGTGCGTTTTTCTGCTTTCGGTCTGCGGAAGCGGGGCCGGCCAGGACCGCGGCCGGCTGGAGGGACGCGTTGTGGACGAAGCGACCGGCCGGCCGCTGTGGGGCGTCAACGTCATGGTGAAGGGAACCTGGCTCGGGGCCGTGACGGACGAGGCGGGCCGCTTTGAGGTGACGGCCGTGCCCGCCGGCCGCCGCGACATCGAGGCCTCGCTCATGGGCTACGAGAAGCGGACCGCGGCCGGGCTGGAAGTCGTCGCGGGTTCGGCAACCGAGGTGACGCTCCGTCTGAAGCAGACGCTGATCCGCAGGCCGGCAGAGATCGTCACGGCCTCGAAGCGGAAGCAGGCCATCGAGGACGCGCCCGTGACCGTGGACGTGGTCGGAGACGCGGAAATCCGGTCGCGGAACGCAATCACGCTCGACAAGGTGCTGGAGAACACGGCCGGCATGGGCGTGACGGACGGCCAGATAGACCTGCGCGGATCCACGGGGTTCAATTACGCGGCCGGCAGCCGCGTGCTCCTGCTGGTCGACGGCCATCCACTGATCAACGGAGACACCGGCGGCATCAACTGGGACGCGATTCCGGTCGAGGAAGTGGAGCGCGTGGAAGTGGTGAAGGGCGCGGGGTCCGCGCTGTACGGCTCGAACGCCCTGGCCGGCATGGTGAACGTCATCACGCGAGACCCTTCGGCCGTGCCCGAAACGCGCGTGCGGATGACGGCCGGGTTCCACGACACGCCGGCCTATGACACCTGGCGCTGGACGGACCGGTTTCTGACCTGGCGCGTCTTCGACCGGGGGGAGCTGGATCTCGGGAACCCGCTGGGTTTTGCCGGCCTGGACGTTTCGCACAGCCGCACCGTCGGCCCGGTGGGTCTTTCGGTCACGGCCGGCCGCAAGGGCGGAACCGGTTTCAGCCAGAACGGATGGTTTGAGCGGTGGAACGCGGGCGCGAAGGTCAAGACGCGCATTTCGGAGCGGGGCACGCTGAACCTTGCAGCGGGCTATACGGACAACGACCACGGCGAGGTGACCCAGTGGCTGAGCCAGAGCCGGCCTCTTGAAGTGCCCCCGTCCGAGTACGGCAACTCCATCCGCTACAAAAAGTCGAACGCGGCGGCCACATACCGGCACATACTGAACCCGTCTCTGGCCTACACCCTGAAGGCGAACTGGTACCGCACGCACTGGAAGAACGATTACCAGGACAACCGGGACGCGGCTCGGACGGACAAAACCGGCGCGGAGGCGCAGTTCGACGCGCTGTGGGGCAGGCACGCGGCCACGTTCGGCGCGGAAGCGGCACACAACCGGGCGGAGTCGGACATTTACGGGAGCCCGGAGACGCTCGATCTCGCGGTGTACGGCGAGGACGGCCTGCGATTCGGGCAGCGGGCGAACCTGACGGCCGGACTGCGTTACGATTTCCACCGCGTCCGGGGGGTGTATTCGGACGGCCAGCTCAGCCCGCGGCTCGGGCTGGTCTTCAGGCCCGGCGGGGAAACGTCCCTGCGTGCGTCCTTCGGCCGGGGGTTCCGGGCGCCTTCGATCGCCGAGGTGTTCGCGGATATCACGGTGTCGGGTTTTCATGTGAGCCCGAATCTCGATCTGCGCAAGGCCGAGCGGGCCTGGAGCGCCGAGATCGGCGGGGGCCGCACGGTGGACCTGAGCCGCCTGTTTCCGGCCCTGGACGGGCCGAATCCCGTGCTCCTGCTCGATGCCGCGGTTTTCAGGAGCGATTACCGGGAAATGATCGAAGTCGGCCTGAAGCCCGGCAGCCAGGACATCCAGTTTCTGAACATCGGAAGCGCGTACACCCAGGGCTTCGAACTGCGCGGCCGTGCGTCGCTGTGGAACGGAAGGCTGTCCGGGCAGGCGGGATACACCTTCGTCGACTCCCGTGACCGCGGCACCGGCCGTCCCCTGCGGTACCGCTCGAAACACCGGCTGAACGCGGGCGCGGAATGGAAGGCCGGCCGGCTGACTTTCGGCCTGGACGCCCGCCTCGCGAGCCGTATCGAGGAAACCCTGCTCTACAACGCCGACGAACGCGTGCCGGTGAGGGTCGTGGACGGCCGCGTCGGGCTCGACCTGGGCCGGACCGACCTCGTGATCGAGTGCACCAACATGGGCAATTACATGTACACGCTTCGCGAGCGCATGCTGGAGCCGATCCGCGCCTTCTCCCTGACTTTGAGGACCGCATGGTGAAACTCTGGCAGAAAAAGACGAGAACGGACCCGGACATCGAAGCCTTCACCGCGGGCGACGATCCCGTGCTCGACCTGCGGCTGGTGCCGTACGACTGCGCGGCTTCGGCGGGACACGCGAAAATGCTCGGCCGCATCGGCGTGCTGACGGCCGACGAAGTGCGGCTTCTCACGGCGGAACTGGACGCCATCGCGGGCCTGGCGAAGGAGGGCCGGTTCGGTATTCCGCGGGAGATGGAGGACTGCCACACCGCCATCGAGAACCGGCTCACGGAGAAGCTCGGCGAGCTCGGCAAGAAAATCCACACCGGCCGGTCGCGGAACGACCAGGTGCTGGCGGCCCTGCGCCTGTTCTGCATCGACGAGGCCGGCCGGATCCGCTCGGCCGCGGACGCCCTGACCGCCGGCCTGAAGAGCCTGTCCGGCCGCTCCGGCGCGGTGCGCATTCCCGGCTACACGCACACGCGCAAGGCCATGCCCTCGTCGATCGGGATGTGGGCCGGCGGATATGCCGTGGCGCTGGAGGAGGACGCGCGGCTTCTTGATTTCATCCGCGGCCGCATGGACCAGTCGCCGCTCGGCACGGGCGCGGGATACGGCGTGCCGCTCGAAGTGGACCGGGCCCTTGCGGCGAAGGAGGCGGGATTCTCGGCCGTGCAGGAGAATCCGATCGCCGTTCAGCTGAGCCGCGGCAAATTCGAATCCACCCTTGTCCACGCGCTGGCGCTGTTCATGCTGGACGCGAACCGCATGGCCTCGGACCTCATCTTCTTCTCCATGCCCGAGGTGGGATTCGTCCGCCTGCCGGAGGCCTTCTGCACCGGCAGTTCCATCATGCCGCAGAAGAAAAACCCGGACGTTCTGGAGCTGGTGCGGGCGAAGTACCACGCGGTTCTCGCCTGCCAGATCCAGCTGCAGACGACCACAGCCGGCCTGATATCCGGCTACCACCGCGACCTCCAGCTCACCAAGAAGCCGCTCATGGAGGCGCTGGACGCCGCGGCGGCGTCCCTGGCCGTTCTCGCGAAGGTGGTGACCGGCGTCGAAGTGGACGGGGCGGCCTGCGCGAAAGCGCTCACGGAAGAGGTCTTCGCCGCGGAGCGGGTGTACGCGCTCGTGAAACAGGGCGTGCCTTTCCGCGAAGCGTACCGGAGGGTGGGAAAACAGTACGAGTGAAACCGGAGGGCCGGAGCCCGGCCGCCGGACATCCGGCGGCCTTCCGGGGCCGGCTTTCGACGTGCATCGCATCGAACGAAAGGAAATGAAATGTCATTGTTCAACAGGGAGGCTCCGCCACTCGATCTTCCGGGCAACGACCAGGGAAACGAGCGGAGAAACGAACACCGGAGCGAACACAGGAACGAGCATCGGAACGAACAGAGGAATGACCAGCGCAACGATCAGAGGAACCAGCAGAGGAACGAGCACCGGGGCGACCGCAGGAATGACCGCCGGGACGACCGCAGGAACGACTCCCCTGTTTCGGCCGACAAGCTCACTGATTTTCAGCAGTTGAACGTCTGGCAGAAGGCGCACAAACTCGCGCTGGAGGTGTTCGCGATCACCCGGAAATTTCCGAAGGCAGAGCGGGAGGAAACGGCGCGGACCATCCGCAGGACCGCCACGGTCATCCCCGCGAAGATCGCGGAGGGTTTCATGCGCCGGCATCCGCGCGACAAGGAAGCCTCGTACCGCATGAGCCAGGACGCCATCGAGGAACTGAAATACTACCTGATATTGTCCCGGGATCTCGGCTTTTTGAAGAACAGCGAAGAGATTCTGATGGCTGTGGACGAAGTGGCCCGAATGCTGACCGGCCTGGTCCGGTCCGCGCGGCATGGCAACTGACCGGCCGTTTATCCGTTGACATCCGCCAGGCGTTCCGAAACCGGGACGCCTGGTCCGTTTTCAGGCAACCCCGGGGCCGGGGGGACGTATAAATAAACGTTAGCACGTTAGAACGTTTGAACGTTAGAACGTTCCAACGTGTAAACGTGCCAACGTTTTTTCCGGAGTCCGCATGCTCAAAATCGAAAACCTCGCCAAATCCTTCAACGGCACGACCGCGGTGGACCGGATTTCGTTCGAGATCCGAAAGGGTGAAATTTTCGGATTCCTCGGGCCCAACGGCGCGGGCAAGACGACCACGATCAACATGATCTGCGGCCTGCTCAAGCCGGACGCGGGCGCCATCCATCTCGACGGACGGGACATGCTTTCCGGCGGCCCCGCGCTCCGCAAAAATCTGGGCGTCGTGCCCCAGGACGTGGCGCTCTACGAGGAGCTGAACGCGGTGGAGAATCTCCGGTTCTGGGGCGGGCTGTACGGCCTCAAGGGCGCGCCTCTCCGGCGGCGGATCGATGAACTGCTCGAGGCCACGGGCCTCGCGGACCGTGCGAAGGAGCGCGTGGCGGGCTATTCGGGCGGCATGAAGCGGCGGCTGAACATGGCCGCGGGCATGGTGCATAAGCCCAAACTGCTCCTGCTCGATGAACCGACGGTGGGCATCGATCCCCAGGCCCGCAACCATATGCTCGGCCTGGTCCGGGTCTTCGCGAAACAGGGCACGACCATTCTGTACACCACGCATTATCTGGACGAAGCCGAAAGCCTGTGCGGCCGTCTGGCCATCATAGACCACGGCCGAATTCTCGCATCGGGCACGCAGGACGCGATCAAGCGCATCGTCGGCGAGAACCGCCTGCTCAGGGTGACGGGCCGGTTCTCCAGGGCCGCGGCCGAGCGGCTTCAGAAAAGAATCAAGTCCCTGACCGTCGTTTCCGCGGTAGAAAACGAGGCCGTTTTCAGCCTGCCGGTGGCGCTGGGCACGGGCCGTTTTCTCGAGGCGCTCACTGCCGGTGGCCTGGAAATCGATAATGTCGGCATCAAGGAGCCGAGCCTCGACTCGGTGTTCATCAAGCTCACCGGAAGGGA
>JAFGAX010000095.1 GCA_016933415.1 bacterium
AATCGGCCTGCTTCTGGTTTTCACGGCCTGCGATTTCAGCGTGAACAAGGATGTGCGGATCCCGGACGGATCCCGCAGAAGCCGCGGCGCCCGCTCAGTGAACGGGAATGTCCGGGTCGGATCGGACTGCCGGGTGCAGGGCGAATGCATGAGCGTCAACGGCAGTATCGAGATCGGCAGGCGTTCCACGGTCCGGGGCCTCAAATCCGTGAACGGGGGGATTTCCATTGCAGAGGAAGCTGTCGTGAGCCGTACAGTAGACATCGTTAATGGTTCTCTGGATATGGAACCCGGCTCGGTTGTGAAAAGAGGCATCAAGTCAGTGAACGGGCCGGTCAGGCTCGACAGCGCGCTGGTTCAGGGAGGTGTTTTATTGTACAATGGTGATGTTTATCTGAATCACGGAAGCAGGGTCGAGGGCGATATCATCATCAAACGTTCCAAAAGTACGCACTCGGATCCGGAACACCCCCAAGTTATTGAAATTAATAATGGTTCGGTGGTGGAAGGCGACATCCGCGTCAACAATCCGGATCGCAGGGTCGATGTGATTTTGATCAATGGGGGGCGTGTGACTGGCTCGCTGGAGAACGTCAATGTGATCGAAAAATAAAGAGAGCGACTGGTTTGCTGAAGGTCACGGCCGTTGGTCGGCAATAGGACCGGATCCATCCAATTTTCCGTGCCGGTTTTAAAAAACAAACAGCCTCCCCTATCATCGATAGGGGAGGCTTTTTCTTGCTTTTACGGACAGAAATTCATAAATTCAATGATGTTAGAATGATTTTTCGGCCGATCGGCATTGGCCAGCCTGACCCCTGAAAGGATTCTCATCTGAAAGCCGTAATCCATTTCACGCCAGCCGGCAGAGAAGAACCGGTGAAAGAGGTTCAGCGGAAGATCCGCGCTTTGCTCGAAGCCGCAGGCATTGCGTCCCGGATCCGTGCCCATGACCGGGTTGCGGTCAAACTGCATTTCGGCGAATTGAAAAACGACACTTCCATTCCTCCGGAGTATATTCGGCCCGTGGTCGAGGCGGTGCGCGCCTGTTCGGGCCAGCCGTTTCTCACGGACACTTGCGTTCTCTACAAGAGCGTGCGCGACAACGCGATCAGTCATCTCCGGTTCGCCGCGGACCGGGGATTCACGCTCGGAAAAACGGGCGCGCCCGTGATCATTGCCGACGGTCTGAAAGGTTCGGACGAGATCACGGTCCCCATACAGGGCCGCATTTTCAAGGAAGTGTCCGTGGCGGCCGCGGCACGGGACGCGGACAGCCTGATCGTGCTGTCGCACGTCACCGGCCACCTGGCCACTGGACTGGGCGGCGCGATCAAGAACCTCGGCATGGGCTTCGCCAGCCGCAAGGGCAAGCTCAGACAGCATGCGGTTCTGAAGCCTGAGGTCGTGCGGGAGTCCTGCACGGGATGCGGCGCGTGCCTGGAGCACTGCCCCGCGGACGCGATCGCGTTGAACGGCGGCAGGGCCTCGATCGATCCCGAAACCTGCATCGGGTGCGGCGAATGCGTGACCGTGTGCCGGTTCGACGCCATCACGCATGACTGGAACCGGGACTCGGTGGAATTGCAGCAGCGCATGGCCGAACACGCCCTGGGCGTCGTGACCGGCCGTCAGGACAGGGCCGTGTACCTGAACTTCATCCTGTCGGTCACAAAGGACTGCGACTGCATGCCCTTCAGGCAGAAGCCCATACTGCCGGACATCGGCATACTCGCGGGAACGGACCCCGTGGCCCTGGACGCCGCGAGTCTCGACCTCATTGTGAAAAAGTCCGGCAAGGAGCTGGCCGAGCTTTCCTATCCGGGATTGGACGGCCGGCCGCAGATCAAACACGGCGCTGAGATCGGCCTGGGAAGCATGGAATACGAACTGATCGAGATATGACCGGCGGACCTCCCGAAGGCCGAAGGGGGGGTCTTCGCGAAATCCGCTTCCGGGCCGCCGGCCTCGATGCGCACACAAACCGAAAAAGGAACAACGGAAAACATGAGCGAACTCAAGCGGATGAAGGGATTTGCCGGCTGCAAGGGGCCGGTTCTGGTCGTGGTGATGGACGGCGTGGGCATCGGGCCCGGGAACGAGGGGAACGCGGTGACCGCCGCGGTCACGCCGACCCTGGACCTTCTGATGAAGGAATGCCCGAACATCACGCTGAAGGCGCACGGCACGGCCGTGGGCCTGCCTTCGGACGAGGATATGGGCAATTCCGAAGTGGGGCACAATGCCATCGGCGCGGGCCGGGTCTTCGCCCAGGGCGCGCGGCTGGTCAATGACGCGATCGATTCGGGACGGCTGTGGCAGACCGAAACCTGGAAGCAGCTCACCGCGGGCGCGAAGGAGTCGAACGGCGCCCTTCATTTCATCGGCCTGTTTTCGGACGGCAATGTGCACAGCCACATCCTGCACCTTCAGGCCATGCTGAAGCAGGCGAAGGCCGAAGGCGTGGCCACTGTCCGCATCCACATTCTGCTCGACGGCCGGGACGTGGGCGAGAAGTCCGCGCTCGAGTATGTCGTACCCTTCGAGTCTTTCCTGAAGGAGTTGAACGCGTCCGGCGGGGATTACGCCATCGCCAGCGGCGGCGGCCGCATGAAGGTGACCATGGACCGGTACGAGGCCGACTGGAACATTGTCAAGCTCGGCTGGGAAACCCATGTGCAGGGCAAGGGCGAGCGGTTCGCCTCTGCCGAGCAGGCCATCCGGGCCATCCGGGAGCGCGATCCGGCCGTGACCGACCAGTTCCTCCCCGCCTTCGTCATCGAGCGGAACGGCGCGCCCCTGGGCCCGATCCGCGACGGCGACTCGGTGGTCTTCTTCAATTTCCGGGGCGACCGCGCCATCGAGATCAGCCGCGCCTTCGAGGATGAGGCCTTCGACAAGTTCGACCGGGGAACGCGGCCCCGCGTCCGGTACGCGGGCATGATGCAGTACGACGGCGACCTGAAAATCCCGGGTCAATTCCTCGTCTCACCGCCGGTTTTCGAAAACACGCTCGGACAGATGCTGGCCCGGGCCGGCGTGACCCAGCTCGCGATCAGCGAGACCCAGAAATTCGGGCATGTCACGTATTTTTGGAACGGCAACTGGAGCGGCAAGTTCGACGCAAAATCGGAAACCTACATTGAAATCCCGTCAGACCGCGTGCCCTTTGAACAGCGGCCCTGGATGAAGAGCGCGGAGATCACGGACCGGCTCATCGAAGAGCTGAAATCCGGCCGGCACCGGTTCGGCCGCGTGAATTACGCGAACGGAGACATGGTCGGCCACACCGGCGTGTTCCGCTCCGCGGTCATGGGCGTGGAGGCCGTGGACCTGGCCCTGTCGCGACTGCTGCCGGTCATTGCGTCCCTGGAGGGCGCGGCCCTGATCACCGCGGACCACGGCAATTCCGACGAGATGTTCGAAACGGACAAGAAGGGCAAACCCAAGACCGATGCGAACGGGAAACCGGTACCCAAGACGGCCCACACGCTCAATCCGGTTCCGTTCATCGTGTACGCGCCCTCGCTCGCGGGACGGTTCCGGATGTCGGACGCGGCCGGTCCCGGATTGAGCCGTATCGCGGCCACGTGCCTGAACTTCCTCGGATTCGAGGCGCCTGCGGAGTACGACCCGAGCCTCGTCACGTTCACATGACCGGCCCCGGACGCCTCCCGGCCGGGCCGCAAACCGGGACGGAAGAGAACCGGAGGCCGGCGCACGGGTGTTCATGCTGAAACGAATGATTCAAAACGCATCCGAAAGCCTCGGCGCCGCCGCCCTGCTCTGGCGCGATTCCCTGAAATACGGTTTCCGCCGGCCCTCCGAGTTCGGCGCGGTCGTCGCCCAGATGGACGAGATCGGCGTGCAGTCGCTGGTCATGGTGGTCCTGTTCTCGTTCTTCGTGGGCATGGTGCTGGCCGTACAGGTGGCCTATTCAGAGGCGAATTTCGCTGGCCGGGCCATGATCGGTATCGGCGTGGCGCTGGCCATCACGCGGGAGTTCGGCCCCCTGCTCACCGCCCTGCTGGTCGGCGGCCGGGTCACGGCCGGCATCACCTCGGTGATCGGATCCATGGCGGTCACGGAGCAGATCGACGCCATCCGGCTCATGGGCGCGAGCCCGGCGAAGAAGCTCGTGTTCCCGCGCGTGACCGCGGCGGTCATCATGTTTCCGCTGCTCACCATCGTGGCCGACGTCGTCGGCATTCTCGGGGGCCTCGTGGTGAGCCTCGCGGACATTCACATGACTTACGACACCTATCTTTCCCAGGTGGACCGCGCCGTGGACCTGGGCGACTTTCTCCACGGCATGTTCAAGGCCGGGTTTTTCGGGTTCTTCATCTCCCTGATCGGCTGTTATTACGGCCTGCGCGTGACCGGGGGCGCGGAGGGTGTGGGCCGGTCCGTGACAAAGGCCGTGGTGGCCAGCTCGATCAGCGTGATCGTGTCCGATTATGCGCTCACCAAACTGCTCGTGATCCTGTGAGGCGTTATGCCCTTCGTGTTTTTTGACGAGGTGCACAAGTCTTTCGAGGGAAAGGAAGTCCTCCGGGGCCTGACCGTGCTCATCCGTAAAAAGGAGATGCTGGTCATACTCGGTGGATCGGGATCGGGCAAGACGGTCATTCTCAAGCACATCGTGGGCCTGCTCAACCCGGACCGGGGCCGCGTGTACCTGGAGGAGCGGCCGGGCGATGGTTTCGGAGAAGCCGACTGGCTCGAATGGCGCCGCCAAATCGGGTTCCTGTTCCAGAACGGCGCCCTGTTCGACTCCATGACGGTTCTGGAGAACGTGGCCTTTCCCCTGCGGGAGCACACGCGTCTTTCGGACCGGGAGATCCGGGGCCGGGTGCGTGAGAAGCTGAAATTGGTCGGGCTGGAAAGCGTCGAGAAAATGATGCCCGACAAGCTCAGCGGCGGCATGCGCAAGCGGGTGGCCCTGGCCCGGGCCGTCATTCTCGAGCCGCAGGCCGTGCTCTACGACGAGCCGACCACCGGGCTGGACCCCATTACCTGTAAATGGGTGACCAAGCTGATGCGCGGCGTGCACGAAAAACTCAACGTCACATCCGTGGTGGTCACGCACAACATCCAGAGCGCCCTGTCGATCGCGGACCGGATCGCCTTTCTGCACCGCGGCCGGATCCGGTTTCTGGGCACGCCCGCCGAGATCCAGGCGAGCGACGACCGCATCATTCAGGACTTTCTGAAGGGATGAAGGCCCCCGCCGCCCGCAACCGGGTATCACCAGAAACTTGGATGATCGACGCCGCCCCGTCCCGCATCGTCTTCAATAGCCGGCATCTGTTGCTTGATCCCGCGCAGCGGGACGGGACCGGGAAATTCGACTTGTCGGAGCGGCCAGAAGCCCATCTCCGATCATCCAGAAGAATCGGGACCAGAATGAGCAGGCTTCTGGCCGCCCGATAAGCCCCGGCCCCGCGGCCGGCGGAAGGAAAGCACAGCCATGCCTCCTCACATGACACGGGAACAGCGCGTCGGCGCCTTCATTCTCGCGGTGATCGTGATTCTGCTGGTCGTGGTGTTCACGATCGGCGGTTCGCAGCACTGGTTCGCCGACCGGATGTCGTACCGCATCCAGTTCGCCTCCACGGCCGGGCTCTACAAGGGCGACCCGGTCCTGCTGACCGGCGTGGAGGTGGGGAATGTCAGCCGCATCGGGTTCCCCGAAGCGCTGGATGAGAAGCGCATCGTGGTCGAGATCACGGTGCAGAAGGACGCTTCCAGGCGCATCCGGCAGGACACCCGCGCGCGCATCGGCTCCGCGAGCATCGTCTACGGCAAGGTCGTCCTGCTCTCGATGGGAAGCCCGGACCAGCCGGCCGTTCCGCCGGGCGGTTTCATTCCGGCCGACGAGTCGTCGAGCATGAGCGCGATCGTCGACAGCACGTCCTCGGTCATCGACGGGCTTCTGCGGGTCATCACCAAAATCGACCGCGGACAGGGCGCCATCGGAACCGCGCTCAACGAACCGATGGAGCTGAAGAGGACGCTTCACAACCTGTCCGTCGCGTCCGAACGGCTCGTCGTGATTCTGGACCGGGTGGAGCGCGGGCGGGGCGCGCTGGGCGTTCTGATGTCCGACAGCACGGATAATCTGCGGAGAACCCTGGCCGATGTCGAGACCGCGGCCGCGGACCTGAAAATCACGGCCGCCAATCTGAAAGGCGAACGGGGCGCGCTCGGCCGGCTGATCAATGATCCCGAATACATGGAAAGCACGCTCGACGACCTGCAGTCGGCCGCCCGCTCGCTCGCGGCCGTATCCGCCAAGCTGGACTCCGGCGCGGGCACGCTCGGGCTTCTGATCAATGACCCGGAGTTGTACGACGGGCTGAGGGACGTGGTGATCGGCACGAAAAAGAGCACCGTGGCCAGGTGGCTGATTCGGAACCGCAGGCAGGCGGGCGAGAACTATCGGCTCGAGTCCATGCCCGATTCGACGGAAGGAAGATGATACAAACGCCCGTCGAAAAATGCGACATCGTGGTGCTGGGATCCGGCACAGCCGGGTATTCGGCGGCCCTTTCCGCGGCACGACTCGGCGCGTCCGTGACCGTGATCGAGAGCCGCGAAACCGGCGGCACATGCCTCAACCGGGGCTGCATTCCCACCAAGGCGCTGATCGGATCGCTGGAGGCATTCGAAAAAGCGAAGCGGGCCGCGTCCTTCGGATTTTCGGCCGGAACGCCGGTTCCCGACTGGCCGGCGATGCAGGCGCGGAAAAAGCGAATCGTCGGACAGCTCGTCGGCGGCGTGGAAAAACTGCTTTCCGGCAGCGGGGTCCGGCTCGTTCGCGGACGCGCCACGCTCGACGGGCCGCTCACCGTCCTCATCCGCGGCTCGGAAGGCGGGGAAACCCGGCTGGCCGCGTCCAGGGCCGTGATCGTGGCGACCGGGTCCGAGCCGGCCAGGCCGGCGATTTTCCCGTTCGACGGCGTTCACGTGATCACCAGCGACGAAGCACTGGAGCTCGAAGCGGTTCCGGAGAGTCTGCTGGTCGTGGGCGCGGGCGCCGTGGGCGTGGAGTTCAGCCGCGTGTTCGCGTCCCTGGGCAGCCGGGTCGTGATGGTGGAAATGGCGGACCGGATTCTGCCGGGCATGGACGGCCGCGCGGGCCAGACCCTGGCGGCCGCCATGGGCCGCAGGGGCGTCCGCATCCATGCCGGCGCCGCAGTGCGGTCAGTCGCGGTGCGGAACGGCCGATGCGTCACCGAACTGGCGGACGGCCGCGCCGAGGAAACGGAGCAGGTGCTGGTCTGCACCGGCCGGACCCCGAACACCGCGGGCCTCGGGCTGGAAGCCGCGGGCGCGACGCTCGAACGCGGATACCTCCGCGCCGATGAAACCGGCAGGACCTCGGCCGCCGGCCTGTACGCCGCGGGCGATGTGGCCGGCAAATGGCTGCTCGCCTACACCGCGGCACGCGAGGGCATACGCGCCGCGGAACACGCGATGGGCCGGCCGCTTCCGCCGGATGTCGGACCCGTGCCGGTCACGGTTTTCAGCGACCCCGAAGTCGCGTCCGTCGGCCTGACGGCGGAAGAGGCCGGGGACAGAGGAATCGGGACAAAGACCGGCCGCTTTCTCATGGCCGCTTTGGGCAAGGCCGCGGCCGTCGGAGAAACCGAGGGGTTTGTCGCGCTCGTCGCGGACGCGGCCACGGAGCGCATTCTCGGCGGCCAGGCCGTCGGCCCCCACGCTTCCGAGCTGATCGCGGAGATCGCGCTCGCGGTGCGGCTCGGGCTCACCGCGGGAGACGTGGCCGGAACCCTGCATTCGCATCCGACTCTGGCCGAGGCGGTGTGCGAAGCCGCCCATGACGTCCGGGGCGAATGCCTGCACAAACTGAGACGGTGATGCCCTTGCTTCTGAAACTCGCCGATATTCTGACGCAGATCGGGGTTCTCCTGTTCTCGGTGATTCTGCACGAGGTGGCGCACGGCGCCGCGGCCGCGCGGTGCGGCGACGGCACGGCCCGGGAAGCCGGCCGGCTGACCTTCAATCCGATCCCGCACATCGACCCGATGGGCACCGTGATCCTGCCCGCGCTGCTCGCGGTCACGCATTCGCCCGTGCTTTTCGGGTGGGCCAAACCCGTGCCGATCAATCCCTGGCGCTTCCGCAAACCCAGGCGCGACCTCGCGATCGTCGGCGCCGCGGGCCCGCTTTCCAACCTCGCGGTCGCCGGCCTGTCCGCGGCGTTGTTCCGCCTGCTTCTGCCCTGGGCCGGACTCGGCCATCCGTTGACGCGGCTTCTCCTGTTCGCAGTGGTCATCAATACGGTGCTGGCGCTGTTCAACCTGATTCCCATACCGCCGCTGGACGGCTCCAGGCTGGTGGTCGGCCTGCTGCCGCCGCGCTTCGCAACGGCTTTTCTCAAGCTGGAACGTTTCGGACTCGCAATGATCGTGCTTCTCCTGTTTTTCGGTCTCAACGAACGCATTCTCCGGCCCGCGGTGCGGACCGTGCTCGGTTGGCTGCTCGGATGAGCCGGCCCGCACGCATGACGGCCGGATGCGCAGCATCGGAGGGAGTCTCCTGAATGGGCAGGGATAAGGCGTCGCGCATCGGACTGGCGCTCGGCGGCGGAGGCGCGCGCGGGCTCGCGCACATCGGCGTCCTGAAGGTGCTGGAACGCGAGAAAATACCCGTGACCTGCATCGCGGGAACCAGCATGGGTTCCATCATGGGCGCGATGTACGCCCAGCTCCGGTCGGCCCGGGCCGTGGAGGAGCGCATCCGCAATTATTTCAGCAGTGACCGGTACCGGGATCTTTCCCGGCGCATGGCCGGCGTCAAGAACAAGGACGACGCCAACACCGGGATCCTGGACCGGATGTACGCGTTCATGAAGCAGACTTATATGGTCAAAAAGGCGTTCTCGGAACCGGCCCTGCTGGAGCGCGGCATTCTCGACAGCGCCCTGCGTTCGCTTTTGGACGAGGAGGACATCCGGGACCTGCGCATTCCCTTCGCGGCCGTGGCCACGGATCTTTGGAAAGGCGAGGAAGTGGCCCTCCGCAGGGGATCCATCCGCAAATCAGTCTCCGCGAGCGCGGGCATTCCGGGCACGTTCCCGCCCATGGAGCAGGACGGCCGTTTTCTGGTGGACGGCGCGGTCGTGCAGATGGTTCCGGTCCGGGAAGCGCGCCGGCTCGGCGCGGACAAGGTGGTGGCCGTGGACGTGACCCGCGAACTGGTGCGGCCGCCTTCATTCAAGAACGGGCTCGAGGTCATGTTTCGTGCCGATGAAATCACGAATTTCCGCCTCAACGAGGCCAATCTGTCCGGCGCGGACGTGGTGATACGGCCAAAAATGGGCAATATCCACTGGGCCAGTTTCGAACTGATGGACGATATCATCCGCAGGGGAGAGGCCGCGGCGGAGGAGAAGCTGGCCGACCTCCGGGCCCTGACCGCTCCGGCCGGACGCCGATGGTTCCGTTTCCTGTCCCGGCTCAGGTTCGGGAGATGACCGGCCCTTTGGAAACCATCCGCGTGCTCCTGCTCGCGGACACGGCCCCGGCCGATTCCGCGGCCTCGGCCGCGGAGAGGGAGCTGGCTGCCGCCGGCCTGTCCTGCCGCTTCCGGAGGGCCGGGGACAGGGACGCGTATCTGCGCGAGATGCTTTCCTCGCCTCCGGACCTGATTCTGGCCGATGACGCCATGGCTTCGCCAGGCTGCCAGGAGGCCGTCCGACTGCTCCGGCAGTACCATCCGGACATTCCTTTCATCGTCCTGGCTTCGCCGGACCATGAAGCGGAGGCACTGGACTGCATCGGGGCCGGAGCCGATGATTTTGTCCCGAAAGGCGAGACCGGCCGGCTGGCCGGGGCCGTCCGGAGCGCCCTGCGGCGCAGGTCCTCCTCGGAGGCGCGCCGGAACGCGGAGAACGCGCTCCGTGAATCGGAAAAACGGTTTCAGTGGCTGTTCGAATCCGCGCGCGAGGGCATTCTCCTGCTCGATTCGGAATCCGGCCGCATCACAGAATCCAACCCCTTCACCATGGAGTTCCTCGGCGCACCCGCTGGAGCGGTGATCGGCCGGACCCTGGCGGAGGCCGGGTTCATCCCCTTTCCCGCGGTTTACGCCCTGTTCCGCGAGCGCCTGGAACAGAACGGTTTTGCGCGCTATGAGGGCGCGGTTTCATCCGCCGCCGGCCGCAGTCCGGTCGCGGAGCTGGAATGCAGCCGCACCCGTTTCGAGGGCCGGGACATCGTCCTATGCAGCCTGAGGGACGTCACCGGCCGGAAGCTCGCCGAGGATGAAAAGGACAAGATTCAGCAGCAGCTGTTCCAGTCGCAGAAGATGGAGGCCATCGGCGCGGTGGTCGGCGGCGTGGCGCATGATTTCAACAACCTCATGACAGCCATCCAGATCAGCGCCGACCTCGCCCTGATGAAGACGGACGAGTCGAACGACCTTTCCGGAGAACTCAAGGAGATCCGGAATTCCGCGCTCCGCGCCACGGGCCTCATCCGCCAGCTGCTCCTGTTCAGCCGAAAACACCCGATGGAGTTCCGGACGCTGGCGGTCAACCCGGTTATCGAGAACCTGCTCCGCATGCTCCACCGGCTGATCGGCGAGGACATTGAAATACGCACCGAGCTCGATTCCGCGCTCTTTCCGGTGCGGGCGGACGCGTCCAATATGGAGCAGGTGATCATGAACTTCGTGCTGAACGCGCGGGACGCGATGCCCGGCGGCGGCACGATCACGATACGCACGGCCAATGCGGTGCTCGGAGAGCGGGAGTGCCGCGATCTGCCCGACGTGAAGGCCGGGTCGTACGCGGTGCTGTCGGTGGCGGATACGGGGACGGGGATGACACCGGATGTAATCGAGCATATCTTCGAGCCTTTCTTCACCACGAAACCCGCGGGACAGGGGACCGGACTGGGCCTGTCGGTGGTGTACGGAATCGTGAAACAGCACGAGGGAGCGGTTCACATCGCCAGCGAACCCGGCCGGGGGTCCGTGTTCACCGTGTACCTGCCCGCCGCGGCCGTGCCCGCGGAGACGGCCCCCGAATCCCGCGCCCCGGCCCCGGAACGCCCGGGCCGCGGCCAGAGAATACTGCTGGTGGAGGACGAGGACAAGGTCCGCGAATCCGCGGCCAAGGCGCTGTTGAAATGCGGTTACCGCGTGACCGTGGCCGACAGCGTCCAGTCCGCCTGGGACCTGGTCCGCCGTGAAAACGGCGCTTTCGACCTGGTGTTCACGGATGTCGTGCTTTCCGACCGGACCGGCATCGACCTGGCCGACGACATTCTCCGGCAGTACCCGGGAACGCGGATTCTCCTCTGCTCCGGGTACACGGACCAGAAATCGCAGTGGCCGATTATCCTGGAGAGAGAATTCCGCTTTCTCCAGAAACCCTATGATCTCAATACCCTGCTCCGGGCCGTCGAAGCGTCGCTCGGCGCGGCCGGAACGAACCATTCCCAACCTTGACGGAGGAAACCGACTCATGCAACGGAAACCTTTCGGCCGGACGTCCGGCGGCATGGAAACGGAGAAGTTCGAACTCACCAACCGGAACGGATGCACGGCCGTTCTCACTGATTTCGGGGCGTCGCTGGTCTCCCTGACCGTGCCGGACCGCTCGGGCCGGAAGGACGACGTCACGCTGGGGTTCGGCACACCGGACGGATACGCGACCAACGGCTGTTTCATCGGCGGGACCATCGGCCGGTACGGCAACCGCATCGCGGGCGCGGCCTTCAAGCTGGACGGACAGGAAATCCGGCTCACCCCCAATAACGGGCCGAACAGCCTGCACGGCGGCAAAATGGGCTTCCATCTGATGATGTGGAAGGCGGAGCCTTCCGCCTCGGGCGACGGGGTCGTCTTTTCCCGCGTCAGTCCGGACGGGGAGGAACAGTTCCCCGGCAGCCTGAATGTGACCGTGGAATACCGGTGGACGGACGAACAGATTCTGCGCATCGATTACCGGGCGGTCACGGACAAGCCCACGGTCGTGAACCTGACCCATCATTCCTATTTCAACCTGGCGGGCGAGGGGAACGGGGACATCCTGGGGCATCTGCTTCAGATCGACGCGGACCGCTTCACGCCCGTGGACGACAACCTCATCCCCACCGGGGAGCTTCGGCCGGTCAATGGGACGCCGCTGGATTTCACGAAACCCTGCCCCGTGGGCCTTCGCATCGGCGATCCGGACGAACAGCTCCGGCTCGGACGCGGATACGACCACAACTTCGTCCTGAACGCGGGCGGCGGCGCCCTGTCGCGGGCGGCGCGGATGACCGAACCGGGTTCGGGCCGGGTCATGGAAGTGTGGACCACGGAACCCGGCATCCAGTTCTATTCCGGCAATTTTCTGGACGGGTCCCTGACCGGAAAGAGCGACAAGGCCTACGGACTGCGGACCGGATTCTGCCTGGAACCCCAGCACTTTCCGGATTCGCCGAACCGGCCGGAATTTCCGTCCACCACGCTCAGGCCGGGCGGGGAATACCGGACCGTGATGGAGTACCGGTTTTCCATTGAAAAGGGCTGAGCCGGAGTTTTCGAAAAAATCGGCTCCTTGAAGGGAAGACTGACATGTCCATCCTCTCCGCCGTGGTCCTGCTCCTGCTGGTGCTGGATCCCATCGGCAACATTCCGCTGTTCCTGTGCGCGCTGAAGAACGTACCGCACGTCCGGCACAGGCGCATCATCATCCGTGAATCCTGCATCGGGCTCGTCATCCTGGTGTTCTTTCTCTTCACGGGGCGTTACATTCTGACGATCCTGAACATTTCGCAGTCCTCGCTTTCCATCGCAGGCGGCATCATCCTGTTCATGATCGCGATCAAGATGGTGTTTGCCGGCTCGGAGAATCTGTTCGGGGACAAGACCACGGGCGAGCCGTTTATCGTGCCCCTGGCCATCCCCCTGATCGCGGGTCCCTCGGCCATGTCCACGGTGATCCTGCTCATGGCCAGGGAACCGTCGCGGTGGCCCGCCTGGTTCGCGGCCCTGGTCATTGCCTGGTTCGTGTCCATGGTGGCGCTCATTTTCTCGGCCCGGCTCAGCCGGTTCTTCGGCGAGCGGGGACTCACGGCCATCGAACGTCTGATGGGCATGATTCTGGTCACCGTGGCCGTGGAGATGTTCCTGTCCGGACTGCATTCGTCCTTTCCGGCAAAATAAAAGCTTGTTTTTTGATTTTCGAATGCGTATAATATCCCAGAGCAAGGTCCCGTTCAGGAGCCCGATCAAAGGCGCTTGAACGGGACCTTGTCATCCGGTGTCCGAAATCCAGCCACTCCAAACCGCCCCGGCGGTTTGGAGTTCGTTTTTACCAAACGACAGGAAAGCCCCGGCATGAAAATATTCGTCCCCGGACGCATCTGCCTGTTCGGCGAGCACAGCGACTGGGCCGGCAGTTACCGGCGCATCAACGCCGACCTGGAAAAAGGCTACACCATCATCACGGGCACCAACCAGGGCATACACGCAGAAGCCAAACCCCATCCGAACCGGCTCATCGTGTCCGCGACCCTGAACGACGGAAAGCGCGTCGGGCCGTTCGAGATTCCGATGGAAAAGGACGCCCTGCTCGCCGAGGCCCAGAAGGGCGGTTTCTTCAGCTACGCGGCCGGCGTGGCCTTCCAGATTCTGACCCATTACCGGGTGCGGGGCCTGGAGATCGACAACACGCTGACCGACCTTCCGGTGAAGAAGGGGCTGTCATCCAGCGCGGCCATTTGCGTGCTGGTGGCCCGCGCGTTCAACCGGATTTATGACCTCAAGATGACGGTGCGCGGGGAGATGGAGTTCGCCTATCTCGGCGAAATCACCACGCCCTCCCGGTGCGGCCGCATGGACCAGGGCTGCGCCTTCGGCAACCGGCCCGTGCTGATGACCTTCGACGGCGACCGAATAGACGTGGAAGAACTGAGCGTGCCCAAGGACCTGTATTTCGTCATCGTGGACCTGCAGGCGGGCAAGGACACGCGCGAAATCCTGAACCAGCTGAACCACGCCTACCCGTTCGCGGACAATGATCTGCAGAAGGGGGTCCAGGAATACCTGGGGCCCGTGAACCGGCGCATCGTGACCGAGGCCAGGGAAGCGATTTTGCGGGGGGACGCGGCCGCGATCGGGGCCCTCATGACCGAGGCCCAGGCCGAGTTCGACCGCAGCCTTCAGCCGGCCTGCCCGTCCCAGCTCACCGCGCCGGTTCTGCATGACGTGCTGAATCACCCCGACCTCGCGCCCCATGTGTACGGCGGAAAGGGCGTGGGATCGCAGGGAGACGGCACCGCCCAGTTCATCTGCCGGGATGAGTCGGCTCAGAACCGGGTTGTGGAGATTCTGCGGGACAAGCTGTCCATGCCCGGGCTGAAGCTGGTCCTGCGTTCATCGCACCGGGTCCGGAAGGCCGTGATTCCCGCGGCCGGTTTCGGAACGCGGTTGTTTCCCGCGTCCAAGGCTTTGAAGAAGGAACTGTTTCCGGTGGTGGACCGGACCGGACGCGCCAAGCCCGTGATTCAGCTCATCATCGAGGAGGCGGTGAGCGCGGGCATCGAGGAGGTCTGCCTCGTGGTCCAGAAGGCGGACCGCGAGCTGTTCGAGGAGTTCTTCTGCCAGCCGCCGACCATCGAGAACCTGAACAAGCTGTCGAAGGAGGACAGGGCCGTCAACGACGCCCTGCTCGATCTCGGCCAGCGGATCCGTTTCGCGGTCCAGGAAACCCAGGACGGGTTCGGACATGCCGTGTATGCCGCGCGTGAATTCGCGGGGGACGAGCCCTTTCTGCTGATGCTCGGCGACCATATTTACGCCTCGGACACGGAAACGTCTTGCGCCCGGCAGGTGCTCGACGTGTTTGAAAAGTCGAACCGGAGCACGGTCGGGCTCAAGGCCGTTCCGGAGGCGGAGATCAGGCGCTTCGGGTGCGTATCCGGGGTCTGGGAAAAGTCCGGGGACACGCTGTCCATCAGCGAATTCGCGGAAAAACCCGAGCCGGGGTACGCGCAGGAACACCTTCGCGTGGAGGGCGTCGCGGACGGGCACTATCTCACGGTGTTCGGCCAGTACGTGCTGACGCCCCGAATTTTCGAGTTTCTGGACGAGAACATCCGGCACAACCTGCGTGAGCGCGGGGAGTTCCAGCTCACCACCTGTCTGGAGCGGCTGAGGCGTGAAGAGGGATTCACCGGAGTTGTCGTACGGGGAAGGCGTTTCGACATCGGAACCCCGGACGCCTACCGCGAAACACTGATGGAGTTCCGGAAGGCCTGATTCGTCCCCGTCCGTTTCGGTACGATTCCATCCAAAACGGACGCTATGGTTGGCGCAGGGCTCAGGGCAGGCTTCGCTCGGGGCAAGACAGGCTCAGGGCAGGCTTTCATTTGATTGACCAGGAGGTTTTCATTGGCGATCATGCACATTACCCGCGAGGGATACGAGAAACTGCGGGAGAAGCTCCATTATCTCGTCAACGTGCGGCGCAAGGAAATCGCGAAACAGCTGGAAACGGCCCGCGGTTTCGGGGATCTGAGCGAGAACGCCGAATACGAGACCGCCAAGCAGGAGCAGGCCCTCAACGAGGCCAAGATTTCGGAGCTCGTCTCCCAGCTTTCCTCCGCGTCGATTCTCGACGGCCAGAACATCGCGGACGACAAGGCGTACATCGGGGCCACGGTCCGGCTGCTCGACCTCAAGGACAAGCAGGAAATCGAGTACACACTGGTGTCTGAGGCGGAGGCCGATTTTCTGGAAGGCAAGATCTCCATCACTTCGCCGGTCGGCAAGGCCCTGCTGGGGAAACCCGAGAACGAGGTGGTCGAGATTCAGGTGCCGGCCGGGATGCTTGCCTATAAAATCCTTCGGATCACCCGTTGAGATCCGGCCGTCCGAAAACGCCCAAGGGGGATCCCGTCATGCCCGCATCCAGGCCCAAATCATTCAGGATCGCCGTGCTCGGCGCTGGAAACATCGGAACCGCGCTCGCCAGGGGGCTGGTCCGTTCCGGCCGCTTCCGACCGGGGCAGATCGCGCTCACCCGCCGGAACCCCCGGCCGCTCGACGGCCTGCGGAAGCAGGGATTCGACGTCGGGTCCGACAATGTCCGCGCGGTCGCGAATTCGGATTTCATCATCGTGGCGGTGGAGCCGCGCCAGATCAAGGCGCTCCTTCAGGAGATCCGTCCCGGGCTCAAGCCGTCCCGGCATGTGCTGGCTTCGGTCGTTTCCGGCGTCGGCCTTCAGGACATCACGGCGCTGACCGGCGGAAAAACGCCCGTGCTCCGCGCCATGCCCAACATCGCGGCGGCCATCGGAGAATCGATCACCTGCATCGCCTACGGCCGGGGCCGTCTGCGGCCCGAAACCGCGGCGACCGTGACCCGGGTGTTCGAGGCGGTGGGGCCGGTGCTGGAGATCGACGAGGAGCAGATGATCGCCGCCACGGTCATCGGCGCGTGCGGCATCGCGTTCTTTCTGCGGGCGATCCGGGCGGCCTCCCAGGGCGGCATCGAAGTCGGATTCCACTCGCAGGACGCGCTCCGCATCGCGGC
>JAFGAX010000096.1 GCA_016933415.1 bacterium
CTGACGCGGATGCGGATACCGACACTGACGCGGATGCGGATACCGACGCTGACGCGGATACCGACGCTGACGCGGATACCGACGCTGATGCGGACACCGACGCTGATGCGGACACCGACGCTGACGCGGATACCGACGCTGACGCGGATACTGACGCCGATGTTGATGCGGACGCGGATGCCGATGCGGACGCGGATGCCGACGCGGACGCGGATTGTCCGACAGGGGTTCTGGATCAGGCCCAGGAAACCGGACAGGACCTGAACTGCGGGGCCAACTGGCGTTTTGGTCAATCCTTTGTGCCCTCGAGGAACGGCTTGACCTCTGTCGAACTGCTCTTGTGGAGGAATGGCAGCGCACCGGCATCGACGTACTACATCGCCAGCGACAATGGCGGATTCCCCGGAGACATGATTGCCGGCCCCTTTGTGAGGAATGACATTCTCCCAGGGTCTGCCGCGTGGTACTGTTTCGATATCGGAAATGTTCCAACGATTGCGGGGCAGACCTACTGGATCGTCCAGGCGTTGGGCCCCGGGGCCCTGATCGGCAAATGCGATCAATGGCAGAGCGCCTATTCCGATGTCTATGCGAACGGCGGGCTGGCCTGGGACGATGGGAGCGGAACCTGGACCCTCGACTATTATTTCCAATACGACCTTGCCTTCCGTACCTATAGTTATGGATGTCAAACCCTTTTCGAGGAGGGGTTCGAGAACGGCGGCGCCATTCCGGGCGGATGGCTGAACCAGGTCTGGGGACAATCCAACCCGGGCTGGGAATTCGCGGCGCCGGACCCGGATTACGCGCCTCCGATCACCTCCGGCATGGCGTGGCACGAATATACCAATCCCGTCATCGTGGCCGACGACTTCCTGATCATGCCGCCCCTGGATCTTTCCGCGGCGAGCAGCCCCCGGTTGGTCTTCGACGAGGCCATGTTCTGGCCGGACTTCTACGAGGGGCATCACCTCAAGGCGGCCACCGTGGCCAATCCCGTGAAGGACGATTTCGCGTCCGTGTCAGAGATGGACTCGACAGGCTACGCGGTGAGGGAGTGGTATCCCAGGGTCGTGGATGTTTCCGCATACCAGGGGGAGCCGGTGGTGCGGTTCGCGTTCGAGTACCAGGGCGATGACGCGGACACCTGGTACATCGACAATGTCCGCATTGATGATCATTGCGAATTCGGACCCGACGCGGACGCGGACGGCGACGCGGACGCGGGGGGCGACTGTCCGCCGGCCGGCACGAATGCCTGGGACGGCCCGCGGAAGGAGAACGGGTTCTGCTGGTACCTGGGCGCAGGCGGCGCGACGTGCGACACGGTCTGCACGGGCGCGTCGGGCCAGAACCTGGCCTGGATCGCGCAGAACGCCCTTCCGGAGCATTGCGAGAGCCCGGCGCTGTCGGATGTGTCGACCTGGTTCCATCGACACGGCAATGCCGCGGCCTGGTTCGGCCCCGGGCCCGGCACCCTGTATCAC
>JAFGAX010000097.1 GCA_016933415.1 bacterium
ACCCGAAACCCGAAACCCGGAACCGGGAACCCGGAACCCGGAACCCGGAACCTTTCTTACCTCCCCGCCACTCTTTCCGCCGCCTGCTCCAGATGCATCTTCTGATGCGACACATAGGCGGGGATCAGCTCCCGGAGGGTGACCGGGGAGTCCGGTCCTTCGTTCCATACGTGTTTGAGCGTGTCCGGCTGCACCCGCCGGAGCAGATGGACGATGTGCAGGTTCAGTCCCGTCCAGAGGTCCACGAGCCTGGACCAGTCCTCGTCCCGGTATCCCTGAATCGCGACCCACGCTTCATTGTCCGATGTGTAATCCGGAAAAACAAGCTCTCTGACGCACTGCAGGCGCACGAAGCGCTGGATGTTGTTTCCGGCGGAATCCACGAGGTGGCCGATGATTTCCCGGACCGACCACCGCTCCTCGCTCTCCTTCACGGAAACGCTGTTTTCGGGCCAGCCGAGAAGAACAGGCCGCCAATGACCGACCAGTTCCTCGAGTTCGTCCGCGGTTTTCAGCACGCCGTCCATGGACCTGCCAATCCTTGCTTGACCGAAAGCATCAGGGCCTGAGCAGAAGGCCCGCAACCAGGGCCGCGAAGAGCAGGCCGAATCCCAGACCGGCCATCCAGAATATGGCCTTCTGGCGCGCCGCCATGATCCGGACCGTCAGGGTGAGGGCCTCCACCTGTTCCGCGAGCTGCTTGACCAGTTCCGCGTCCCTGTGGTCGTGCGCCTCGAGCGCTGAAATTCGTTCCCGGAGCGAGGCTGTCTCGTCCGCGACCGACCCGTCTTTCCGGGTGTGCATCGTGCCCATCAGAAGCGCCTCCGCCATCTGGACCAGCAGAGGCGCCCGCTTGAGCAGAGTCGGCCAGGGGATGGACACGAGCGTTTTGAACAGGGGAAGGGACATTTTCAATTCTCCATGCGGTGCAGCCGGGTCTTTCGGATCCAGCCCATTGTCCGAAAGCCCCGTCCCCTTCGGGGCCGGGGCATTTCGGACCTACAACCATCCGGAACGTCCGTGTCCGTGCTCATCGCCGTCTGCTGCGGCCGTCGCGCCTGCCGTCCCGGCTGTCTCTCCGCGGTCTGCGTCCGGCCGGCTTGACATCGGTTTGATACGACTTCTCCGCGGCGGGCGCGTCCGACGGACGCGGAACGGGCGCGTGGAGCAGCTGCTGGTAATAATCGTCGAGCAGCATGGCGACCACGGCCGATTCCTCCTCGTTTTCGGCCAGGCTCCTGGCGAGCGGCACGAACCGCAGACTGCGCTCCGCTTGGAGTTTGTCCCTGTCCCTCAGCCGCGCCTCGAGCAGGGCCGTGAGCCGCTCGGCCACGACTGTTTCGACGTCCGCGTCCGTCGGAAGCGGACGCTCGGTCATTTCGATGCCGTACCGCTTCGCGATCCGGTCAAGGTCGAACCGTTCGAGCGTGGTGACGAAGGAAACGGCCGTGCCCGTGGCGCCTGCGCGTCCCGTGCGGCCCGATCGGTGGATATATCCCTCCGGGTCCTCCGGCGGTTCGTAGTGAATGACGTGCGAGAGGTCCGGAATGTCGAGGCCCCGGGCGGCCACGTCCGTGGCCACCAGGAAGCGCAGCGTCCCGCCGCGCACGCGGTCCAGCACACGCTCCCGGTCGTTCTGCGAGAGGTCGGCGCTCAGTTCGTCCGCGTCGTAGCCGTACCGCTGGAGCACCACGGCCACGAAATGGACACGGGACTTGGTGTTGCAGAACACGATGGCCGATGTGGGATTCTCGATCTCGATGAACCGGACCAGGCTGCGCTCCTTGTCCATCGGCGGAACCGTGTAGAACACGTGCTCGGTGTCGGTGACATGGACGTGGTCCCGGCTCAGGCTGAGAAACTCGGGCTGGTGCATGAATTCGGCCGCCGTGTGGATCACGTCCGACGGAAAGGTGGCCGAGAACATGCAGGTGTGCACAGGCCGGTTTGGGAGGTGGCTCTGCACCTTCCGCATGTCCGGGTAGAAACCCATGGACAGCATGCGGTCGGCTTCGTCGAAAACCAGCATTTCCAGGCGGTCCAGGGAGAAGGTCCGTCGGAGCAGGTGGTCGAGCACCCGGCCCGGGGTTCCGACCACGATATGGGCGCCTTTCTTCAGGGCATCCGTCTGACTGCCGTAACCGACACCGCCGTACACGGCCACGGACCTAAGGCCCGCGGGCACACACAGGGTCTCGGTCTCCCGGAACACCTGGACGGCCAGTTCGCGCGTGGGAACCAGAATCAGGGCCTGGCAGCGGTCCCTTGAAGCGTCGAGGCGCTCGAGCATGGGGAGCAGAAAGGCGCCCGTCTTGCCGCTGCCGGTGCGCGCCTGTATCATGATATCCTTCCGGGCCAGCAGATAGGGGATGCCGCGGGCCTGCACGGGCATGAGCGTGGTCCATCCCGCGCGGCTCACCGCTTCGCGGAGCGGTCCGGGAAGGGTTTCAACCGTCAATTCAGGCAGGGTTGCGGCCGGTTCCAGGCCGGTATCTTGAGTTGTTTCGTTCAATGAATCCTCTCTTCTGTTTTTTTTGTGTCCGGTTTGAAGGGGTTCAACAGACCGGTCAGAGATGCTGCCTTTCATAACAATATAAAGAAAGCGCGATGAAAGGTCAAATGAATATTGAATTTGCAGCAATCCGGCGGAAGCGGGGCAAGATCCGGTAATTATGAAGTTTCCGTTATGGATGAAAAATGAGTATCGGCGCCGTTGACTTTTTTACCGGCGGATATTATTTTACCTCAAGTAATACCGGATCGGGCTGGCTACCCGGTCCGCGCAACAGGGGAAACGGAAAGGAATTTCTCATGAAACGCCCGGAATCCGAGCGGGGTTTCACCCTGCTCGAATTGGTCGTTGCCATCACCATGATCGGCGTGATGACGGGTATTGCAGTGCCCAGGTTTCTGGGACTGGACGAGAGCGCAGAAGCGGCGGCCTGCAGGCAGAATCAGGGCGCCATTCAGAGCGCGTGCAACATGTACCTTCTGGACGACGCCAATCCCAATCCGGGACAATATCCGGGTCAGATCGGCGACCTGGTGCCGCGATATTTCGACGCCGAACCGGAGTGCCCGTCGACGGGACGATACGCGTACGACCCCGCGGACGCCACCATCACCTGCGGAGATGCCGGCCATCGCATGTGACCGGCTCAAGAATCGAACGGGAACCGGTACTCAGTCAGTTTCAATTCATCCCGCACCTTCACGAATTCCCCGCACAGGGGCGCGTCCATGGACACGCCCTTTTCTTTTCTCTCCAGCCAGGCGGCATATTCCTTCTCCCCGGCCGTGAAAATGCGGTCGCGGCCCGGGACCTTGGCGGATGCGCGCAGTTCCCGCAGGATGTCCCCCGCATGTCTGCGGAACGACGCCGGATCCCTGAATGCCGCCACGTCGACCGCGATGAAGAAATGGCCGAGCCCCAGAGGCGACGGTTTTCCGTCGTCCGCCGAACCCGCGAGTCCGGACAGGAACGCTCCGCCCGCCAGGCCGGAGGAGAGTATTTCCACAACCGTCGCATACCCGTATCCCTTGTGCCCGCCGGTGGTCTCGCCCGGGCCGCCCAGGGGCAGGAGGGACGCCGTTCCCGCGTTCAGGCCTTTCAGCAGGACCGCCGCGTCGTGGATGTCATTCCCGCGGCTGTCCACGGCCCAGCCTCCCGGAACCGGGATGCCGGTTCTCGCGGCCACCTCGATCTTCCCCCTCTGCGAAGCGGACGTGGCGCAGTCCAGGATGAAGGGGAAGTTCTCGTCCGTCGGGATCCCGAACGCGAGCGGATTCGTGCCCAGCATGGGTTCGGATCCGAATGTCGGCGACACGGAAGGCCTGGCGTTGGTGCCGGTGATTCCAATCAGCCCGTCGGAAGCGGCCATGGAAACGTAATAGCCCGCGATTCCGTAATGATTGGAATTTCTCGCCACGACCATTCCCATGCCCGTACGCCGGGCCATTTCCATGGCCGTGGTCATGGCCGCTTTTGAAACCACCTGGCCCATTCCGTTGTGGCCGTCGATGACCGCGGTCGACGGACCGCGGCGGATGAATTCCGGCACCGCCCGCGGATTCACCTGGCCTGAGGCGATTCGGTCCACATAAATGGATTTGAATCGGCTGACCCCGTGCGTATCGATGCCCTGCTTGTCGGCCGTGATCAGCACATCGGCCGAAACCGCGGCATCATCGTGGGACAATCCAAGCCTGCGGAACGCGTCCGTCATGAAACGCTCGAGCAGGTCGAAGGGAACGTGGATTTCCGGATCCGCCATTGGGGCTCCTGTCTGGAATGTTCGAACGGCCGTATCGGCGCGCCGCCGGATCGCGGTTTCACCCGGATTTCCCGCGGAATCCGGGCCGGCCGGGGGATAAACCGGTGTAAATTTAAGGAAAACAATTTACAATATCAACCGTAAAAGAGAAAAAAGAGTTGGCTTTTGATGGTTCATTAATTAAATTAAAGTTCTTTCGATTTCTTGAAATATTACAATCCGTTCGATGTCACTCGAAACCACGGGCCGATTTACGGATCTGGGTTCCGGAAACCGGCTTTCAAACAAGGAAATGAAATGAGTTTTCAGTCTCCCAAAGGCACCAAGGATGTTCTTCCGGAAGAACAACCGTACTGGGAAAGAGTCGAGACAGCCGCCCGCCGCATCGCCCGGCTGTACGGGTATGAACGGATCGATCTCCCGGTTTTTGAGGATACCGGTCTGTATAAAAGGGGCGTGGGCGCCGGCACGGACATCGTGGAAAAGGAAATGTACACGTTCGAGGACAAGGGCGGCTCGTCCATCACGCTCCGTCCCGAATTCACGGCAGGCGTCATGCGGGCCTATCTCGAAAACGGCCTTGCCAGCCGGCCGAAGCCCGTCAAGGTCTGGTCGATCGGACCCGTGTTCCGCTACGAAAGACCCCAGGCCGGCCGGTTCCGCCAGCACACCCAGTTCAACGTCGAGGCGATCGGCGAATCCGATCCGGCACTCGATTTCGAGATCATGTCCGTCGCCTTTCACCTGTACGAGGAACTGGGATTCCGCGACCTGTCCTTCCAGATCAACAGCATCGGATGCCCCAAATGCAGGCCGGCCTATCTCGAGAAGCTTTCCGGTTATTTCAGCTCCCGGAAGGCCGATCTCTGTTCCGATTGCGGTCAGCGGCTGGTTCGCAATCCGCTCCGTCTCCTGGACTGCAAGAATCCCGCCTGCCAGGCCGGCATCGCGGCCGCTCCGGCCATATCCGATTCCCTGTGCGGCGAATGCGAATCCCATTTCAGAACGCTTCGCTCATTTCTGGATGACCGGAAGCGGCCGGTCACGGTCAATCACAGGCTCGTCCGGGGCCTGGATTACTATACCAAGACGGTCTTCGAGGTGTGGGCCGAGGGCATCGGGTCCCAGAACGCCGTTTGCGGGGGCGGCCGGTACGACGGACTGGCCGAGGCCATAGGCGGTCCCGCTACGCCCGGCGTCGGGTTCGCGTCCGGTATCGAGCGGATCGTGCTCACGCTGAAACAGCAGGCCGCCGCGGACCAGGCGCCGTCCAGACCGAGACCGGCCGTGTACTTCGCCCACCTGGGTGCGGAAGCGGGACGGCAGGCCGTGGCCCTGGCCGCGGAGTGCCGCGCGGCCGGCATCGAGACGGTCATGGGATTCGGCGAACGGAGCCTCAAGGCCCAGATGCGCGAGGCGAACACGCGCGGCGCGGTCCGCGTGGCCGTGATCGGCGAATCCGAAATCGCGGCTCGGGTCGTTCAGTTGAAATCCATGGAAGACGGCGGACAGTCCTCCGTACCGTGGGCGGAACTGACCGCAATCCTGAAGGCGGGGGAGGCCGGCGCATGACCGCGGGGCCGGGACGGTTTCCGCGGAGCCGGGACGTATTTGCCGTGGTGACGGCCACGTTTCTGCTCTATGTCGGCTTCACGCTGGCATTCGGCGGATCCGAGAGCAAGCCGGTCATCCTTCTCATGGAGTTCAGCCTGATCGTGCCGGCTCTGCTGTTCACCCTGCTGGGGCATTACCCGTTCCGCCAGGTGTTCCGGCTCTCTCCCGTGAAACCCGGTCTGCTCGCCGCTTCCGTACCCCTCGGCCTGGGGGTGGGCATACTCGGGGATGAGCTCGACCGAATGGTGCAGTCCGTGGTTCCGATGCCCGTACACATTCTGCAGGCGCTCAAGGAATTCATGACGGTCGACGGGTTCGCCGAGGCGGCGCTCGTCGTCGGAATGGCCGTGATCGCCGCCGGCGTCGTGGAGGAAATGCTGTTCCGCGGATTCCTGCAGACGTCGCTGGAGCGCAGCGGCACGCCCGGCAAGGCGATCGGCGCGACCGCGGCCGTGTTCGCCTTTCTGCATTTCAATCCCTGGTGGACCTTTCAGATTTTCGCGCTCGGCATCGTGCTGGGCATTCTGGCCTGGCGCAGCCGGAGCATATGGCCGTGCGTGGTGATTCACGCGCTCAACAACGCCGTGTCCATGCTGTTCGTCAACCTCGACGAATCCAGGCTTCAGTGGTACGTGTATCGCGATCATGTGTCTCCCGTGTGCTTCATCGCGGGGCTGATTCTGACATACGCCGGACTCCGCCTGTTCTTCCGGCTCACCGGGCCCGCCGCCGGAACGGCGTCGGATTCCTGAAGGGAGAAATCATGAAACCTGCATCGATTCGGATCTGGAGCGCGGTTGCGCTGTTTCTGGCGGGAGCCGCAATCTGCGGCCAGGCCGTTCTTGAAAATGCAGTGAAGGAGTCACGCGCGATGAGGGCCGAAGGCCGGTTCAAGGAGGCGGTTTTCGTCCTCCGCCAGGCCGTGGAGGCCCTGCCTGACAACGCGGACGCCCATTACCGGCTGGCCGAATCCCTCGGAGAATTTTCGGGAAAACAGGCCGACGCCGGGGATTTCACCGGCGCCATGGCGAACGTCATCGAGGCGTTCTCCGAGCTGGACCGCGCGACCACGCTGGATCCGGGTCATTTCGATGCGCATCTGTATTACGGCGCTTTCGCGATCAATGTGCCTCCGCTGTTCGGAAAACAGCAGGCCGGTCTCGTGCACCTGGAAAGGGCGAAGTCACTGGCCGAGCGGAATCCCGGTGCCCGGCCCGCTGCGCAGACCGCCGCGCTGTACCGCTTTCTCGGGCAGGCTTATCTGGCGGCCGGACGGACGGAAGAGGCGCGGACGGCCTGGGAAAAGACGCTGTCCCTCGAGTCCGAGGGCGAGAGCGCGGAAGCCGCGAAAAAAGGATTGGCCGGGCTGAAGGCGGCGCCGGCCGACGCGGCCGTGAAGACCGCTCCCGCGGAAACCGGAGACGCCGCGTCCCTGAAGGCCGCGGGCAAGGCGGCTGTCGCGGCTGGCAAATGGGCCGAAGCCGCCGATTTTCTGCGCCGGGCCGTTCGGCTGGACACGACGGATGTGGAATCCATCCTGCTGCTCGCCCGCGCGCTCGGGGAGGAGGCGGATTTCGGTTATGACGAGCGGATTTACGCGGACCAGAACTGGCGAACCAACCTGGCTTTCGAAGTCGCTCGTGTGCTGGAAACCGCGCACCGGCGCATTCCGGATGATCCGAACATACAGCTCACGTATGCGAGCGTGTGCGTCGGAATGCCGTTTTTTGTCGGAAAGATCGACGAGGGGCTGGCCATACTCGAAAAAATGTCCAAAAATCCGAACCTCCCCGATTCACTGCAGGCCGAAGCCGCCTATCAGCTGGGCTTGGGATACCGCAAGAAGGGAAGGGCCGTGTGGGCCGGCCTCGCGAAAAACAGCCCGGATGCGCCCCAGGTCGCGTCCGTTTACCGGGAATTCGGATTGCGTGAGAATCCAAAGCCCGTGGCCGCGGGCGAGCGTGTCGAGGTTTCCTTCCACCTCGGTTTTCAGGACGAACTCGAACCCCAGACCGCGGTCTGGGTGGAGGACGCTTCCGGCCGGCACATCCGGACACTGTACGTCTCCGGTTTTTCCGGATTCGCGAAGGAAAAGCAGGTGGTGCTTCCGGAATTCGCGGAGCGCACCCGGTTCGAGGAAACGGACGGGATCACGGGCGCGAGCATCGACTGGGGAAAGCATTCGGTTTCCTGGAATCTGCTCGACCGGCAGGGGAAGCGCGTTCCATCAGGCCGTTATACCCTCCGGATCGAGGTGTCGTGGTGGCCGAGCATGCGGTACGAGACGTGCGCGGCGGACCTGCAGGTGGGCGGCAAACCCGCCGAGGTTTCGGCGCCGAAAGAACCGCTGATTCCGTTTTTTCATGTCCGGTATCTGAAAAAATAAGAATGGAACACGGATCGCGCGGATGGCGCGGACGCCGGAGGCGCCGCGGATCAAGAGGATTGAATGGGGTAATGCATTCATTCGTAATTCAAACGATCATCCCGGACCGTGCGTCCTTCCACGACCCGGAACATTTTTTTCTTTGAACTTTGAACTTTGAACTGAGGAATCCATGAACTTGATCGTCTGCGTCAAGCAGGTGCCGGACACCACGGACGTCAAAATCGACCCGGCGACCAACACGCTGGTGCGCCAGGGCGTGGCGGCCGTTCTCAATCCCTTTGACGCGTATGCGGTCGAAGAGGCGGTACGCATCAAGGAAAAACACGGCGGCAAGGTGACTGCGCTCACCATGGGGCCTCCCCAGGCCGTACAGGTGCTCCGCGACGCGATCGCGGTCGGCGCGGACGAGGGCATTCTGCTGTCCGACCGCGCTTTCGCTGGAGCCGACACGCTCGCGACATCGAACACGCTGGCCCAGGCCATCCGCAAAATCGGCGCATTCGACCTGATCCTGTGCGGCAAGCAGGCCGTGGACGGGGACACCGCGCAGGTGGGACCGGGGATCGCGGCCCTGCTCGACATTCCACAGATCATTTTCGTGCGCGCGATACGCGAACTGTCCGCTGATAAAATCATCGCGGAGCGGATGACCGAGGACGGGTTCGACGTGGTGGAATCGACCCTGCCCTGCCTGATTTCCGTGGTCAAGGGCATCAACGAACCCCGCCTGCCCTCCCTGCGGGGTGTCATGACCTCGAAGAAAGCCGTCATCCCGACATGGACGGTTCAGGAAACGGGCGCGGATCCCGAACGCATCGGGCTCAAGGGTTCGCCGACCTATGTCCACAAGATATTCACGCCCCCGGCACGGACCGGCGGCCGCAAGTTCGAGGGCGAAACCGCGCAGGTGGTCGAAGCTTTCGTGAAGGCCGCGGCAGAAGACAAGCTGTTCGCGCCCTGAGGCGCGTCGGCCGGATCCTGAGGAATGTCCGCCTTGCGCCGGAAGGACAGGGAAATCACCGATCCCGCGGAATGGCGGGAGGTTCTGGACCGCGCGGATTCATGCCGGATCGGTTTCGCGGCAGGAGACGAATCCTATGTCGTGGCCATGAATTTCGGGTACCGCTGGACGGATGGGCGGCTGTCGCTGTATTTTCACTGCGCCCGAGAGGGACGCAAACTTGAATTTTTGTCCAGGAACGACCGCGTCAGCTTTCAGCTGGACGCGGACCGGAAAATAGTCACCGGTGAGACGGCCTGCCGATGGAGCATGGAATACCGGAGCCTGGCGGGCACGGGCCGGCTGGCCCGGGTTTCGGACCCCGGGGAGAGAATCGAGGGGCTGAACCGCATTCTCGCGCATTACGGCGGCGCGGGGCAGGCTCCATGCGAATCGGGCGAGCTCGAGGCTGTTTTGATCCTGCGCCTCGATGTGGAAACCCTGAGCGGCAAAAGACAACCGGGTTGTCTCACGGCGTGACGCGGCCGGCCGCGTCCCCGTCACCACCTTATTCGAGGAGAAGCATCCGTGGCATCCATTCAGGTCATCGGAGACAAGTGCATCGGCTGTAAAAAATGCGTAAAAGTCTGTCCGTTCGGCGCCATTGAAATGCAGGGCAAGCTGGCCGTGATCGACCTTTCCAAATGCACCCTGTGCGGGGCCTGCGTGGAACCGTGCCCGGTCGAGGCCATTGTTCTGGACCGCGGCGACCGGCCCGCCGGGGCCGCGGACGACAGCCGCGGCGTCTGGGTGTTCGCGGAACAGCGCGGCGGCGAGATTCAGTCCGTGGTCTTCGAGCTCCTGGGCGCGGGCCGCAGGCTTGCGGCGGCCCGCGGGTGCGAACTCGCGGCCGTGCTGATCGGTTCCGGCGTGGAGGAGCGGGCCGGACTTCTGTTCCGGCGCGGCGCGGACAAGGTCTATCTGGCGGACCATCCCGGACTCCGCGACTACCGGGACGAACCGTACGCCCGCCTCCTGACCCGGATGATCCGGGAATACAAGCCCGAAATCGTGCTCACCGGCGCCACATCCATCGGCCGCTCCCTCGTTCCGCGCGCGGCCGTCCAGGTCCCGACCGGGCTCACGGCCGACTGCACGGGCCTTGAAATCGATCCGTCCTCCGGGCTCCTTCTGCAGACGCGGCCCGCATTCGGCGGCAACATCATGGCCACCATCAAGTGCGAGCATCACCGGCCCCAGATGGCCACGGTGCGGCACAAGGTGATGGAGGAGGCGCCGGAAGATCCGAACCGGCCGGCCGGCGAACTGGTCCGGGTTTCCGTCACGGAAGCGGACCTTGCGTCCCGCACCAACGTTCTGGAAACCGTCAAGGAGATCGAGGAGACGGTGAACATCGTCGAGGCGGACGTCATCGTGGCGGGAGGCCGGGGCCTGAAAGGCCCCGAACATTTCGCCATGCTTGGCGAACTGGCGAAGGCGCTCGGCGGCGCCGTGGGCGCCTCCCGCGCGGCCGTGGACGCCGGATGGGTCCCTTATTCCCATCAGGTCGGACAGACCGGCAAGACGGTGAAGCCCAAGATCTATTTCGCCTGCGGCATTTCGGGCGCCATCCAGCACCTGGTCGGCATGTCGTCGTCGGATATCATTGTCGCCGTCAACAAGAATCCGGACGCGCCGATATTCAACGTGGCGACGTACGGCCTGGTCGGAGACCTGTTCGAAATTGTTCCGGAACTGACCCGGCGGTTCAAGGAAACGCTTCGCCGCTGAACCGTCCGGATGCCGGAACCGCCCCGGATCCCGGAGGAATGAAATGAAGATGCGGACGGCCTCGCGGCGCCGACCGATCCTGCCTCCCGCCGTTGCGGTGCTGCTTTTCCTGCTGATCCGCTGCGGCGCCGACCGGTCTCCGTCAGGCCCGTCCGGAATCCGGACCGTTCCGCTGAACGGCGGTGCGCCCGCCGTGACCGTCTGCCGATGGCCGGGGGACAAGGCCGCGGCCTATACGATCGGTTTCGACGATTTCCGCGCCAGTCATTTCGATGTGGCCCGGCCCGCACTGAACGGGGCGGGCATCCCCGGCACCTTCTTCATCAACACCGCGGCCGTGACCCGATGGAACAGCCTGCGGCGCATGGCGGAAGAGGGCCACGAGATCGCCTCCCATACCTGGTCCCATGCCCGGTGCAGCCGGATCGGGGAAAACGAACTGCGGCGTGACATCGAGCGCGCGATCGAGGACATCCGCAACCATCTCCCCAACGTTCACAAGGTCCCCAGCTTCTCCTATCCATTCGGACTTCTGGATGAATCCAGCAAGGCCGTTGTATCCCGCTACCATCTTTGCGCACGATCCGGGTCTGGGGGCATTGAAACGGGAGACGCGGAACACACCGATTATCAGGCGCTGAAAGCCGTCGGCGCTTATCCCCCCTATGACATCGACCGGCTGAACGCCATGGTGATGGAAGCGGTCGGATCCCGCGGCTGGATCATCGTCTATTTTCATTCCATCTCGGACCGGAACCGGAGCGGTCCGACAACGATCCCTCTCGATTTATTCAGGCGGCATCTGTCTTTTGTCCGAGGCCGAGGGCATGATTTGTGGTTCGCGACACAGGGAGAGGCGGCCTGCTATATCCGCATGCGGCAGACGGCTGTATTGTCCGCTTCGGTGAAGAATGGAGACCGCATCGAGGTGCGCCTGGAAGGGAAGGTGCCGGATTTCGGCCCGGCGGTTCCGATCAGCGTCGCTTTATGCAGGCCTTCCGAATGGATCGGCCGAAGCATCAGCGCGGAAATGGAAGGCGGCGGCCGCAGGATTCAGGTTCACGAGCCCGATCCGTCCCGCTTTCTGCTTGACATGCCTGTTCCATCGACCTGTGTGGTGTACGCGACACAATGACGCAGAGCCGTTTGGACCGACTGAGGCGGCTGAAAAGCCGCGTGAAGAGGATTCAGTGCCGCGGGACAGCCGGAGGAGCGGGGAAGCTGGGCGGGCCGATTAATGAGTGATCAATAACGTGGAAGATTTTTCCTACAAAAATGTCATTATTTCTCAGAGAAAGATTTTTTTGTAGAAATTATATATCAGTTATATGATATGTCAACAAAATAATTTTATTTTTGCAGGTCCTTTTGACTTGACATTCGGCTTTCATTTCGCTTAATTACGCTCCGATCCGTCAGCCTTTACGGTAGGGCGACTCTGTAAATCTCCCTACCGTTTTCCTTTTTATGGAATTAGCCGCAATTGTCGCGGAATCAATACTAAGTTCAATTATAATAAATATTTATAAAAAGGACGAGGTTCACGCCCGTCCTTTTTCCTTTGTGCACCCCGCGGTATCAATCCTCTCGATCCGAGTCTGATCAGGTCCCCGTCTTTATATACACATCCAATCTTTTGACCCCGCCCGTTCTTTCGAAAACAGCCTCGCTCCATTCGCGCTCCAGGACCAGGCCGGCCGATTCGATTTCCCGTCCGTCCCTCATTTTCATCCGGATCTTTCCCGTGCGTGACCGGCGCAGAACCACAGGCACCTGGCAGAATGTGAAAACCAGGGTTCCGGCCTCCAATGGAATTCTTTCCGTTTCGCCGTCCGCTCCGATGCATTCGAAGATTTCCGGCTTTTTCAGGAATTCCGCGAAGTCCAGCAGTTCCGGCCCGAAAGAGAGCTGTCCGTCCGCGACGCGTATTCCGAGTTCCGCGAGACGGATGAGAATGTCCTCCTTGACCTGGCCGGTCATGCCGGGCTGCTGCACACCCGCGAATCCCGGCGTGTGGGAATAGGGATCCGTCGGGAAAGCGCCATACCGGTCCGGCGGCTTGTGCACGCCGATGCCCTCGCGGATCTCCCGCGTGCGTTTTTTCAGCCGCCGGACGACGGCCGGATCCGCGCCGGAATGGATGGCTTTCAGAACCGCCTCCTGTCCGGAGAGACAGAGCTTGGACACCATGTGCCAGTAAATGCAGCCCAGTCCCTCGTACTTGTAAAACGTGCCGGAACGGCCGGTGAATGATTTGTGGTCGAACATCCGTTCATACAGGCCGAGCAGGAAAGGCATTTCCACTTGAGCGGCTTCGCGCCATTCCGTGCCTTCGAGGTTTTGGAGGGCCTTTCGGAGACAACCGGCGTTCCGGAAATCGGCGTTGAAGTGCAGAACGCCCCTGGAATCGGCCGTCACGATGCGGCGGTCGTTCTCCGCCGCGCATTTCCGGAGGAACGGGGATTCCCTGACCGCTTCGGTCGGGATGATGTTCTTTTCCGTGAAACGCGGGAGCCTGCGGTCCGGATACAGCAGGTAGCTGTTCTGGTCCCCGCGGTAGAGGCGGCTCGATCGGAGCGCGTCCAGCACGTCCGCGCATTCCCCCGCTTCGAGCAGGCCGGAGCTCAGAACCGCCACCTGGCCCTCCAGCATTTCGTAAAGTCTCCGGATGGAGATGGCGCCGTCGGGCTCCACGGTCATCAGGTTGTAGGCGTGGTACAGGCCGTCCGGCCGTCGGTTGGCTCGCAGAGTCCTGTCCGCGGCACGGAGCGCGAGGCCGCATAAAGCGGACAGGTCCCCGGGCCGGATTTCCCTCTTCGCGCCGGACAGACCCTCAGCGTACAGCTTCGAGCGGTATCCGCTTCCCGCCTCTCCGAACCGGTCGAGGGCCTGGCGCCTCAGGCCGTCGGTCATCGGTTCGTCCGGTCCGGATAGGAGCGCCTCAAGTCCGGATCGTGTCGCGTCGAGCCAGTCTGAAATTTCGGCCGCGATCGAGAGGGGTTCCGGGCCGGATCGGCCGAGCAGGTCCCGGAAAAAAGACAGATACCGACGCATGTGGCACAGCGTGACCACGGAAACGCCCGATCCGACCAGGGCGTTGTTGGCGTCATTCCATTCCGGCCTCTGGGTGTTCATCCAGATGCCGGCTTCGGGTATGAAATTCGCGAGCTTGGCGAGAAGCGGGACCAGCATTTTTTCGGCCAGGCCGGCCCGGATCCGGACGCCGTCCGGCCGTGTCAGGAACTTCCCGTCCTCTCCGACCGCCCGAACCCGCTCCCGGACGCTCCCGTCCCGTTCCGCGTCGAACCGGATGGTGTCGGCCGGATCGCGGATCAGGTCCGCGTAGGGCCGGATCCGGTAGGGCACGTCCGCATAGGTGAAGCAATCGCGCCGGAGCAGGCTGGACAGCGCGCCCGGATGGTACCGGTCCGACCATTCCAGGAGCCGGAGCAGGTATACGATCTGATGGTCTCCCCAGTACCCGATGTAGGACCAGGGGTCGGCCGGATCGAGGACCTCCCATTCGAAGCCGTCGCGGGTCACACGGTAGGGATTGTATCCGTCTGCGGTCGAGGCATTGACGAATTTGGCGATCATGCTCTCGAGGTAGCCCGGATAGCTCTGGGCCAGCGCCTCCCAGTTCTGGAACAGATCGCGCCAGTTGCCCTGGTAATTCAGAACCTTGCGGCCGAATCCGTCCTTGATGCCGATGGAAAACAGGTTCCAGGGCCGGCTGGGATCACCGTGCCTGCGGCTGAAGGTGAGGGGCAGGTATTCGAGGGCCAGGCGTTCGAGATCGGGGTCCCCGGAGGAGCCGGCGCGGCGGAGTAGCTCCGCGCGGGGGAGCGTTTCGGGGAGCGAACGGAGCCAATCCGCCTTTGCCTTTGCGAGCGGATGGTTCGCCTTGATCATGAAGGCCCGGAAGTCGGAGGCGGTGACGGTGTACCCGTTGTCCGGAATGCCGCCGCGCATGACATTGAACAGCACGTTCGAAAAGTGTCTGGATGCGCTGAGCCGGTCGGCCGTGGCCTGCCGGCCGTCCGCGGCCGACACCACGGCCTCGAGGCCGGCCGTGCCTGCGGCGACATCCTGCAGAATAAGCTGGTCCAGGTTCTCGGAACGCTTGAGCGTTTCGGAAAGGTCCGCGACAGAAGCCGAGTCCAGGCCGACGTCCGCCGCAAAATACCATTCCCGGCCGGAATCCGGCTTGAGAGAAAAACCGCAAATCGCGAAATAGGCTCCGCGTACACCGCGCAGGTCCTGCTCCGGACGCACCGGCCGGCCGTTCCTGAAGGCTTCGATCTGGAGAGAGGAGAGGAGCCGTTTCGGCCGGCCCAGGCCCGCGCACCAGACCGCAGTCGCGCGAAGGGCTTCACTGGGCTCGGCCTTGTCCGTGGGCACCGAACTCAGGGTGAACAGGCCGAGCCCCGTGTCCTCCAGCAGTTCGTTTTTTTTGTATCCGTCGGCCAGCGTGCTGTATTCGAGCTGAAACCGGCGCTGGATGCCGTCGGGCAGAAGGTTCTGCATTCCATCCAGAATTTCCACGCGGGCTTCCCGGCGGCCGATATTGACCAGGAGCGAGTGCCTGATGAAGCCGAACCGTTCGCCCGTCATCCATGCGGCGCGGAACACGAGCCCGAGATCGCGGTTGACTTCTTCGAACATCAGCTTGTTGCCGGTGGCGTTTTTGTACAGGTTGCGCT
>JAFGAX010000098.1 GCA_016933415.1 bacterium
ACCGTTCCACCGCTCCGCCGGGTTCGGCCGGGTCAACCAGGATGCAGGCCTTCCGGCCCGGGTCGACCAGGACATAAGTGTTGGTTTCGAGCGGTCCGCACACAAAACGCCTGATTTCAAGCCCGCAGTCCGGCTTCACGAATCAACCGCCCCGGAAGGAACCGAAAACGGACAGGCGCGGATGCACACGCCGCAGATATGCACGCCGATTCCCCGTTCCCTGGAAAACTCCGTCAGCTTGGCATGGCACAGGTCGAGCCTGTAGTCTCCGGGCTCCGGACCGAGCGCGCCGGCCGGACAGGCGCGTACGCACAAGTCGCACGACCCGCAGCTGAATTCCACGGGACGGCCGGCCTCCAGAGGAATGTCGATCAGAACCGTAACAAACCGCACTGCAGGGCCGAACTGCTTCGTCACCGTGAGATTGTTCCTGCCCCGCCATCCCAGTCCGGCCCGCTCCGCGATCATCCGGTGCGACAGATGGCCGCGGTTCGCGCTCCAGTCCACCATCTGGGATGCGGGTATCGGGAGCGCGCGGCGGCCCAGGGCCGTCAGCCGCGCGGCCATGCGGAAGGCGATGCGGTCGAGCAGGTTGTTCGCCTGCTGGTAATGCCATTTATAGAGGAGCGTGGGGCGGTCGAAGATGCCGGACAGGACGGCCGGGGACAGGGGAACGGCGACGGACACCGCGCGGATCAGGCCCTCGGTTTCCGCGGCGGACAGGAGAAAACGGCTTTTCAGATCCGTGATGTCCGCGATTCCGAACAGCACGGCGCCGTCGCGGAAAGCCGGTTCGCGGAGAAACGCCTCGTCCACGACCGGGGACATCAACCGTCCGATTTCGGAAGAAGCGTTTCCGTGAGCGAGAGCGCCACGCCGGACAGCATGACCTCCGGGCCGAGACGCGTGAAATCACCGGACAGGAGATCCGTGTCCACATTGGCGAACAGGGAGCAGGCCGCGCCCTTCTCGATGATCAGGCCGGACAGTTTTCCGTCGTTCTGGCTGACGAAGGTCACTTCGCCCAGCATGTCGCTGGCGACGTAACCGGAGCAGAAATGCAGCTGCAGATGCGAAGCCGCGGTGTACACGGAGATCAGGTTCCCCTTCCGCTTGCCGATGGGGATGTCCGCGTAAATCTCGAATGAGAGTTTTCTTCTTTCCTCCGCGTTTTCGAGCACCATCCGGTGACAGCGGTTTTCCGTCAGAAATCGTCCGCCCAGCACGGCTTCGATCCGCTTCAGGTCGTCGTTCTTGAATGTGAACATCGCGAAGGACCTTTCCCTTTTTAAGCTCAATGCGTTTCCGGACCGGGTCCGGACAACGCGCGTTCAACGGCTTTCCTCAGCATCCGGACGGCTTTGCCGCGGTCCGGACAGCCGAATACGGCCTGGCCTGCGATCAGCACGTCGGCGCCGGCCCGGATCACGGAGCCGGTTGTTTCAGGATCGATGCCGCCGTCCACCTCGATCAGGGGCCGCTTCGCGAGCGGTTCCAGCCGGTCGCGGAGGCGTCGTATCTTTCCGATGACGTCCTTCAGGATGGTCTGGCCGCCGAATCCCGGATGCACGGTCAGGACCAGGATACGATCCAGCATTCCGATCACCGGATCCAGGACGTCGATCGGCGTTTCCGGACGGAGCGCCAGGCCGACGCCACCGCCCAGGCCGCGGATCCGTTCCACGGCCGAAACCAGATCCGTGCCGGTTTCGGGATGAATCGTGAGCCCGTCCACTCCGGCGTTGCGGAAATCCTTGGCGAACCGGAGCGGATCCGTGATCATCAGATGCGCCCAGTACGGCAGGCTGGAGACCGGACGGATGGAACGCACCACCAGCGGCCCGATGGTCAGATTCGGAACGAAATGCCCGTCCATCACGTCGACGTGAATCCCGTCCGCTCCCGCCCGCTCCGCATCCGTAATCTCCGATCCAAGACGCGAGAAATCCGCGGACAGAATCGAGGGATAGATTTCAACGCGGCGCAACACTCACTCCACCCGGCTAATGGTCAGGCTCACGGCCTTGCCCTGGCTGACTTCGGTTCCGGCCGCCACGGACTGCGCGATCACGGTTCCCGGCACCAGATCGAGGGACAATTCGCTCTCGATCCGGCCGGTTTCCAGGCCGGCCTCCCAGAGCATTTTGCGGGCCGTGTCGATATTCTTGCCCACGAGCTTCGGCACGATGAAACGGGAGGGCAGGTTGCCCCGGCTCACGGTGATGTCCACGACCGTCTTGGCATCCACTTCGGTGTCCTGAACCACGCTTTGACGGCAAACCACGCCCTGCGGGTAATAATCATCAAAAGCATACTGTATGTTTCCCAGAACGAGGGAGGCGTTGTTCAGGATGAAGGCCGCGTCCCGCTCGGACACGCCGACCAGCTGGGGCACAGCCACGGACCGCGCGCCCGAACTGACCGTGACGTAGATGCGGCGTCCGCGCTTCACCTTCGAATACGGCGGTGGATTCTGGAAAATGACCATTCCCTTCGCATACCGGGAATCGGTCTTCTCGCGGTCCTTGATGATCCGGAAGCCGTTCGATTCCAGAATCTCACGCGCGTTTTCAAACGAATGCTCCGTGATGTCCGGCAGTTCACGCTCGCGGCTGTACTGCGTGTACAAAGGCATGACCACCCAGTCCATGAGCAGCATCCAGACAAACAGGATGGCCAGCGTCACCAGCCATCCCTTGATCGTCTGTCCGTGGCGGACGAACCATGCGCTGAATTTCGACATTCCACTCACTCCGTTTTGATCATGCGTACAGCGAACGCGCCGTCCGTTCCGTGAACATCGGTGCTGGTTTCCGCGCATCCGCCGGAGATCAGCGCTTCCGGGAGAAACCGCGCCGGATCGTCGATGCGATAGGACGGGTGGGCGGAACGGAAGGCGTCGACGACGCCCCGGTTCTCCTCCTCCGTCACCGTGCAGGTGGAGTAGACCAGAACGCCGCCCGGTTTCAGAATCCGGTCCGCGGATTCCAGCATCCTGGCCTGGACTGCGGTCAGACGCGATACGTCCTCAGGAGTGCGCCTCCATTTCAATTCCGGCCTGCGTCTCACCACGCCCATTCCGGAGCAGGGCGCGTCCAGCAGTATCTTGTCAAACGGTTTCCGCACGGCCGCGGCCCCGTCGGACGCGACCGCGGACACCGAATGCAGTCCGAGACGCCGGACGCCGCGGCTGAGAAGTCGCAGCCGTCCGGGATGCACGTCCGTCGCCACAATGAGCGCCTGATCCCCGGCCCGTTCGGCCGCATGCGTCGTTTTGCCTCCCGGCGCCGCGGCCATGTCCAGTATCGATTCCCCGGGCCTCGGATCCAGCAGGCGGACGGCCATGCCCGCGCTGGGGTCCTGCGCCGTGACCCGTCCTTCCCGGAAAGCGGGCAGTTCCGTCAATACGCCGGTCTTGCGCACGGTCAGGTACTCGTCGAGCCAGGGAAAAGGCTCCGCTTCAATGCCCTGGCCCGCGAGTTCGGACAGAACCGCTCCGCGTTCCGCGGCCAGGATGTTCACGCGCAGTCCGAGACCGGGTCTCTCATTGTCCGCCAGGCACATCCGTTCCGCGCGGTCCCGGCCGAACCGGGAGATCCGGTTTTCCACCATCCACCGGGGATGGGACCAAAGCATGGAAAGTGCCGTCAGGTCATCCATGCCGGAAACGTCGACGGCATCCTCTTTTCCGCGGATCACGGCCCTCAGCAGGGCATTGATCACGGACTTCCACCGGCCGTGCAGAATTTCCGCGCCGAGATTCACGGCCTCGTCCACGGCCGCATAGGCCGGCACCTTGGACAGAAAGAGTATCTGGTACACGGCCGTTTCGCAGATGCGCCGGACGGCTTCGGGCGCGCGGTTCCAGTCGCCGCGAAAGCGGATTTCCAGGATCCGATCGATGCGCTTCCACCAACGCAAGGTGCCGAACACGATTTCCGTGCACAGGGCCTTGTCCCTCGCGTCGAGGGGAGTGCGCAGGAAGGCGTTTTCGAGAATCCGGTCCGCGTAACCGTCCGTGCCGAAGACGCGGCTGAGCGCCCAGACGGAAAGCCTGCGCGGTCCCGGCCGTCCGGTCAATGGAAAAGTCACGCGTCCGCCGCGCCGAGCACGGTTCCCGGACGCATGCGGTGGCCGCGCAGAAATTCCGCGGCTTCCATGGGCCTTCCGCATTCGAGCTGAAGGGAGCGGATCTCGACGCCGCCCAGGCCGGCCGCGACCCGCAAGGGTCCACAACCGGCTTCAATAACGGTCCCGGCCGCTTGGCCGGCCCCGCCTTCCCAGGGATGAACACCGCAGAGCCTGAGCCGCCTGCCTTCCCAGAACGTGTACGCGCCCGGATGAGGGGACAGTCCCCGGACGAGATTCGATATGTCCCGGCCCGGCCGGGTCCAGTCGATACGGCCGTGTTCCGGCAGGATTTTCGGAGCCGTGCTCGGTTCGCCCTCCTGGCGGGTCCGTACCGCGGTTCCGGTTTCGATGCGGCGCACGGTTTCCGAGAGACACTCCGCGCCGATCACGGAGAGCCGGTCATGCAATTCACCCGCTGTTTCCTCCGGACCAATGGGCGTTCGGCGCTGGAGAATCCAGTCGCCCGTGTCCATTTTCCGCTCGATGAAAAATGTCGTCACGCCGGTTTCCGTTTCGCCGCGGATGACGGCCCACTGAATGGGCGCCGCGCCCCGGTACCGGGGAAGCAGGGACGCGTGCAGATTGACCGCGCCCGCGGGCGGCATCATCCACACCGCGTCCGGCAGGATGCGGAACGCCACCACGATGAAGCACTCGGCTTCCCAGCCGCGGAGCGCGGCCAAAAAATCCGGATCCTTCAAATCCTCCGGCTGAAGCACGGGGAGTCCGGCTTCAACAGCCGCGCATTTGACCGCGGGTTCACAGACGCGCAGTCCCCTTCCCCGCGGCCGGTCCGGCTGGGTCACGACTCCGGCGATCAAATGACCGTCTTCGATCAGCCGTTTCAGCCCGGGAACCGCGAACTCCGGAGTCCCCATGTAGACCAGGCGCATAGCCGCCCGTGCTCCTGCGCTCAGGCCTTTTTCAGCACCTGAGCGACAGCGGAACGGGTGACCTCGATTTTTACGTTATCAGCCACTTTCAGGATGATGAGGTTTTCCTTTTCCTCGAAAGCGGCGATGGTGCCGACCACGCCTCCGACGGTCAGAACGCGGTCGCCCTTCTGCAGGCTGTCGATCATCAGTTTCATTTCCTTCTGCCGCTTGGCCTGGGGCCTGAGCAGGAGGAAATACATGATGACGATAATGGCGAGAAGAGGCAGAAAACTCAGCAGGGGATTCGCCTGTTTTGCGCCTTCCGCTGCAGGCGGCGCCATCAGGATCACTCTTTCGAACACGGGAACCTCCTTAAAGAACAATGGTTTGTACGGTTACTGAGGGTCACGGCCGTAATATACGTCAAAAAACGCATTTTTCCATGCTGAAAATCTGGATTGCAGGACGGCTTCCCGGGCTTCCCTGACCAAACGCATGAAAAAATAAAGGTTATGAATTGTCGCGAGCCTTTGGCCGAGCATTTCTCCTGAATGGAGAAGGTGACGCATGTAGGCGCGGGTGAAATGCAGACAGGTGTAACACCCGCATCCCGGATCAATGGGGCCGAAGTCCCTCTCGAACGTCTTGTTCTTGATGATGAGCTTGCCGGTCGCCGTGTATACCGTGCCGTTGCGGCCGTTGCGTGTGGGTATGACGCAGTCGAACATGTCGATGCCCAGGCCGATAGCCTCGATGATGTCCTCAGGCTTTCCCACACCCATCAGGTATCTGGGTTTGTTTTGCGGGAAGATTCCGGTGCACAGTTCCGTCATTTCCGCGCGCATGGCGCCGGGTTCGCCCACAGCCAGTCCGCCGACCGCGTACCCGTCGAAATCCATGTCCACGAGCCTTGACGCGGATTCTTTGCGGATCGCGGGAATCACGCCTCCCTGCGCGATGCCGAACTGGGTTCCGGGCCAGCCCATGGTCTCCCGGACGTCCAGGAAACGGGACCTGCACCGCTGCGCCCATCTCAGCGTCCGCTCATGGGCCTTGATGACCGTTTTTTCGTCCGCCGGAAAACCGACGCATTCATCCAGCACCATCTGGATATCCGATCCGAGCGCGGTCTGGATGTCCACCGCTTTTTCGGGCGTGAATCTGTGCCTGGATCCGTCCAGATGCGACCGGAACGTCACCCCGTCGTCGTTCACGGTCCTGAGCTCGGCGAGGCTGAAAACCTGGAACCCGCCGCTGTCCGTGAGAATCGGATAGGGCCATCCGATAAAACGATGCAGGCCGCCGGCTTCGGCCACCAGCGCCTCTCCGGGACGCAGATATAAATGATAGGTGTTGGCCAGGAGCAGGCGGCTGCCGAGGGTCTCGATTTCCTGGGGAGACACGGACTTCACCGTTCCCTGAGTGCCCACGGGCATGAAAACCGGCGTTTCCACGTCTCCATGGCCGGTCCGTATCAGTCCCGCGCGCGCCCGGGTGCCTGAATCGGTGCGGATCAATTGGAAGAACAACTGGACTCCTCGGGATTGGGATCACATCCGCGGCCCGATGCCGGACCGGGCGGAGACAATTCTGAAACGGACGCAAGCCTCGCGTCTACGGTTTTTGAACCGGAGACGCTCTTCCGCCCCGGGTCTGACCTCCGTCCGAGTTAACTACCACCCGCGAAGCGGGTGGCTTTGATCAGCGGCCTTAGGCCGCTGATCAAAGAGTCGGCACCCTTGGTGCCGACCTGTTTGTGATCTTCGAACTCCGCGCGAAGCGCGGAGTTCGAAGATCAATCAAAAACCGTCCGGACCATGTCCTTCACCGAAGCCATGCCGATCGGACTGATTTCCGTTTTTCGCCTCAGGGATTTCAGGCTGGACACGGGCATCAGGATCCGGTTGAAACCGAGACGGAGGGCCTCCTGGACGCGTGTTTCGATCTGGGGGACGCCGCGGACCTCGCCGGTCAGCCCCACCTCGCCGACCATGACGGTTTTCGGGGAGACCGGCCTGTCCCGCAGGCTTGAAATCAAGGCCGCGGCAATCGCCAGGTCGGCCGCGGGCTCGAAGAGGCGGAATCCGCCGGCCGCGTTCACGAACACGTCCAGTGCGCCGAATTTGAGTCCGATGCGCTTTTCAAGAACCGCCAGAATGATGGAGAGCCGCCTGGCATCCACGCCCGTGGCCGTCCGCTGGGGAATGCCGTAGGAGGTCGGGGTCACGAGCGCCTGCACTTCGACCAGCAGGGGCCTGGACCCCTCCAGACTGACCGTGATCACCGTGCCGGAAGCCTCCGCGTTCCGTTCCGCGAGCAGATGTTCCGACGGGTTCCGGATCTCGATCATGCCCGCGTCCGTCATCTCGAACAGGCCGACTTCGTTCGTGGAGCCGAAACGGTTTTTAACCGCCCGGAGGAGGCGGTAGAGATGCTGGCCGTCTCCCTCGAGCATGAGCAGTCCGTCCACCAGATGCTCCAGAACGCGGGGACCGGCGAGAGTGCCGTCCTTGGTCACGTGGCCGACCAGGAACACGGGCACACCGGTCCGTTTCGCGGCCGCGGTCAGGGCCTGGCCGGAATACCGCACCTGCCCGATGTTACCCGGCAGTCCGTCGAACTGGCCGGACACCACGGTTTGAACCGAATCCACGACCGCCAGATCCGGTTTGTCCCGCTCCAGTAGGGCCGCGATGCTGTCCACGTCGGTTTCGGCCAGAAGCCGCAGGGACTGGGCCTTGACGCCGAGACGGTCGGCCCGCATCCGGATCTGGCCGAGCGATTCCTCGCCGGAGACGTACAGAACGCGGCGGCCCGCTTCGGCCAGGACGGACGCGACCTGGAGAAGCAGAGTGGATTTTCCCATGCCCGGAACGCCGCCGATCAGAAAAACGGATCCGGCCACGATGCCGCCGCCGAGCACGCGGTCGAATTCCTCCATGCCGGTCCGCCTGCGGCCCTCGGGTCCGATCCGGATCTCGGACAGGGTCATCGGACGCAGTCCGGCGCCCGCGGCCGTGGCTGATGACGCGGACGCGGGCGCGGCCCCGGAAGGAGCGGCTTCTTCCATGAAGGCGTTCCAGGTGCCGCAGTCCGGACATTTGCCCATCCACGCCGGGGACAGGTAGCCGCAGTTCTGGCACACGAATCGCGTGCGGGCTTTGGCCATGGTCAGATCCCGTCCCGCTGGTATTCGAGAAAACGCCGGACCATGGGATCCGCGGATCGCCGGAACTCACGGACACTGCCGTCAAACGCCACGCGGCCCTCATGGAGCATTGCGATGCGCTTGCCGATCTTGAACGCGCTCAGCATATCGTGCGTCACCGCGATGGACGTGATCCGGAGCCGGTCATTCATCTCGGCGATCAGGTCGTTGATCTTCACCGAGGTGAGGGGATCCAGGCCGGTCGTGGGTTCGTCGTACAGGATGATGCTCGGGTCGCGCATGAGCGCGCGCGCGAGCCCGACGCGTTTGCGCATGCCGCCGGAGAGTTCGGCGGGTTTCGTCGCGCCGATTCCCGGAAGGCCGACCAGTTCGAGTTTCTCCTCCACCTTCCGCCGGATGGCCGGCCAGGGCATGCGGGTATGCTCGCGGAGGGGCAGGCCCACGTTCTCCTCGACGGTCATCGAGTCGAACAGGGCCGCGCCCTGAAAGAGCATGCCGAATTTCATGCGCACCCGGTACAGGTCCTTCCGTCCCATGACCGTGATGTCCTCGCCGTCGATCCGGATGCTCCCCCGGTCCGGACGGATGAGGCCGATGACGGATTTGAGAAGCACCGTCTTGCCGCATCCGCTCCGGCCGGCGATCACGAGCGCCTCCCCGTCGGGTATGGTGAGGTCGACGCCGCCGAGCACCGGCTTGTCCCCGAAACGCTTGTGAAGTCCGCGTATCTCGATCATGGTTCAGAACAGGATGGTGGCGAGTACGAAATCTGCGATCAGGATGAACGCCGCGGACAGGACAAAGGCCCGGATGGTGGCCTTGCCGACGCCCTCGGCGCCCCCGTCCGCCGCGAATCCGACCCCGCACCCGATAAGTGCGGTGCCGCCGCCGAAAACAGCCGCTTTGACGAGGCCGCCGATAACGTTCTGCAGGTGGAAGTGTTCCTGCACGCTGTTGAAGAACTTGGGACCCGAGACGTCCAGCATTAAAAACGCCACGATGAAAGCGCCGAAATGGGCGATCCAGTAGGAATACACGACCAGGATGGGCATCATGAACCATCCGGCCGTGAACCGCGGCACGGCGAGAAACCGGACCGGGTCGATGGCAAGGGTCTCGAGCGCGTCGATCTGCTCGGTCACGCGCATGGAGCCCAGTTCGGCGGCGATGGAGGCGCCGGTGCGTCCGGAGATGACGATGCCCGTCAACACGGGGCACAACTCGATCAGGAGCGCGGCGCTGACCGCCGCGCCCAGAAAATCCGTGGTGGTCGCGCCGGGCAGGATGCCCTGGAACTGATACGACGCCTGCCAGGCGGAAACAGCGCCCGTGAACACGCTCATGACGGTGATGAGAGGCAGGGATTCGACGCCGATTCTGACCATCTGCTCGGTTGTCAGCCGGCGGTTGCGGAAAACGCCCGCCGGATGACGGATCACCTGTCCGAGGAGCATCGAAAAAACGCCCAGTTCCCGGAAAAATCCGATGACTTTTCCGCCGACCGTCCGGGATACGGGGAAACGCATCACCGGTACAGGCCCCGTTCCTGAATGATCCGTTCCACGGATTCGGGAACGCGGTACCGCACGGATTTGCCCTCCGCGATCCGGCTCCGGATTCCGGACGAGGAGATGTCGATGCGCGGCGACCGCAGGAAAACCGTTCGCGCCAGAACATCCGGCCCGGCCGCGCGGCTGTCGAACCCGGAACGCTCGGCCGCGAGCAGGGACGCGATCCGGAGAATTTCATCCGGCCGGCGCCAGCGCGGAAGATCCAGCAGCATGTCCGAGCCCACCATCAGGACGAGTTCCGCTCCCCGCCACCTGGGTTCCGCGGCGATCGCGGCGAGCGTTTCAACCGTGAAGGACGGACCTTTCCTGCGCAGTTCCAGGTCCTCTGTCTCCAGGCGGGAATTGCCCCGGAGAGCGGCCCGGAGCATTTCCAGGCGGATCCCCGGAGATGCGGAGGGCCCGTC
>JAFGAX010000099.1 GCA_016933415.1 bacterium
ATCAATCAACAGATGCGGATTATTGAAGACTTCGCGGGATCAATCAACAGATGCGGATTATTGAAGACTTCGCGGGATCAATCAACAGATGCGGATTATTGAAGACTTCGCGGGACCGGACAACCGATATCGGCTGTTGAAGGTTGCGCGGCACCGGGGAATTCGCAAGCGGGCGGATTTCGGTTCCGGGTGGACGGTTCCGATCGGCGCGTCCCGATCAGCGGCTCGGAGCGGTAACATGAACCGAGGAGGATGCATGTCTGTTCTTGGAAAAAGTCTCTGCACGGTCTTTCTGCTGGCCGCCGCGGCCCTGCCGCCGGTCTTCGGCCAGGCCCCGGGCGCCGGGACCATGGACTGCTACATGGATTACGCCCGCTTCGACGCGGAAGGGGATCTTGAGTGCGTGGAGCTCTATTTCGGCGTGCCGCGCGACGCGCTCCGATACGAGCCGGCGGACGGAAAAATCCGGGCCGTCATCCGTTTCGACCTGAAAGTGCTGTCTTCGGATTCGGTGATCCTGACCCGCTCCTGGGAACGGCAGGATCAGGCGGAATCGGCGGCTTCCATCCAGCAGGGTCAGATGCTCCAGGATGTTCAGGAAATCTTTCTGGGGCCGGGAACCTACCGGATCCGCGCGTCGGTTTCGGATCCGGCGGGCCTGAAGGCGAAGACGCGCGAATTCAGCCTGACCTGCGAAAGCCGGCCGGACGGACGGCTTTCGCTGAGCGACGTCCAACTGGCCACGCTCATCGCGCGGGACAGCACGGCGAGCCGCTTCAATAAAAACGGTTATCGGGTGCTCCCCAACCCGAGCGCCGTATACGGCGTTTCGATGCCGGTGTGTTATCATTATTTCGAAATGTACGGACTCTCCCCGCTCTCGGCCGGTACGGATTCCACCGTCTCGGTGAACGTTTCGGTCATTGATTCGCAGGGCCGCACGGCCGTACCGGGTACTCCGCGCCGGATGGTCCGGGCCGGCGCCTCCCTGGTGGACGTCGGCGGCCTGCAGGCGGGATCGCTTCTCACCGGTTCGTACCGTCTGCGGGTCGAGGTTTCGGACAACGCGCAGCAGGACACCGTGTTCCGGGAGAAAACCTTTTTCGTCTACCGCGCCCAGGACCTGTCGGCCCGACCGGACGAAGGCCGCGAACCGGCCGATCCCACGGGATCCGAGTTCCTCGTCATGGACGAAGCGTCCGCGGACGCCCATTTCGCATACCTGAAATACATCATCGGCCGCAACGAATCGAAAATCTACAAAAAACTGAATCTGGAAGGGAAACGCCGTTTCCTTCGGGATTTCTGGATCGCCAGAAACGCCGGGTGGACCGGCGACGGCGCCTCCTACAAGGATGTGTTTTACGAACGGCTCCGGCAGGCGGACGCGCGGTTCTCCGGCGCCATGAAGGCGGGGTGGAAAACCGACCGTGGAAGGATTCTCCTGGTGTACGGAGAACCGGACGACGTCCGGCGGAGCACCATGAACGATACCGGACGGAACTACGAGATCTGGCGGTTTGACCGGGTCGAGGGCGGATCCGAGTTCATTTTCGTGGATGAATCGGGATACGGCGATTACCGCCTGGTGCACTCGACGGTCCTGAACGAAATCCACGACACGACTTACAATTCCCTGCTGAACTGAACCGATCGTCCGCCGGAGAAGCGGTCCGCCGGTTCCGCGGACTCCTTCTGCGGCGAATCGGGTCAATCCGCGCTTCCGATACCGATCCACGGCCGGAGTTCAATCCCCGCCGGGCGGACCGCCCTGGGCGGCGCGGCAGTCCGGCAGTGTCGTCCCGGCGCGCCGGGAGTCACCGATCATTCCAACCGCGGAGTGGACATGAACCAGCTTGAAAAACTCACCATCGACGCCCTCCTGGAACAGGCTTTTGAACGATATGCGGCCCTTCCTGCGGTCGCGTTCGCGGGCGAAACACCCCTGACCTATGCAGACTTGAGGCGGGCCGTTCAGGAACGCACGGCGGATATCGCTCAAAACGGCATCGCGCCCGGCGACCGGGTTGTGATTCTGAGCGACAACAGCCCGAACTGGGTGATCGCCTATCTGGCCGTGACTTTTTCCGGCGCCGTGGCCGTGCCGATCCTGCCCGGCTTCTCGGAGGAAAACGTCCGGCACATCGTCGTCGATTCCGGCGCCGTGGCCGCATTCGCGGCCGCGAAGTACACGCCCCGGCTGCAGGCCGCGGGAAATCTACGTCTCGTTTGGGAACTGGAGGATTTCGCCCCGGCCTGGAAGGCGGACGGCGCGGATCGGGCCGCCCGGCCCGAAACCGGCCGCAAATCCCCGGAGCCCGCGGATCTGGCGGTCATCATTTACACGTCCGGAACCACGGGTCATTCCAAGGGCGTGATGCTCACCCACGAGAACATCGTGTACGATGTCATTCACGCGCTCGAGAAATTTCCGCTGACTTCGCAGGACCGGTTCCTGTCCATCCTCCCGCTCTCGCACACTTTCGAAGCCACCGGAGGAATGCTCTGTCCCCTGACCATGGGCGTCTTCATCCAGTACATGCAGGGCCTGCCCACGCCGCAGAAGCTGCTGCAGTCGATGGAAACGGCGAAACCCACGGGTGTCCTGACCGTGCCGCTGGTGATGGACAAGATCTACCGGAAACGGATTCTGCCGAAACTCCACGGCAATGCGGTCACCCGCGCTCTGATGAAGATCCCGTTTTTCCGGATCCGCCTGCACGCGGTGGCCGGCCGCAAGCTCATCCGCACGCTCGGGGGCAATCTCCGGTTCTTCATGTTCGGCGGCGCGGCCCTGAACCGGGACGTCGAAATCTTCATGCGCGACGCGGGAATCGAGTACTCGACCGGTTACGGCATGACCGAGACCTCCCCCATCATGACCATCAATCCCTTCGGAAAGGTCCGCGTCCTCTCATGCGGCCAGCCGATTCCGGGAATCGAAATGCGCATACACGAACCGGACCCGTCCACGGGCGTCGGCGAAATACAGGTCCGGGGCCCCATTGTCATGCGGGGGTACTACAACAATCCGAAAGCCACGGCCGAGGTGCTCCTGCCGGACGGATGGCTGCGGACCGGAGATCTCGGATATTTCGATGCGGACGGGTACCTGTTCATCAAGGGCCGTTCCAAAAACGTCCTGATCGGGCCCAACGGGGAGAACATTTATCCGGAAATCATCGAAAGCCGGCTCCTGGAGAAACACCCCGTCATCCAGCAGGCGGTCGTGTACCAGAAACAGGGACGACTGCTGTGCAAGGCCTATCTCGATACGGACACGCTCGAGGCGGAGCACCAGCTGTCCAAAAAGCCGCAGCCGGCCGCGGACGCTGCGGTCGAAGCCCTGCTGGAGTCAATCCGGGCCGACATCAACCGGGAACTTCCCGCTTTCTCGTCGATCCATCGCATGATCCGCCAGACCGAGCCGTTCGAGCTGACGCCGACGAACAAGGTCAAGCGGTTTTTGTATATAAAGGATTAAAAAGCAGTTCATGGTTTATAGTCGTAGGTCCGAAATGCCGAG
>JAFGAX010000100.1 GCA_016933415.1 bacterium
AAATCATCCGTGCGGAAATCGAAAAGAGGCTGGGTCCCGAGGCGGTGTACCGAGGCACCCGATTGCGGCCGTCCGAGGACATGATGAAGGAAATCGAAAGCCGGGATCCGTCAATTGGAACGGCCGAGGCGGGTCATCCTCCGATTCCGGATGCGCCGGAAATCCGGGAATTGATCCGCAATCAGCTGGCGGCTCACTGGAAGCGCTGGATTGAGGAGAAAATTCCCGCGCTGGGCGGAATCACTCCGAGAGCGGCGTCAAAGACGGCCGACGGACGTGAAAGCCTCGATGCGCTCCTGAGAGACATGGAGCGTCACGATGAGAACGCGGAGCCCTGGATGCGCCAGAAGGAATACATCGATCGCGCGAGGAAGGAGTTGGGGCTGTGAAAAAGGACCCCGGTGTCGACCCCGGGGTCCTTCTGTTTTATAATGATTTTGTAATCCCAAAAATGAACACGTCCTCAACCGCATCATCCAGGCCCAAGGAGTAGGTATAGGTGGCCGTCAGGCCGTCCCTGACCGTTCTCGATGCGGAAATCGCGAGGGCGCCCACGGCGTCCTTCTTCGGTTCCGCCAGGAACCGGCTGGAATAGGTGCCGTAACCCAGAACCGCGCTGAAAACCGCACCGCAAAGGCCCTTCGATCCGGAGACCTCTCCCCAGTAGAGGGATTCGTTCAGCCCATTCTCCGTGCTTCCCTGTTTCGGCACAAAATATCCAGCCAAACCGATCGGACCAAGCCCGACCTTGCCGTACGCCTCGAACTCCATGTCCGCGCCATCGTTGAACGCGTCCAGCATGTCGTAACTGTAAACCGTCAGGCCGATCGTTACGGGCACCCTGCCGGTCGGCAGGGCCAGTTCAATGAATGGATCCGTTTCGGTTTCCACGGGTCCGCCGAAATCAACGCTCGAACACCAGATTCCCGCGGTCAGCGCCTTGTATCCGAAACGCGCCGTAGTCTGGAGCGCCGGTCCGCTATTCTGCTTGACACCCCGGAACACATAAGTGGAAACAGCCGCCATGTCGCCCGAAAAGTTGACCTTGGGGAAGGCGTTCGCAGAAAAAACGCCAATAACTGCCATCGTGACCCATTTCCGTTTCATGGTTGAATTCTCCCTATGCCGTTTTATTATTGATTGATGAAAATCTGGAACCCGCCGTACGCCTCCATGCCATGTTCCCCGATATCGAGTCCGCGCATTTCCTCCTCCTCGGAAACGCGGAGTCCCATCGTTTTTTTCAGAATCAGAAAGAGCGCCATGCCGAGTCCGAACGCCCAGACGAAAGCCGCGGAGGCGCCCAGGGCCTGCACACCGAGCAGTTTCCATCCCCCTCCGTGAAACAATCCGCCCTCTGCCGCAAACAGGCCGACAGCCAGAGTTCCAAAAAGCCCGTTCACGCCGTGCACGCTGACCGCTCCGACCGGGTCATCCACTTTGAGGGTCCGGTCGATGAAGAGAACACTGACCACCACCAGAATTCCGGCAATCGCGCCGATGAAGATGGCATCCACGGGCGAAACCGCCGCGCATCCGGCGGTGATGGCCACCAGGCCGGCGAGCGCGCCGTTCAGCATCATGGATGCGTCCGGTTTTTTCTCCAAAATCCATGCGGCCAGCATCGCGAACACGGCGCCCGCGGCCGCGGCCAGGTTGGTGGTCACCGCAATGCGGCCGATATCGCCAGAACCCACGGTGGTGGAGCCGGGGTTGAATCCGAACCACCCGAACCAGAGGATGAAGACGCCCAGCGCGCCGAGTGCGATGTTGTGGCCGGGTATGGCGCGCGCCTTCCCGTCCGGCCCGTACTTGCCGATCCGGGGGCCGAGCACAATGGCGCCCGCAAGCGCCAGCCATCCGCCGACGGAGTGCACAACCGTGGAGCCGGCGAAATCAACGAAACCGATTTTTTCCAGCCACCCGCCGCCCGCGAGCAGGGAACCCCAGGCCCAGGATCCAAACACCGGATAGACGATCAGCGAAATGATCGCACTGTAGATCAGATACCCCGAAAATTTCGTCCGTTCGGCCATGGCGCCTGAAACAATGGTGGCGGCGGTTCCCGCGAAAACGGTCTGAAAGATCAGAAACGTCCAGTCCCAGTCCTGCGGGCCGGCGGTCATGCCGCCCAGGAAGAAATGAGTCGTCCCGAACAGGCCGTTGGATCTCCCGAACATGAGTCCGAATCCGACAAGAAAAAACGCCAGCGAGGCGATGGCGAAATCCATGAGATTCTTCATCATGATGTTCACCGTGTTCTTGGCGCGGGTGAAGCCGGTCTCCACCATCGCGAAACCCGCCTGCATGAAGAAAACCAGGAAAGCCGCGACACAGGTCCAGACGATATTGAGGTTCAACTGAAGGGTTTCAGCCGAAGGGCCGCCGGCTGTCTGGGCCGCGGCAAATCCGGCGGGCAGCAGAATCGCCGCTCCGGCGAGGAATATCGGTTTGATACGATTGGACAAGCGCATGGCATGCTCCTTATTGTTTTTGATCAAAATCGGATGTCCTCGGCCGGCCGCTATCCGATGGCTGGTTTTCCTGTTTCGCCCGTGCGGATGCGCAGGCATTCCTCGATGGGAACGATAAATATCTTGCCGTCTCCGATGTTACCGGTTTTGGCGCCTTCGATGATTGCATCGATCGTCGGCTTGACGAAATCTTCATTGACCGCAATTTCGAGACGAACCTTTTTCAGCAGATTCACCTCAATGTCCGCGCCCCGATAGGTTTCATGAAATCCTTTCTGCTGTCCGCACCCGAGCGCGTTCGTGATGGACATCTTGTAAACCTCCCGGCTGTACAGGGCCTGCTTGACGGCATTCAGTCTTTCCGGCTGAATGTAGGCGATAATCAGTTTCATGGACCACTCCTCTGGATTGGGATATTGGGATAATGATACAGTACCTGAATGATCATGGCAGGAGGTAAAGCAAAGCGGATGCCGAACAACAGGGGCAGGCTTAAGATGATAAAAAATAAAATACTTAAAGCTTAGGGTAATAGCCGGAAAGATGCTTACATAACTACAAAATCGTAGTGTAGATTTTTTTTGTTACAAATTTGCGTGAGATATATTAAACCCTTCGCACAGTCGATACGAATTGTCCCTCTCGTCCTGTTTTCGGTTTGAAGACAACAGCAGGTATGATTGAAAAACGGAGCGGATCCGGATGCAAATCAATGAACTGCTTAGATAAGGCTGGAGTGTAAGAGGGCTGGACTGAAAGAAGATAGTGGAGGTTGTTACAATTTTGTTTCCATCAATCACGTCACTCACAGAAAAGTAAGGGCGAGCCGCCGGCCTCACATGCCACTTTCGACCCCGGGACCCTGCGGACGCCCGGGGTCCGTTTTCTCCGAAGCGCCATCCGACCTTAAATCCGAGCGGCTTTCATAAAGAGTCCGGGAGACGTCTATTGCCGGTGCCTCATCCGCCCGTCCGTACGGACGTCTACGGCCGGATGGGCCCGTATCCAGTCCACCGCGGCGGTGGTGACGGTCACGTCGATCACATCCGCTTCGGATGGTTCAAATCCCATGTATTCTTTCGCGTTAGCCGGCACGATGAAATCCACCGAGGCTCCGGTGTATTCACGAGCCGGTTCGACCGGCTGACCGCCGATCGTGCATTCCGTGATTTCGATTCTGCCCCCGGATCCTTTTCGCGTCTCATAGTTCAGCCCGGACACCTGGAGAATCTGCCGCTTTCGATACGCGGCCGATGCGTTCTTGCGGACGAGCGTCAAAATGTCCCTGCCCGTGCAGGTGAATCGGACCAGCCTGTTTTCAAACGGGTACACCTCCAGGACATCCATCTCCTTCACCGGGCCCCTTCCCAGGCCTTTACGGATGCCGCCGCTATTCAGCGCGGCGAAATCCGTACCCGTCCGGTTCCGGATCACGTCCGCGAAAAAATCGCCCGTATTGCATTCCCTGTCCTGCGACACGGTCCAGGCCCTTCGCAGGCGGCCGATGATACCGCCGAATTTTTCCTCAATGGTGTCCCGGTATTCGCCGACCAGGGCCGTCACCTGCGGATCGGCCTGTCCGCTCCCGGCCCGGACTGGAATCAGCCGGCCGGAAAAGGACACGACACGATCCTCCGCCACGTCGAGGTCGAGCCTTCCGAGAAACTGTGTGCGGGAACCCGCCTGGCAGATCACCACCCCGTTCACGCGGACAGGACCGGAAAGCGGCGTATGGCTGTGCCCCCCCACAATCACGTCAACCTCCGGCACGGCCATGGCCAGCAGGCTGTCTTCGCGAAAACCCTGATGCGTGAGAAGGACAATGAGATCCGTCTCCGGATCGATTTTTCGAATCCACTCGCGCGCCGAAGCCGCGGGATCCTTCACCTTGATTCCGCCCAGGCGTCCGGGAAACACCAGGCTGTACAGTTCCTTGGACGTGAGACCGATAACCCCGGTTTTCACTCCGCCGACATCATAAACCTCGAAAGCTTTGCCCGTAAACAGCGCTCCGTCCCGGTTGAGGTTGGCGGAAAGCAGGTCGAATTCCATGAGTTCCTTCAGCCGGAGCAGATTCTGCCAGCCTTCGTCGAAATCGTGATTGCCCGGACTGCAGGCGCGGTACCCGATCCGGTTCATCAGCTTAACCATGCCGCCCCCGGCCGCACCGCCCACGGTCAGCCGCGAAAGCAGGGTGCCGGTCTGAAAATCCCCCGCGTCGAGCAGAAGCGTGCGTTCGTCCGTCTGCCCGCGGACCGCCGCGTCCAGGGCCTCCAGGCCTCCCCCGCCTCCCCGGCTGTCGGACGGGATATACTGGCCGTGCATGTCATTGGTGTGCAGAATCGTGACACGCCTGCCCGGCTCCGGTCGCCCGGGCGCATCCGCAGGGCTTGATCCTGCCGCAGTCAAACAGAACAACACGGTCCATACGGTTGCGTTTCTCATCCCTGTTCTCCCGGATTTCTCAAGTTTCTCTTGATTCCGAACGGTCCGCCGGTTATATTGGTCAAGATACCCAGCTCGGGCCCGCCTCTTTCATACTACTCAATTCAAAACCCAAAATCAAGCCCAAAGCCATGACCCGACGTCCGGCTCTGCGTGCCGCATGCGCCCTGTCCGCAGGCATTCTGTCGAGTCCGCTCATCCGCCTGCCCCCGGGCCTGTGGATCGCGATCTGGCCCGGTCTGTTTCTGCTCACTCTCGCGAACCGGATCTCGACCCGGTTCGACCGCGTCTCATCCGTGTCATCGCTCGGTCTGATCATCTGGACCGGCGCGATTCTGGCGACGGCCGCAGGATCGTGGATGCCGGCCGATCACATCGCCCGATTCGCTTGCCCGGCAGACCGCGTGGTCCTGTGCGGCGTCCTGGTCCGCGACCCCGCGGCCAGAAAAGGCCGGTTCGATCTGCTCGTCGAATCCGATTCGCTTTTGGACGGCCGCATGAACCGGTCCATACAGGGACGGGTTTTAATCACCCGATACGGCACGGAACCGCCGGATCTCCGGTACGGCGACCGGATCCGTGTGTCCGGCTTGCTTTCCCGTCCGGCAACGGTTCGAAACCCCGGCGGATTCGACCACAGGGCCTGGCTCAACCGCTCGGGCATTCACGCCCTGCTCAAGCCCGAACCAGGCGGAGGACCGGTACGGATCTGCGGGGGAAAAGGCCGCTTCCTTTACCGCAAAGCCGTCTATCCCTGCCGCCGCTTCGTGCTCGCCTTGATCGATGCCACGGTTCCGGATCCGGAGAGCCGGAGCCTGCTGAGATCCCTGACCCTCGGCGACCAGGGACTCATTTCATCCGATCTCCGGGAGGACTTCTCCCGCACCGGAGTGGTGCACATTCTCTCGGTCAGTGGATCGCATGTCGGCTTCATGTTCGTGATTCTTTCGCTCGTGTTCGGATGTCTCCGCATTCCGGAGCCCTTCCGCTCCGCCGCGGTCTCGGCCGGACTGGTTTTTTACGCGCTGCTGACCGAGGCAAGCGCGCCCGTTGTCCGGGCGACGGTCATGGCCGTCACCGCGCTTTCGTCCAGCCGGCTGGAAAGAACCGCGGATCCCTATAACACGCTCGGCCTGGCCGCATTCGGCATTCTGCTGTTCAGGCCCCTGGACCTCATGGATGCCGGATTCCAACTCTCTTTTCTTTCGGTTTTTTCCATCCTGGCGGGGTATGCGGGATTCAAGTCGTTCCTGTCCCGGCGCCGAACGGGAAAGGCCGCGGGAATGCTGAAAATGGGGGAAACCGTCATCGCCATCGCCGTCGTGTCCGTTTCCGCACAGGTCGGCACGCTGGCCGTTTCCGCCCGCCTGTTCAACTGCGTTCCCCTTCTGTCCATCCCCGCGAATGCCGTGGCCGTGCCTGTCTCCGGCGCCATTCTCGCCGTATCCGCCGCAACCGTGGCCGCGGCTCCGGTTCACGCCGGACTCGTATCGGCCTACGCCGCGCTGAACCGATTTCTTCTCGCTTTTTTCATCCGCTCAATCGATTGGATCAGTTCCCTTCCCCTTTCCGCCGCGTCCGTGCCCTCGCCTTCGATCGGCGGCATGCTGTTCGTGTACGGTTCCGTCTGGCTGCTGTTCGCTTTCCGGAACGCGCCCATCCGCAAGTGCCTGATTTCGGGACTTCTGCTTCTTCTCAATCTCTGGGTATGGCCCCGCTCGCTGAGACCAGGCACTCCTGCCGTGACATGGATCCAGTTCGATGTGGGACAGGGAGACGCCGGTTTGTTCCTCTTTCCGGGCGGTAAAACCATGCTCATCGACGCCGGGCCGGCCAGCCCGTCCTTTGACTGCGGCGATCGGACCCTGGCGCCGTTCCTGCGCCGGACCGGCATCCGCCGTCTGGACATCCTGATTCTGACCCATCCCCACCTGGATCATGTTGGGGGTGCGGCCGCCCTGCTGGAGCATTTCCCCGTGGGCCGGGTGCTCGCCCCGGCCCTCGAAGACTCGGCGAAAGCGTACGGCCGGCTGGCCGGGATCTGCGGCCGCATGGACGTGCCGTTTGGCCTGATTCCGGAAGCGGACAGCGTGGTCTTTTCGGCGGGCGCAAAAGTGTTCCTGTTCAATCCCGCCCCTGCCGGATCGGATACGGTTCAGACCGGATCTTCCGCCAACGAGTGCTCCCTGATCACCCTGATCGCCTGCGGCCGCACCCGGTGGCTGTCCACGGGAGACGCCGGCTTCCGCGAAGAGGAGAAGCTGATGGCCGCCTGGCCGGGAAGCCGTCTGGACGCGCTCAAAATCGGGCATCACGGAAGCGCCTATTCCACGTCGGACGCATTCCTGTCGCGATTCAAGCCGGAGCTGTCCGTGCTTTCCGTCGGAACCGTCAACCGGTACGGCCATCCGGCGCCGAAAACGCTCGATCGGATTTCCGCATCAGGAAGCGAATTGCTCCGAACGGATGAATCCGGCGCAATCATCCTCGAGAGCGACGGAACCGGGACGCGGATCGTGGATTGGAAGCTAGGAATGTCCGGATTCCGCGGCCTGATCCGGGGCGTCGTCTCGGGACCCTTTGTTTCCAGGTACGGGATCTGATAATTTTTTGCCTTGACAATCCGGAACGTTTTTAATACATTCATTGCGAGACAGATGTCGGGAATCCCGTGTGAAACGGGAGCTGCCCCGCAACTGTAATTCCGAGCCCGTATCAAACGGGTTTGTGTTCCGTCCATCAAAGCCACTGGCGCGCGAATCGCGGGTGCCGGGAAGGCGGGCGGAACCGGAAAAGCCAGGAGACCGGTCTGTCGAAAAAGTCCTTCGAGGGAAGGCAAATCCGCTATGCGAACCGGAACCGGCTTCCCTCATGAGGTCGGTTTTTTTTATTTCGCGGAAGGCGGAAAACGATGCCGACAAGAGAAGTTTCGGGCGAAATCAGGGGGACCGTTACGGAACGGACAAGGCCCGGTTCCCCGGAACGCCATGCGATCCGGCCGCG
>JAFGAX010000101.1 GCA_016933415.1 bacterium
ATCCGGCAATTTCGTCGTCGCGATCGCGACCCAGAAAACCGCGGGACGGAGCATCGTGTGGGCCGCGACCATCGAGACCACGAGCGAATCAGGCGACACCACGGAGACCCGCGGCGTTTCCATGTCCGAGGACGGGGGCCTGACCTGGTCCGTGAAACTGCCGGGCGTTTTCGCCCACAATTTCGCGTTTCACGGCCCGGCGGTTTATGTCGCGGCGGATTCGGGCCTGTACATGTCCCCGGATTTCGGAGATCAATGGGCCCTGTTCGGTCCGATCGCCGACACGCGGACCGGCGCCATCGTAACCGGCCCCGAAGTGAACTGCGCGGCCGTCGATTCCACGACCCTTGATCTCTGGGTCGGCACATCCGACGGCCTGGCCCTCACCGGAGACGGGGGCGCCACCTGGAACGTTTTCCGCTCGTTCCGCACGCCGGGCGCGGCCGGGGAACCCGATACCTACGCCTACCCGAATCCTTTCTCCCCGTTCCGGGATAATCTGGTCGGCGAGAACGGGAATGTCCGTTTTCAGTACCGTCTGTCGAGGCCCGGCCGGGTCACGGTCCGCGTCTACGATTTTTCCATGCGCCTGGTCCGGGAGGCGGTCACGGGCCGGGACAGGCCCGCGGCCGGCGATTACGCCGAAATGTGGGACGGACGGAACGATTACGGAGAATCGGTTGCCAACGGCGTGTATTTCTACCGCATCGACGTGTCCGGAGATAAGCCCCGCTGGGGCAAAGTCATTGTGATGAACTGACAGGAACGCGGCCATGATCCTTCGTAAAACTCTCATGAAGCAGGCCGGGTCCTTTTACGGGGAATTGAGGACCGCGACGCGGTCCGCCGTTCCGGTCGCGATTCTTTTTATGCTGATGGTCTGCGGCTCCGCGACCGCGGAAATCGGACGCGCGGGTCAGGCCGGCGCATTCCTGCGCATGGGGCTGGGCGCCAGGTCCCTGGGCATGGGCGGAGGCACGGCCGCTCTTGCGGACGACGCGACTGCGGCGTACGGGAACCCGGCCGCGCTCGTATTCCTCGAAGGCCGCCACATCGGCATTTCCATGGACGCCATGTCCCTGGACCGGAAGCTCATGTCCGCCCAGTATGGCCAGTCCTTCCGCGGACGGCAGGATTCGACGCGCCGGGGCGGGCCGATGGCCGCGGGTTTCGCCCTGTCCTGGATCGGGGCGGTTACGGGCCATATCGACGGCAGGGACTGGGACGGGAACCACACCGAAGATTACACGCACGTCGAGAATGCCTTCCAGCTTTCCTTCGCCCTTCAGCCGGGCCCGGCCGTGGGCATCGGTTTCAGCGCCAAAGTGCTCTGGAGCGTGTTTCCGGGACTGACCGATCGTAACGAATCCATGGGCGCCACGGGCGTGGGTTTCGACGCGGGCATACGGGTCCGGCCCGTTCACAGCCTGGCGTTGGCGGTTTCCGTGCATGACTTGCATTCGCGATACACGTGGGATTCCCAGAAAATGTACGAGCGGGGATCGCAGACCGTGTCTCCTTTTCCGCTGGGATTCCGCCTTTCCGCAGCGTGGAAGGGGTGGTCGGACCGGCTCACCGCGGTCTGCCAGATCGAGCAGCGGAAGGTCACGGACGCGGATCCCCAGCGCTGGCTGCCTGCCGAAGGTTCCGCCGGGCTGGAAGCGGAAGCGGCGTCCGGTCTGTTCCTGAGAGCCGGGATCAACCGGGATGGATTTCCCTTTGGTTTCGGCGTCCGCAGATTCCTGCTCGGACGTGTCACCGGACTCGACTACGCCTATGCGCCCGACCCCGTCGCGCCGGGCGGCCGGCACGCGTTCACCTGGTCCTTTCTTCTTTAGGGGGCGGAATGAAACGACTCATCGGTATACTCGTCCTTGCGGCCGCGGTCGAAACCTCCGCGTCCGGTTTTCCCTCCTGGATGATGGGCGCGGATGCACGATACGCGGCCATGGGCGGCGCAGGCGCGGCCTGGTCCGAGGACGGCTCCGCCGGGTTCCGGAATCCCGCGCTCACCGCGGCCGTCGACCGGCGGAGCGCGGTCTTTTCGGCCCATCGGTGGATGCGGGACGTGCAGTCCGGTTTTCTGGGCTTCACGGCGCCGGGCGGAAAAACAGGATTCGGCGGGCACATTCTGGTCACCGAAATTCCGGACATTGACTACCGAACCGGCCCGTCCGAGACTCCGCTCGGAACGTTTTCCGCGAGTGAAATCATCGCGGGTTTCGACATCGGCCGAAGACTGACCCCGGCCTGGTCAATCGGATTGGGCGGCCGTGTGTACTATCAGAAGATATTCGTGGACGAGGCGTTCGGAGCGGGAGCGGACCTGGGCGTATGCTACGCCTTTTCCCGCGTCCCGGTCCGCATGGCAGCGGCCGTGCAGAACATCGGAACCGTTTCCAGGCTCGCGTCCGAACGGATCCGCCTGCCGCTGACTTTCAGAATCGGCGCGGCCGGCCGGCTCGTGGAAACCGCGGGCGGCAACTGGCTGATCCTGATCGACGCGGTGAAGGAACGCGATTCCGATTTCGGCGTGGCCGCGGGCGCGGAATACGTCTGGAGGGACATCCTGTATCTCCGCGCCGGATACCGGAGCGGCGTCTCGACCCTGGGCCCGTCCTGCGGCGCGGGCATCGCGGCCGGGCGCCTGCGCTTCGATTACGCGTTCCTGCCCGTGAAGGAAGGCCTCGGCGACTCCCATCGGCTGACGGTCGCCTGGTCGTTCTGAACCCGCCACCGCCGGAACCCGCTGTTCCGGCCATCCGAGAGAGGGAATCCATGTCCCGATATAAAATTGCCCTGCTGCCGGGCGACGGCATAGGCGCGGACGTGATGGAGGCCGCGAAAATCGTGCTGGACGCCTGCGGGCTCGACGCCGAGTACAGGCCGGGCGACATCGGCTGGGAATTCTGGCGCCGGGAGGGAAACGCCCTGCCGGACCGCACCGTCCGCCTGCTCAGGGAGACGGACTGCTGTCTGTTCGGGGCAGTCACCTCCAAGCCGAAGGCCGAGGCCGAACAGGAGCTCGCACCGGAACTCCGGGGCAAGGGCCTGCAGTACCGCAGTCCCATTGTCCGGCTACGCCAGGAATTCAACCTCCGCACGAACCTGCGGCCCTGCAGGGCCTATCCGGGAAACCCGCTCAATTACCGCGACGGCATCGACCTCGTGGTTTTCCGCGAAAACACGGAAGACCTCTATTCCGGCGTCGAATTTTTTCCGCTTCCGGACGAACTCAAGTCGGCCCTGGTCCGCCTGAGCCCGGCGATGAAACGGTTCGAGCCCGTTCCCGCTTCCGAAACGGCCCTGTCGTGCCGGATCATCACGGCCGGCGCCAGCCGCGCCATTGTCCGGGACGCGTTCGAGTATGCAAAGCGTTTCGGGTACCCGCACGTCACCGTGGTCGAAAAGCCGAACGTGATCCGGGAGACCTCGGGCCTCTTTTTGCGCGAGGCCCGAAAGACAGCAGCGGACTACCCCGGCATCGCCCTGAAAGAGGGCAACATCGACGCCGTGTGCATGTGGCTGTTGAAGAACCCGCTCGATTACGGCGTGATCGTGACCAGCAACATGTTCGGCGACATACTCTCGGACCTGTGCGCCCAGCTCGTCGGCGGTCTCGGGTTCGCGTCGTCCGGGAACATCGGCGACCATTACGCCGTGTTCGAGCCCACGCACGGGTCCGCGCCCAAGTACGCCGGGCAGCACAAGGTCAATCCCATGGCCACGCTGCTGTCGGTCAAGCTCATGCTCGACTGGCTCGGCGAAACCGAGCGGGCCAGGACCCTCGAAGCAGCCGTGGCCCGCGTCATCGCGGACGGGAAGGTCCGGACCTACGACATGGGCGGATCGGCTTCCACGCTCGATGTTGCGAAAGCCGTCGCCGCGCTGGTGTAGCGTGTGGGACCATGCGGCAATGTAGGGAGATGGCCCGCTGACAGCAAAACCAATATCATCCCCGCGGAACTTGTCCCGGACTTGATCCGGGAGCGGGGATCCATCTTTTTTTGGAAAACCCTATGAACAAAATCCATCTCGCCCTCGGCATCCACAACCACCAGCCGGTGGGCAATTTCGACTTCGTGTTCGAGGATTCCTACCGGAAGTCCTACAAACCCTTCCTCGATGTCCTGGAGCGGCATCCCCGCATCCGGCTGGCCATGCATTATTCCGGAATCCTGTTCGAGTGGATCCTGAAGCACCACCCCGATTACGTGGAGCGGATCAGGGCCCTGGTCCGGGCCGGCCGCATCGAGATGATGACGGGCGGGTATTACGAGCCCATTCTGCCGGCCATTCCGGACGCGGACCGGCAGGGGCAGATCGAAAAACTGACGGCCTTCATCCGCAAGCACACCGGCGACAGGCCCTCCGGCATGTGGTGCGCGGAGCGGGTCTGGGAGCCGCACCTCCCGAAAAGCATGGCCGCGGCCGGTGTCCGGTATTCCATTCTGGACGACGCGCACTTCAAGTATGCGGGCTTTGAGGAAAACGACCTGCACGGCCATTTCGTGAGCGAGGAAGCGGGCGACACGGTCGCCCTGTTTCCCATCAACGAGAAGCTCCGCTACTTCATCCCCTTCAAGCCGCCGCACGAAACCGTCGATTACCTCCGGCGCGTGGCCGAGGGCGGCACCAACCGCATGGTGGTATTCGCGGACGACGGGGAGAAGTTCGGCGTCTGGCCCGAAACCCACGCCCACGTCTATGAGAACGGCTGGCTGGAGTCGTTCTTCCGGGTCCTGGAAGAGAACGCGGACTGGATCGAAATCGTGCATTTCCGCGAGGCGCTGGACCGCCTGCCTTCTCTGGGGCGCGTCTACATTCCCACGGCTTCGTACCGCGAAATGATGCACTGGGCGCTTCGCACGCCCGGGTACCGGGCGTATGAGGATTTCGAGAACCGGGTCAAGGAGGCGGGGCTGTACGACCGGTATCACATCTTTGTCCGGGGCGGGTTCTGGCGGAATTTTCTGGCCAAGTACCCCGAGTCGAACGCCATGCACAAGAAAATGCTGGCCGTGAGCCGCAAGGTCCGGTCCCTGAAGAAGAGACTCGGCCCGAAAAGATTCAAGCAGGCGCTGGACCACCTGTGGGCGGGCCAGTGCAACTGCCCCTACTGGCACGGCGTGTTCGGGGGCCTGTACCTGCCCCATCTCAGGCACGCCAATTTCCGCGAGCTCATCCGGGCCGAAGCGCTGGCCGATTCCGCGGCCCATGCGGCGAAGAACTGGATGGACGCGTCTGAAACGGATTTCGACGGAGACGGACTGAACGAAGCCGTGATCTCCAATCCCCGCATTTCGCTGGTGTTCCATTCCAGGGGCGGCCGGGTGATTGAATTCGACGACAAGCGGTCCGGAGTCAATCTGCTTAATGTGATGAACCGCAGGGAAGAGGGATATCACCACACCCTGCGGGAAATGCACCTCAGTAAAGCGTCGCATCACCAGGGCGAAGTCGCGAGCATACACGATCTGGTGAAGGCCAAGGAGGAGGGGCTCGAGCGGCTTCTGGTCGAGGACCGGATTCCGCACGCGGGCTTCACGGACTTTTTCTTCCGTCCGGACGCGAGCCCCGAAGCCTTCAGCCGGGGAGCGGCGGAGGACGCAGGGGATTTCGCGGACCGGATCCGTTCCATGAAGCTGAAGAAGCGGCAGGATGGGGCAGAAATCCTTTTCACGGCCGGCGGATCGGTCCGTTTCCCGGACGGGGCCGCGGGTGTGCGCGTCTTGAAACGGTTCCTGGTCCCCGCGAAAGGGGCCGGCCTGACCGCGGAATACACGCTGGAAACGGACCGTGAATGGCCCGAGCCCATGCGGTTCGGGGTGGAGCTGGCGTTCGCGTTCAATTCCCCCAATGACCCGGAATGCGCCTGTGACGTGGACGGCACAGCGCCGGAGCCGCCTTTCGTGAACGGCCGAGCGGAGAGTGAAGACGTTTCCGTCCTGCGGATGTGGGACAGGCGGCAGGGACTCATGACCGCGTCGACCGTGGACAGGCCCGCATCTCTCTGGCGTTTTCCACTCGAGACCGTGTCCATGTCCGAGGGCGGGTTCGAGCGCGTGTACCAGGGCACGGTCTGTCTCTGGAGCTGGATGGTCCGCCTGAAGCCGGGCGAGCCGTTCCGGGTGGAGGTCGGCTGGATGGTCGGGGCGGTGAAGTAAAGAAACGGAGTGTCGGAGTAACGGTGTGTCGGAGTAACGGAGTATTCCTCCTCCCAGTGCATTTATTTTTCCGATACTCCGACCCGCCGATACTCCGACACATTTGATTGGATACCGTGAGAGCACGGCAGGAGATCTCTCCGACACACCGTCACTCCGACACGCTTGAACGGAACCGAGAAAAACAGATTCAAGTTTACTCCGTCACTCCGACACCCCGACACACGTGAAGAGATACAGGTAAAATAGGCCGTTTACACACGAGGAGGGCTGCGCATGCATCCCGCAGAACTGATCGATTCACTGGAGATGAGCGCTTCCGTTCTTGAGCGGTTCGTCGGCCGGATACCGGAAGACAAACTGCATCGCGAGCGCGGAGAAGGCATATGGACGGTGTACGAGCACCTGCACCATCTGGTTCTGGTACAGCCGATGTTGTTCAAGCGTCTCCGGTCGTTTAAAAACGAAGAGAAGCCGGTTATTCGGGCCTATGTGCCGGATGAGAATGAAGCCACGGAACGCAAGCAGAAGCGTTCCGTAGACGAGCTGATCACTGCGTTCAAGGACTGGCGCGCCAAACAGGTCGAACTCATCCGGTCCTGCGGGCCCGAGGTGTGGCTGAGAACCGGTACGCATTCGGAGTACGATTTATACACATTCGAAATCCTCGTCCGGCACGTGCTGACGCACGACGGCTGGCACATGTACCGGATGGAAGAGATCTGGCTGGTCAAAGACGGGGCGCTGACGAAATAAATTGTTTTCTGATTTTCTTTGAACCTGATTGGATAATATGGATTTCATAGACGAAGTCACTTTCTGGGCCCACGGCGGCAACGGCGGACACGGCTGCATGAGTTTCCGCAGGGAAAAGTTCGTGCCCAAGGGAGGGCCGGACGGGGGAGACGGCGGACACGGCGGAGACGTCATCCTGCGCGTGGATCCGGCGTATACCACGCTGTTCGACTACAGGCACAAGAAGCACTACCGGGCCAAGGGCGGCGGAAACGGCAAGGGCAAGAAAATGTCGGGCCGCAACGGCGAAACCATTGAGCTTCCGGTTCCGCCGGGCACGCTGGTGAAGGACGGGGAAACCGGTGAGTTGATCGTCGACCTGACCCGGAAAGGCCAGACGGCCGTGGTCGCGAAAGGCGGACGAGGCGGCAAGGGGAACGTGCATTTCAAGACATCCTCCATTCAGGCGCCCGAGAAATCGACGGCCGGAACCGAGGGCGAGCGGCGTTTCATCCGGCTCGAGCTCAAACTGCTCGCGGATGTCGGCCTCGTGGGACTGCCCAATGCGGGCAAGTCCACCCTGCTGTCGCGCATCTCGGCGGCCCGTCCGAAAATCGCCGATTACCCGTTCACCACGCTCGTGCCGAACCTCGGCATCGTCAAGGGGCCGGGCGGCCGGACGTTCGTGGCCGCGGACATACCGGGCCTCATCGAGGGCGCGCACGCGGGCAAGGGGCTCGGCGACCGGTTTCTGCGTCACATCGAGCGCACGGCCGTGCTGCTCTTTCTGGTGGACGCGGCTTCCGACGACCCCGGCGGGGACTACCGGCTTCTGCTCCGGGAGCTGAAGGAGTTTGATCCGGCAGTCGCGGACAAGCCGCGGCTCGTGGCCCTGTCCAAAATCGACCTGATTCCGCCGGGCGACCGGAAGACGCTTCCCAAAAAGATCGGCGGCCAGGGCGTTCTCCGTTTCTCCTGCGTCACGGGGGAGGGTCTCTCCGAGCTGGTCGAAGCCGCGGCCGGCCTCCTTTCCGGAGCACGGTTGTGAGCGAGGTTGTCTCCATTCTGCGTCTGCTTTCGGTGCCCAAGGTCGGGCCCCGCCGCGTGCGACAGATGGTCTCCCGTTTCGGATCCGCGTCCGCGGTGTTCAAGGCGAGCCGGTCAGAGCTGGCGGAGGTGGAGGGGATTGACGAAGCCATGGCCCGGGCCGTGCTCGGTAAAACCGACGAACGGTTCGCGGAGCAGGAGGCGGAGCGGGCGGTCCGGCACGGCGTCCGGCTCATGACTCTCTGGGACGGGGATTATCCCGAACTGCTCAGGGCCATACACGATGCCCCGGTTCTTCTGTACGTCAAGGGTCCGCTCGACTGGAACCGGTTCAACGGCATCGCCGTGGTCGGCACGCGTTTTCCCACGTCCACGGGCCGCGAGGTCGCCGAGCGGCTGTCCGAACAGCTGTCCGCGGCGGGGTTGACCGTGGTCAGCGGGCTGGCCAGGGGCGTGGATACGGCCGCGCACCGGGGCGCCCTGCGGGGCATGGGATCGACGGTTGCGGTCACGGGCTCCGGAGTGGATGTCGTCTATCCTCCGGAAAACCGCAGACTGTATCTCGACATACTGGAACGCGGCGCCGTGGCCTCGGAGTTTTTCATGGGCGCGCCGCCCGAGGCCTCCCATTTCCCGAAGCGGAACCGGATCATCAGCGGCCTCTGCAGGGCCGTGCTCGTGGTCGAGGCGGGCGAGAAGAGCGGCGCCCTGCTTACGGCCGACCTGGCCCTCGAGCAGAACCGCGACGTGTTCGCCGTTCCCGGATCCGTGGCGAGCCCCAAAAGCGCGGGCACCAACCGCCTGATTCAGAGCGGGGCCAAGCTCGTGGCGTCCGTCGAGGATGTGTTCTCCGAGTATCCTGAAATACGGCAGAGCCGGGGGCCGAGCCGGAGGCCGGCGGCGGCCGTCCCGCCGGCCGTCGCGTCCGCTGAAACGGGACTCCTGTCTCCGGCCGAGAAAACCCTGTGGGACGGCCTTTCGTCCGAGCCGGAACACATCGATCGCATCGCTTCGGAGAACCGGCTCGCCGTTTCCGAGGCCCTGGCGATGCTCCTTTCCATGGAAATGAAATCATGCGTGAAACAACTGACCGGCATGCGCTTCGCGAGGGTGGAATGAGCCGCTCCCGGGTGGCCGTGGTGCGCTGCGGCCGGTATGACGCGGAACTCGTGTCGGAGAAGGTCCGCGAAGCGCTCGACCGCGTCGGCGGCATGGCCGCTTTCGTCAAGCCCGGGCAGAAGGTCCTGGTGAAACCCAACATGCTCTCCGCCAAGGCTCCCGAGCGGGCCATTACCACGCATCCCCTGGTGCTCGATGCCGTGGTGCGCGCGGTGCAGGCGGCCGGCGCGGAGCCGTCGATCGGCGACAGCCCCTCCGGCGCGCTGAAAGGCGTGAAACGGTGCTGGGAGAACACGGGCTTTCTCGCCGTGTCGGAGCGGACCGGGGCCCCCCTCGTCCATTTTGAGGCGGGCGGAACCGAGGTGCGCGAGGCCGGGGGCCAGCGTTACCATGTGGCGCGTGCCGTGACCGGGGCGGATGTCGTCATCAATGTGCCCAAATTCAAGACGCACGGGTTCGCGCTGTTCACCGGCGCCATCAAGAACTGCTACGGCGTCCTGCCCGGGTTCCAGAAGGCGGCCCTGCATAAACGGTATCCGCACCCCACGGATTTCAGCGTGCGCCTGGTCGATCTGTACGCGTCCGTCCGTCCCGCGCTCACGCTCATGGACGGCATTGTCGGCATGGAGGGGAACGGCCCGGCCACCGGCGACGTCCGCACCGTAGGGCTTCTGCTCGCGTCCGCGGACGGCGTCGCGCTCGACGCCGTGGCCGCCGCGGTCATGGGGTTCCGCGAGGACGAAATCGACGCGATCCGCATCGCCGGCGAACGGGGCCTCGGCGCTTCGCGCCTGGCGGACATCGAGATCGACGGGGAGCCCCTCGCCTCCGCCCGGATTCCCGATTTCCGCCTGCCGTCCAACCACCTCATGAAGGCGATCCCGCCGGTCGCCGCCCGCTGGCTGGGACGGCGGCTCGGCCGTTTCATCTGGGTGCGGCCCAAATCGGATCCGGAGAAGTGCACGGGCTGCGGGGTGTGCGTGCGCGCCTGTCCCGTGCAGGCCATCCGCATGGAGAACGGAAAGCCGGTCACCGACTACCGGCTCTGCATCAACTGCATGTGCTGCAACGAATCGTGCCCCGAAGGGGCCGTCATTCAGGAGCTGTCATGGCTCGCCCGCCGCTTCGGGTGAGCCGGACGCCCGTCACCGGAAAAGGAAAAGCATGAACGGCGAGGCAAGGAAACAGACGCCGAACTTCATTCGCGCCATCATGACGGCGGATCTGGAGAGCGGAAAGCACACGACCATCATCACCCGCTTTCCGCCCGAGCCCAACGGGTATCTCCACGTCGGACACGCCAAGGCCATCTGCCTGAACTTCGGGCTGGCCGCCGAGTTCGGCGGCCGCACCCACCTCCGTTTCGACGACACGAACCCGACGAAGGAGGAGCAGGAATACGTTGACTCCATCCTCACGGACGTCCGGTGGCTCGGCTTCGACTGGGGCGAACACCTGTATTATGCGTCCGATTACTTCGACCGGATGCATGAGTGGGCCGTCCGGCTGATCCGCGACGGAAAGGCATACGTCGACGACCAGTCCGCGGACGCCATCCGGCTGACGCGCGGCACGCTCACCGAGCCGGGCGTCGAGAGCCCGCACCGAAACCGGTCCGTGGAGGAGAACCTCGACCTGTTCGAGCGCATGCGCAAGGGTGAGTTTCCGGATGGGTCCCGCGTTCTGCGCGCAAAGATCGACATGGCGTCGCCCAATCTCAACCTGCGGGATCCGGTCATGGTCCGCATTCTGCACGCGTCGCATCACCGCACGGGCGACCGCTGGTGCATCTACCCGATGTACGACTGGGCGCACGGGCTCGAGGATTCCATCGAGGGCATCACGCATTCCATCTGCACGCTCGAATTCGAGGATCACAGGCCGCTCTATGACTGGTTTCTCGACCGGCTCGGCGTGCACCACCCCCGGCAGATCGAGTTCGCCCGGCTGAACCTCAATTACACGGTGATGAGCAAGCGGAAACTGCTGGAACTCGTGGAGAAGAAGATCGTGGACGGGTGGGACGATCCCCGCATGCCCACGCTGTCCGGACTCCGCCGGAGGGGCTATACGCCGGAGTCGATCCGCGACTTTGCGGACAAAATCGGAGTCGCCAAGCGCGACAGCACGGTCGATGTGGCCCTGCTCGAATACTGCATCCGGGAGGACCTCAACCGGAGCGCCCCGCGTGTCATGGCCGTGCTCCGGCCCCTGCGCGTCGTGATCGAGAACTACCCCGAGGGACAAACCGAGTGGCTGGACGCGGTCAACAATCCCGAGGACCCCTCGGCCGGCACCCGGAAGGTGCCCTTTTCACGCGAACTGCTCATCGAGCGCGACGATTTCCGGGAGGATCCGCCGAAAGAATTCTTCCGCCTGGCGCCGGGCCGGGAGGTCCGCCTCCGCTACGCCTATTTCATCCGCTGCACGGAGGTGGAGAAGGATGCCGCCACCGGCGAGGTCACCGGACTCCGGTGCACGTACGATCCCGCCACGCGCGGGGGCGACGCGCCGGACGGCCGGAAGGTGAAGTCCACCCTGCACTGGCTGTCAGAGGCGCACGCCCGGCCGGCGGAGGCCAGGCTTTACGACCGGCTGTTCAGCGTGCCGGAGCCGGACGCGGACAAGGAGACGGATTTCAAGACCCATCTGAACCCGTCTTCGCTGGAGGTCGTGGACTGCCGGGTCGAACCCTCTGCCGCGGATGCCGGGCCCGGCGACCGCTTCCAGTTCGAACGGCTGGGCTATTTCTGCGTGGATTCAAGGGTTTCCGTTCCGGGCCGGCCCGTGTTCAACCGGACCGTCACCCTGAAGGATACCTGGGCCAGGGTGGAGAAAAAAATGCAGGCGAAAAAACAATGATCGAAATCGAGGGCGTCAGCAAGACCTACAACGGGAAGGTGAAGGCCGTGGACGGCCTGACCCTCACGGTAGCCGAAGGCGGAATCGTCGGATTTCTCGGGCCCAACGGCGCGGGAAAAACGACCACGCTGAAAATGATCACCGGCATCCTGTCGCCGGATGCGGGTTCCATCCGCGTCAACGGCATGGACATCACGAAGCGTCCGGTCGACGTGAAACGGGTCATCGGGTACGTGCCCGACAATCCGGACCAGTTTCTCAAGCTGAAGGGCCGGGAGTACCTGCGCTTCATGGCCGACATGTACGGCGTATCCGAGGCCGACCGGAACGAACGGGCCGGCCGCCTGGCCGGGACGTTCGAGATGACCGCCTCGCTGGCCGAAACCCTGCAGTCCTATTCGCACGGCATGCGGCAGAAAATCGTGCTCATCGGCGCCCTGCTCCACGACCCGGACGTCTTCATTCTCGACGAGCCGCTGACCGGACTCGATCCGAAATCCTCCTTCACGCTGAAGGAGATTCTCCGGGAGCGGGCACGGGCGGGCCGCACCGTCTTCTTCTCGACCCACGTGCTCGACGTGGCCGAGCGGCTCTGCGACCGGGTGGCCGTGATTCACCGGGGAAAACTGCTGTTCTCCGGAACGCTTGAAGAGATGAAAACCCGCGCCGGTGCGGATGCCACGCTGGAGCGCATGTTCCTGGAAATGACCGAAGATGCGTAACCTGTTCCGGCTCACCTGGGTGCTGATCCGGAACGCCCGGAATCCCATCGCGTCCGGGAAACGCGGGGGGCTGAAGCGCTCCCTGTTCATTGTGCTGATCGCCCTGGCGTTCCTGCCCCTCATGGTCCAGATCGGCATGCTGGCGGACAAGGCGCTTGCCGTGCTCGGCCCGATCGGGCAGGAGGGCATGCTGCTCGCGTTCGCGTTCTCCCTGACGAGCCTGCTCATTCTGACCTTCGGCATCCCGTCCGTTCTGGTCGTTTATTATTTCGGCCGCGACCTCGAGTCCCTGCTGGTGCTGCCGATCCGCCCGTCCGTGCTCCTGTCCGCGAAATTCTTCACGGCCCTGGCGGTCGAGTACGCGGCCGAAGCCCTGTTCCTCATCCCCGTATTCGCCGTGTACGGTCTGCATCAGGGCTTTTCCGCGCCGCTGATTCCCGCCGCCGGAGTGATTTTTTTACTGCTCCCCGTGATACCGGTGGCCATGGCCTCGCTTCTGGTCATGATCGCCATGCGTTTCACCGGCCTGGCCCGGAACCGGGACCGTTTCGCCAAGACCGCGGGTGTCGCGCTGATGGTTCTGGTGCTGGCGATGAATTTCGGGCTCCAGAAAGCGGAGACTTCCGGCGTGGACCCGGCGCAGATCGTGGCCGTCCTGGTGACCGGCGGCGGGATATGGGGGTTCCTGATCAACCGGCTGTTCCCGGCCTGCCATTTCGCGGTGAAGGCCGTGCTGTCGGCCGGAAGCGCGGCCGGCTGGCTGAACCTGGGGTTGTTCGCAGCCGCTTCCGCTTTCGCGTTCGCCGTACTTCTGCCGGCCGGGGAGCATCTGTACCTGCGGGGCGTTCGGGGAGGAGGCGGCCGCAAGACCGGAGCCGCGGCGCAGCCCGCGCCTGGAGCATTCCCGCGGCTGAAGGCCGGCTCCGCTTTCGTCGCCTACCTGGACCGGGAGCTGAAAATCCTGTTCCGCGATCCTGTTTTTTTCATGAACTGCGTGGTGACGAATTTCCTCTGGCCCGTGTTCACGCTTTTTGTCGTGCTGACGGGAACGGGCTCCACGCTGAGCCGAGGGCCCGGACTCCTGCTGGGCCTGGCGGGGAAGGGCGTTCTGAACGCAGGCTGGCTGGGCCTCGGCATGGTGATGACAGCCATGAACGCGGTCGCCTCCTCCGCGATTTCCAGGGAAGGTCGCGAGATCGGCAGTGTGAAAATCCTGCCTTTTCCGTTCCGGTATCAGCTCATCGCCAAGGCTGCCGCGGCCGCGCTTCTGGGCGCGATCGGATGCCTGCTGATGCTGGTGGTGGGTCTTGCGGTTTTCGGCGTGCCGTTTTCCGCTTTGCCCGCGGCGATCGTCCTCATGCCCCTCGGCATGGTTTTCGCGGCCTGCACCGGCGTGCTGATCGACTTGTTTTTCCCGAAACTGTACTGGGACAACGCGGCCAAGGCGGTCAAGCAGAACATGAACGTTCTGATCCACATGGCCTTCTGCGCCGCGACCGCGGCAGGCGTGTTCTGGCTGGTCAAGCGGTCGGGAGCCGGTCCGGAACAGGCTTTTCTCTGCCTGACCGCCGTTTTTCTGGCTGTGGATGCGGCGCTGATCCGCATGATGTGGACCCTTGGCGCGGCGGTTTTCAGCCGGCTGGAGGCCTGAACCGGCCCTGCCGGAAACGCAGGGATGCTGCCCGGTCCCGTGGCGCGGGACCAAATGCCTGTTTGTTGTTGATTTGGAATGCCGGATTTCGTATATTCTTTAGCTTTTCGGGAGAGTGGGGACGGCTGTTTGTTTCTTCGGAGAGCTAGTCCTAATTGGTAAGGCGTCGGTCTTGAAAACCGATGGGCGAAAGCCCTTGGGAGTTCGAGTCTCCCGCTCTCCGCTTTTATTGATATAATAGAACACGGATAGAACGGATCAAACGGATTTACACGGATCAAGAATGAGGAATGTGGTTATTTTTCAACCGTACCATTTCTCGTGGACATTGATCAAGAAGAAAATCCATTTGTAAGTGTTAACGATATTTGGAGTAATGAATTACCCTATATCAATTAATCCGTGTCAATCCGTTTCATCCGTGGTAATCCGTGTTCCATTCGAGTTTTTCCGGAGAGGTGGCCGAGTTGGCTGAAGGCAACCGCCTGCTAAGCGGTTGTAGGGGCTTAAACCTCTACCCAGGGTTCGAATCCCTGCCTCTCCGCAATTTTTAATCGTGTCCGTCACGGAACCTCAGAACCGTTCCAGCCGGTCGCGTGACGGGAAAATCCAATGCAATTGTCATTGGATTTTTCTTTTGTCCTCTTGTCCAGTTCCGGGAATTCGACATGACATCTGAAACTTCAACGCCCGTTGTCGTCCGGTTCGCGCCGAGCCCCACGGGCTACCTGCACATCGGCGGCGCACGCACCGCCCTGTTCAACTGGCTGTTCGCCCGCAGGCAGGACGGCCGCTTTCTGCTCCGCATCGAGGATACGGACACAGCGCGGTCCAGCCCGGAGATGACAGACAACATCCTCACGAGCCTGAAATGGCTGGGCCTGGACTGGGACGGGGAACCCGTGCTTCAGTCCGCCAACCGGCCGGAGCACGTGCGGCTCTGCCGCGACCTTCTGGACCGCGGGCTGGCGTATCCCTGCTTCTGCGACCCCGAGGAACAGCGCAGGCGCCGCGAGGAAGGACCTCAGGCCGGAATGGTCTATAAATACGACCGGACCTGCCTGTCCATACCCCGGGACGAGGCCGCGGCCCGGATGAAAGCAGGAGAGCCGCACGCGGTCCGGTTCCGCATACCGGACGGCAGGACCACGCTGGCGGACCGGATCCGCGGCGACGTCACGGTCGAGCACGCGGAACTGGACGATTTCGTCATCCTCCGCTCGGACGGCACTCCGGTGTACCAGGTGTCCGTGGTGGCCGACGACCATGCCATGGCGATCACGCACGTCATCCGCGGCGATGACCACCTGTCGAACACGCCCAAGCAGATTTTGCTGTACCGGGCCATGAACTGGCCAGTCCCCGAATTCGCCCATGTGCCCATGATTCTCGGGCCGGACAAGAAGCGTCTGTCCAAGCGGCACGGCGCCACGTCCGTGGGGGAATACGAGCGGCAGGGCGTGCGGCCCGAGGCTTTGCGGAATTTTCTGGCCCTGCTCGGATGGTCGCCCGGAGACGACCGGGAGATCATGACGCTGGCCGAGATGACGGAGGCTTTTTCACTGGCGTCGGTGTCGAAGAAGTCCGCTGTGTTCGACGAGACGAAGCTCGCGTGGATGAACGCCCAGTATCTGTCCCGTCTGACCGATGAGGAGTGGCTGAAGGCCGCCGAGCCGTTTCTGCCGGTCGGAGCGGCAGACGCGGGAGGATTAAAAGGCTGGATCCCCCTGATGCGGCCCCGGGTGCAGAAGCTGTCCGAATTGACAGGCGCGTCGGCCTACTTCTTCAATGACCCGGAAGCTTACGAGCCCGCTGCGGTAGCGAAGCATTGGCCCGGACCGCAGGCCGCGGATATTCTGGACGGGGTGCGGGACTGCCTGAAGGTCGCGGACTGGAACGCGGCCGGACTCGAGTCCGCAGTCCGGGGCCTGGCGGAAAAGCGGGGGGTGAAGGCAGGCGCGCTGATCCATCCGGTTCGCGTCGCACTCACGGGGAGCGGTTCGAGTCCGGGACTGTTCGAGGTCATGGAAACCCTGGGGGCCGAAACCGTTTTCAGGCGGATGGAAAGAGCCGCGGCTTGGATACGTTCCGGCGCCGCGGTGTGACGCAAAATAACGCCCTATCTTCACCTTTTGCTTGACTTTGTCCCGGTCGTGTGATATATTTCAGGCCGATTCCATCAGCCACCCTAGCTCAGTTGGTAGAGCAGCTCACTCGTAATGAGCAGGTCGTCGGTTCAATTCCGACGGGTGGCTCTTTTTTATTTCCTGCATCGGAACGCCAATGAAACGCTTCGTCCCAACGCTTCTCTTCATCGCCCTGCCGGTGTACTCCCTGCATGCTGAAGGGTCGGCGGGCCAGACGGGTTTTGAATTCCTCAGGATAGATGTGCCGGCGCGGCAGACCGCGCTGGGCGGGGCTTTCACGGCCATGGACGGCGATCTGAACGGCCTGGCCTGCAATCCGGCGAGCCTGGCGGTCATTCCGAAACGCGAAGCCGCCTTTTCCTACGCCGATTATTTCCTGGATTTCCAGGTCGGATCCGTTTCCTTCTCGTCTCCGCTCCGCAACGGCGGCACGCTGGGCCTCGGAATCGGATACGCCAATTACGGCGAATTCAACTGGACGGACGAGGACGGCGGGCCGGCCGGCTCATCGACTCCGGGCGATGTGGCGGTTACGCTCGCCTATGCCGCGGGCTTCACCCGCACCACCCGCCTCGGCGCCTCGGTCCGGTATATCCGCTCGAGCATCCAGAATTTCTCAGCGGACGCGGCCGTCATCGGCGCGGGGATCATCCACGTCTTTCCCTCTCAGCAGATGACGGTCGGACTCGCGGTCGTCAACCTGGGCAAGGGACTGAACGGATTCAGGGACCGCGTCGAGAAAGTGCCCACGTCCATCCGGGCCGGGTTCACCAAGCGGCTCGCCCATCTGCCGCTCCTGCTGTCCGTGGACGCGATTCAGTACACCGGCGCGTCCGAATCGATGCTGGACAACACGGAATTCGCCGCGGGCGGCGAATTCACGTTTTCCAGCGTTCTGATCGGCCGGTTCGGTTACACGACCATCGGGTCCGGGCAGAAAACCGGTCCGTCCGGAGGCCGGCTTTCCGGCGTCTCCCTCGGCGCGGGCCTCACGGTCCGGAATTTCAGGATCGATTACGGGTACGGCAACCACGGCATGCTGGGATCGGTGAATCATCTCGGCGTGTCCATGACCTACTGACTTCCGGCCCCCCCCGCTCCGCCGTCCTTTCCGGGAATTCCATGCCGCGTCGTTCCATACGCATCCGAAGAGGCCGCAAGGCCGTCCAGCATCGGGTGGAGTATGCCCTTTTCCGGGGGATGGTTTTTCTGTGCGGCCGGGCGTCCATGAAAACCGTGCGCCGAACGGCCGACGTCATGGGACGCCTCGCGTTCTCCGTCCTTCGACTCCGCCGTTCCGTCACGCTTGCCAATCTGGCCATGGCTTTTCCCGAAAAGCCGGCCGGAGAACTCCGCCGCATCGGTCTCCGGACCTACCGCAATTTCGCCAGGACGTTCATCGAATTTCTGCGTTTTCCGGTCATGGACCGCGACGCGCTGATGGCGCTCTGCGATTTTCCGGGGCAGGCCGTTCTCGATGAAGCGCGGCGGAACGGAAAAGGCGCCCTTCTCATCAGCGGACATTTCGGCAACTGGGAAATCGTCGGGCCCTTTCTCGCGGCGATGGGGGTTGCCGTATCCGGAATCATCGGCCGGCAGAAAAACCGCGCGGTTGACGGGGCGACCCGGCGTTTCCGCGAGAAACTGGGGATGCGGGTCATCCGTCCCGGGGTCGCGATCCGGGAGGTTTACCGCGCATTGCGGTCGAACGAGTGTGTGGCCATTCTCGCGGACCAGGACGCCCACGCGGGCGGCATCTTCGTCGATTTCATGGGACGAAAAGCGTCGAACCACCAGGGCCCTGCCGTGTTCTCGATCCGGACCGGCGCGCCGATCATTTTCGGATACGGCTTGCGGCTTCCGGACGGGCGTTACAGCATCGAGGCGGAACCGCTCCGCATCGACGGCATCCGCGAGGCGACGCCGGAAAACGTGCATCGCATCACCCAGGCCTATACGTCCCTTCTCGAAAAAACCGTGCGCGAACATCCGGACCAGTATTTCTGGATGCACAAGCGATGGAAGACCAGGCCGCCTGAAGAAAAGCAGTTCAAGGTTTAAAGTTCAACGTTCAAAGTTCCCAACCATCCCCGGGGAAGAAGTGATCAAGCGGCGATTTGTCGTCGCACTCTAAATGAAACCACCCTTTCTGCCCTGTCACGTATCCCTTTTTTCAGTTCAAAGTTCAAGGTTCAATGTTCAAAGAATAATAATCGACAAATGCAAAAGCCCGGGAGGTCGAATTGTCCCGGGCTCTCAGAACGACCTGAAATGTCCGTGGACTTTTCAGGTTTTTTTTTAGCTGTTTGTTTTATCGGGGCGGGGGACTTTGAACCTTGAACTATGAACTTTGAACTTTTTTATCCCCGAGTCCCGGAAGCATTTCGAGAATCGTTTCCGCCGCCCTGATCCCCGCCTTCCCGTCCAGCCGGTCGAACATGCGACGGGCCGCCTCGGCCCTTGCCGCGCGCTGCTTTTCGGGGTTTTCGAGAGCGGCCGCGATCGCGGCGGGCAGTTCATCGGCGGAATCGATGCGCAGGCTGATCCGGTCGAGCATATCCCGCACGTGGGGGACGGAGCGGCGCGAGTCCGGGATAAGGAACGTCACGATGGGTTTGTCCAGGCCGCAGAATTCAGCGATGATGGAGCTGGAATCGCCCACGAGAACGTCCGCCAGCAGGAGGTAGGGGAGGGTGTCCGGGTCCTCGATGAATCGCACGCCTTTCATGCGCCGGAGCGGCCGGACGTAACGGCCGGACGTCCAGGGGTGCACGGTCGCGAGCAGGTTGTACCGGTCCGTGAGTCCGGGGATCGCGAGGATCCACCGGTCCACCGCGGACATGCCGCTTCTGTCCCAAGTCGCGGTGAAGATCACGGTCGGTTTCTCCGGATCCAGACCCAGTTTCCGCCTGAGCGGTTCCAGCTTTTCCCGCGTCCACGTGCCGTCAAAGGCCGGGTCCAGCTTCGGGAAACCGACAGCCCGGGCCGTGCGTATGCCGTGTTTGACCGCGCGTTCAAGCTCCTCGCGGCCGGTGAGGAAATACGCGTCGAACGCGTTGTAGTATTTCGCGCCCGCGAATGATTTGAACGTGTAAGCGCCGTGCCGGAACCCGATACGCGCGATGGACTCGCAGGGGAACAGATGGGCGGCGTGGCGGCACATGATCACGGCGTCCGGGAATACGGGCCAGAACCGAACGGTCATGCCCAGGCTCCGGGCGTAACGGGCGGTCCGCCGGTTCTTCACGATTACCGGCATTTCCGGGAGATGCTTCAGCACCGGCCTCAGCAAAGCCGCGTCCATCGGCACCGCGCAGTATGCGGCAACGGCCGGCCTGCGGCCCAGCCATCCGGCCAGCCGCCAGAGCAGGCAGTAGGGGCCCTTGAGGATGTAATAGGACGGGATCATCCCCGGTCCGGCTCCCGGCCGTCGAGGTAACGGACAAGACCGGAGGCGATTTCGGTCTCGATTTCGGAGCGCGCTTCCGTGAAGCGCCAGGCCGATCCATCGCGGCTGTGATATCCGGGCGATTTGATCACCGAATTGACGCCGAAGTGAAGGGCCTGAAATTCGAACAGGCAGTACCCCTTCGCGGTTTTTCCGATGTCCATGGACAGGAAGGGCGCGTCCATTTTCCGGAAGATACCGTCCGCGAAATCGAGCAGTGCCGGGTCCGCCTCCCTGCTGAATTCATGGAGCTTGGTGCCGCTGGCGCGGAAATCGTTCTTGAACGTGCGGCGCCGGATCACGTAATATTTTCCGGCCATGGCCTGCACACGCCAATCCCAGGTCAGGCCGGGCGCGAATTCCTGGAGAATGAAATTCCGCTCCTTCCGGATGTAATCCCGGTACTGGAGGCAATCGGTCCGGTTGTCATAGTCCGGGTAGTAAGGATGCTGTTTTTTCCGGCGCAGGTATTTCCTCCGGAACAGATCCAGGCGGGTCGCCAGGCTCTGCCGTTCCAGTCCCCGTATTCTTTTGACCAGTTCCGCTTCATTCCGAACCAGAAAGACACCCTCCCCGTTCGACGTGTCCACGGATTTCAGCACGACCGGAAATGGAACCGGATATCCGGAAAGGTCGTCCGCGCCGCTGAAAAAAAATGACGCCAGCGATTCAATGCCCAGACGGCGCTTGAACAGCTCCTGGTATCCCTTGTTTTCATGGCACAGCAGAAGGTCGTAACGGGGAACGATGAAATTTGTGCCGTTGTCGAGGAAGCGGATTGTGTCGATGATGTACTGTCGCAGGTTCGGTTTCTGGCTGAACGCGTAGAACACGACCGCGTCGCGCACGTCCGCAACGCCGTTCACCACGGCGTGGAAAGGCATCACCTCGGGTTTCAGCCCAGCGGCCTCGAAAACCCGCACCATTTTCGCGACATCCATGCTGACCCACGGCTTGCGCGTCTGTCCGAAGAACCCCCGGTTTCCGGTCAGCAGGGCCAATCTGCTTTTTCTCATTCGAAGCGATCCCCTCATTTATGACAGCCGCTGAACGGAACCCGTGTGCAGGCGGACCCGCTCCGACACCGCTTCGGGAGTTGTATCCAGCATGCAGCGGAAATGCCGTTCCGGGCACCGCCTGCCCCCGTGCCGCGAGCAGGGTCTGCAGGCCAGGTCCCGCTCCAATACTTCGTCCCCCGGCCGCCAGGGCGCACAGCCGAAACGACGCACCGTGGGGCCGAAAATCGCGATGACATCCGTCCCGACCGCATCGGCCATGTGCAAAGGCGCGCTGTCATTGGTCACCAGCACGTCCAGCCGGCTGAGCACGGCGGCCGACTCGAGCACGGAGAGTTCCCCGGCGCAATTGAGCGACCGGCTACCGGTCCCGTCGAGTACGGACGCGCAGAGCCCCCGGTCCTCCGGGCCTCCCACGGCCACGAGGGCCATCCCCTCGGCCGACAGGATGCGTGCCAGCGCGGTGTAATGCGTTTCCGGCCAGCGTTTGGTGGGCCAGACAGAGCCGGGCGCGAGGCCGACCAGCGGCCCTCCGGCCCGCCGCAGGGGGGCGGTGACCGCGTCCGCGGCCCTGTCTTCGGCTTCGGACCACCGCATTTCCGTGCGGCCGTCGAATGTCCGGTCCGAAAACGGGGACAGCAAAGTCAGGTAGCGATGCCGCATGTGCAGGCCTTTCGGCGGAGCGACTGGATGCGTCAGGCCTTTCTGCCTCCTGAATCCGACCCGGATGCGGATGCCGGCCGCGGCCATGAGAAAGGACGATGTGGCGTGAAGCTGGAGCGAGAATGCCGCGTCATAATGCTCGGCCCGGAGACCGCGCGCAAGCCGGAACAGGCCGGCCGTTTTACGGAAAACAGTGCTTTTATCCAGTGTCCACACCCGCCGGACGAAGGGCGAATCGCGGAACACGATTTTCGTCTGGGGCACGGTGAGCGCGTCCACCCGCGCGTCCGGAAAAACCCGGGCCACAGCCCTGAAAAACGGGGTCGAAAGAATGACGTCGCCCAGAAAAGCGGTCTGGATCACCAGGATTTTCTTCATCGGTCCGCCCGACGGGCCGGAGCCGCGGCCGTTTTGTTCCCTGTCTCAGCCGGCGAGTTACCGGTCCCCGCCGGCGAGAGGAGCCGGCCGTACAGATCGATATAGGCTTCAACCGTGCGGCGTATGTCGAAAGAGGCCACGGTTCGTTTCGCCTCCTGCGCCAGTCGTCGTCTCAGGTCCGGATCGGAAACCAGCCGCAGAAGGGCTTGCGCGAGACGATCCGGGTCCCGCGGAGGAACCAGGAGCCCGTTGACGCCGTCCCGCACGGCTTCGGGTATGCCGCCGGTTTCGCAGGCCACGAC
>JAFGAX010000102.1 GCA_016933415.1 bacterium
CACGGATTGAGCGGATGAGACGGATTTACGCGGATACAGAATGAGGAATGGGGTAATTCGTTGATCCTGTGCTGTTCCGGTCCGCCATAAAGGAAATGGAACGCGGATCGCGCGGATGAGGCGGATTAGTGCGGATCAGGAAGGTCAATCGGGTAATGCATTCATTGTAATCAATGTCATCCCCGCATTCTTTTAGCGGGGATCCAGGGGACGGGTTGGGGATGAGAACGAACGCGTACGCCCCTGGCGCGCGGATTCCCGCGGAAAAAGAATGGGGAACGGGATCAGTCGTTGATTGAGATTTCCGTGATTGCCGGCCGTGAGATTGGGAGACGATTAAAATGCCGTCCGAGTGGATCATCGACGAGGTCGAGGGGCTGTACAGCGTCATCCGGCTCAAGGTTCTGCGCAAAACCGAGGGCGTGGATTTCGACATTGTCCCGATACTCCAGCTGAAAACGATCGCGGCCGTGGACCGGGTCATTCACCGGTCCGGCGCGCTGTCGCCCGGGAGCACGGCCGGCGTGGCGCGTCCCTGGTACATGCACCAGAACCAGGAGGACCACCTGCTGGTCCTGCACGGCGCCAGGACCGTGGAACTCTGGTCCGCCGGGCATCCGGCGCCGGTCCGGTTCCGCGTCACGCCGGAAAGCGTCCGGCGGGAGGGGGCGGCCGCCATGGACGGGCCGGCCATGCTCGCATGGCCGGCCGGCGTGTTCCACCGCATCGAGAGCGACGCGGCGGCCGGATCCGCTTCGCTCAATTTCGCGGTCCGTCATCCCGGATACGACGTGCTCACCAATTTCAACATATACGATCTCGATCCGGCGACCGGTTCCCATCGGGTGATCCGCGAAGGCCGCCTGGATCAGCCGGAGGAGGTCAACCGGCGCGGCTGAACGCGTCTCTGCCGTGTCTTCCTCTTGTTACTCCCCCTGCCCTGAAAAAAATCCAAATGTAAAAAATCGTGAAACATCGTCACGGCGGTCCCGTATATGACTCTGTACCAGGAGACCGACATGGCGACTGTGATCCGGCAAATATTGAGAAACGACATCGAACACCGCTGGTTTGAAATCACGCTGATGTCCGACCCGGCCCGCCGGTTTCAGCCGCCCGGCGATTCACTCGACCGCTTACCGACCGACACCTCTCAGATCAAATCCCATCATAAACCATTCCAGGATCATCCCGTTTCATCGGGGAACGAAACCATTCACCCGGACAGGAGGAAACCATGAAAACCGGAAAAATCACGCTGATTCTGGCGGCCGTTCTGCTGGCTTTCGGAGCCGCCTGGGCGGACACGCCCGCCACCGCGGTCGCCTCTCAGGAAAAGGGCATCGGCAAGGTCGAAGGCCTTATCGTCGACGCCCTGACCGGACAGGCCGTCCAGGACGTGTACGTGGCCATCGACGGCTGCCTCAATGCGGCCATGACCAATGAGCGGGGCCAGTTTTTCATTCAGGAGGCTCCGGCCGGAACCTGCATGATGAAAATCGCGAAGCGGGGGTACAAGCCCGTGGAAATGCAGGTGCAGGTGGAAAAGAAGAAAAAGAACGTCTACACCGTGCGCATCAAGGAAGCTCCGAAACCGGCTCCGGTCGAGGAACAGTCCTGAAAAAAAGTGCCGGGCACTTCAAGGGTGCCCGGCACTTCCAGGTGCTTTAAGGCCTACGCTGTGCGACGCGCCTCCCAGGTGCGTCGCACAGCACGCGTATCTCAGGACAGGTCCGTCACCCCGGGTTCGGCCGGGGTTTTTTAACGTGCGACGCATCTTGAGGCGCGTCGAACGTCCGGGCGCCTGATTTGAGGCGCGGTCCGCATGATATCGGGACGGAAGCCGGAGCGGCAGTTCATGCAGGAGAGTGAAGGAAGGAGGCATCATGGGTTACGCGGGAGCGGGAGCCGGCACCGCGGCGGCTCAGGCCGCCATTGTCCAGGCCGTCAGGGCATCTGGAGCGATTGTCCGGGTCAAGCCGGAGGCGTTTCTGAAGATCCTGTCGCGTTCAGAAGAGCCGCTGGTCGTCACGGCGCCTGGAGGCGTGTTTAAAAAACACTTCCAGTACATGACGGGATACAAGGGATTGATCTTTCACACCCAGTCCCCTGAACCGCTGTCCCTTCCCATGCGCGCCGAGACCGTGGCCGCGGAAAAGATCTGGATCCCCGCCTGAGTTTCATCGGCGTGCGACGGCCCTTCGAGGCGCGTCGCACTTCATGGATCCGGCTGAATGCGCTCCCGGAAGTCCTTGAGGAATCCGCGCATCCGCTTCAGGGACGCATCCGGCAGATCGAAAGGCCGGTAATTCTCCAGGTAGTGGGGTATGGGGAGAATCACGAACCGGTTGGTCCAGGTTGCTCCGGCGGCGGCGCCCTCGAGAGCCGGGGACCAGCGGTCGAACACCCATACCGGCACGGCGCCGATGTTTTCCACGGACCGCTCGCATGCGCCGGATTCCAGCCACCGCCGCTTCAGCGTGAAGCTGAAAATCATGCCGCCGTCCCGGTTGGGCGTGCGCTGGTTCGAGATAAAGTTGCCCAGGGAATACACGGCCAGCCGGTCGGCCGTCCGGCCCCGCCGGTCCGTGCGCCTGGTTTTTTCCCACCGCTGCAGCACGTGCGGATGCCCCCCGAGCACCACGTCCGCGCCCTCGTTGAACAGATAATCCGTCCATTGGATCTGGCTGGTATCCGGTTCCGTGCGGTATTCCGCGCCGTAATGCAGGATGGCCAGGATGAAATCCGGATCCGCGGCCGCGGCGAAGCGCATATCGGACGCGATTGTTGCTGAATCCAGAACGGACACGACGCACCCGTCCGGTATGCGGCCGTTGGTGCCGTACGTGTAGGCGACAAAGGCGAGCCGGATGCCGCGGCATTCGACGAACTGCACGCTGTTCCGGGCGTAATCCGAGGAGTCCCGGTACGTGCCGACATGCCTGAGCCCCAGGCTGTCCAGCACGTCCAGGGTGCGGATCATGGCGTCGCGTCCCTTGTCCGGACTGTGGTTGTTTGCCGTGTTGAGGAGGTCGAATCCCGCGCCGCGGAGAGCGGCCGCCAGCGCGTCCGGCGCGCCGAAGGAGGGGTAGCCGGAGTACCGGTCCCTGCGGCCCGGGAGCGTGGTTTCGAGATTACCCACCGTGATATCCGAATTCGACAATAAATCCTGGACATAGCGGAACACGGGCCCGAAATCGTAAACCCCGCGGGTTTCGTCCCGGGCCGCCTGAAGCTGGCCGTCATGCGCGATGATGTCGCCCACCGCGGCCACGGTGACGCTGTCCGCGTTTCCGCCTTCGCCGAACCATTGGCCGGAAAGCGGGGCGGCGGCCAGGAGCGCGGCGCAGGCTGTCCATTGAAAGAGTCGCATTTCCGCTAATTTAAGACATCCGGCCGACTGAAGCAAGGGCGGAACTCCCGAAGGTCCCCCCGCCTCCCGAAGGTGGTGCCTTCGGCCTTCGGGAGGTCCGTCCTTGACACCTGTCCGGTTTTTTCTTATTTTAACTCAACAGGGATTTTCCCTGTTTTTTTAACGGCTGCTGCCCGGACTGTCCGAATCCCCAGGAGGCCGCATGAACGCGCAGGCCGGCATGATTTTTTCCAATATCCGGCTTTTGACCGCCGCGGATATCCCGTCCGTTCTGGAAACGCAGGCCGAGTCCTACGAAGCGGCTCTGATCGAGCACGAGGCGGTTTTCCTGGAGCGGCTCCGGGTTTTTCCGGCCGGGATGCTCGGCGCGCTCTCCGGAGAAACACTCGCCGGATACGCGGTTTGCCATCCCTGGACTTTCGGCAGGACCGTGCCCCTGAACACAGCCGGCCTGACGCTCCCGGACAATCCCGACTGCCTGTACATACACGATGTGGCCGTGCGTCCGGCCTTCCGATGCGCTCATATCGGCGGCTGGCTGGTCGCGGCCGCG
>JAFGAX010000103.1 GCA_016933415.1 bacterium
GCCGTGCGCATGGTCCTGGCCTTCATGTAGTACACGATGGAACGGTCGCCGGATTCGAGGAGATTTTCGATCATCCCGATCCGCCGGTCGAGCAGGTTCACCTTCTGCTCCGCCAGTCCGGCCAGTTTGTCCGCGGCGACCACGTCCGCGAAGTCGCGCCGCACGCGGCCGACGAGTTCCTGCTCGTACCGGACCTTCTCCACTTCCATCTCGCGAAGATCCGTCCTCGCCTTTTCCCGGTCTTCGGTGAGCTCGCCGAGGTCGGGAAAACGCACACGCAGGGCCACCTGGAGCTCGTCGAAATCCTCCTGATAACTCCGTCGGGTCAGGTCGCTGATGCGGAGTTCCGGATTCCCGGGCTTGCCCGCCGAGGACAGCCGGTGCTCCGCGATCTCGACTTCCGTGGTCAGAGACTGGAGCCGGCGGCTCCTCGCCAGGGTTCTGGCGATGACCGTGTCCTCGGTGACGGCCGCGCAGAACCCGGAGCCTGAGAGGATCCTGCCCGAAAGCGCCGTGTCAGGGGGTATGGCGGCCGACGTCCGCACCGGGAGGGCGGCCAGTGCCAAGCCGAGCGCCGCGGCCGACGGACGCAGGCCGGAGCGGGAACGGGATTGGCTGGTCCGCATTACCGGTCCTCCGGCGACAGATGAACGCTCACCACTTCGCCCGGCAGAAGGGCATGGCTTGAATCGAGTGCCACGCGGACCTTGCGGGCCCAGAACAGCTGGCCCCGGAACGAAAGCCGCTCGGGCGCACGGGAGATGCCGGGCGCCGCGAAAATGACGGTTCCCTGCGTGTCGTAATTCCGGCCCCGCTGGGAGGTGATGCGGACGGACATTCCGGAATCGGGACGGATGGACGTCTTCTCCGGCAGGTAGACGGTCATGTAAACCGGCCGTCTCTCTTCCACGGTGATAAGGGAGTCGAAATCCTCGACCACGTCCCCGGGTCTCGCGTTGATGTCGGTCACCACGCCGTCGCACGGGGACACCAGAGACCGCATCCGGATCCGGCTCTCCATGAGCGCCCGGCCGGCCGCCAGCCCTCCGGCCCGGGCAGACCGCCGCAGCGGGACGATTCCGGACAGGCTGTCCATATCCGCGGACCTCAGCCTCTGAATTTCCCCGCGAAGCCCGGCCGCCTGCCTTGACAGCCGCTCCGATTCCCCGCGCTGGTTTCTCAGGTAGGCCTCGAGCCCGTCCCGCTGCAGGATGAGGTCGTGCAGGTCCCGGATGGTGCCGAGGCCCGCCTGTTCCGCGCTGCGAAACCGCTCGATCTGGCCGTTGAGCGTGGCCAGCTGCGCCTCCCTGGACTCGAGCCCGGAAACCCGGTCCATGAGATCCGCCAACTCATTCTCCAGCTGGAGCCTCAGCCTCTGCATCTCCGCCGCGGAGTGGCCCTCGATGAGATCGGACACGTCGAGCGTGGCCAGCACCTGGTCCCTCCGGACGGGATCGCCGACTTCGACCATGAGCGCAGCGATCCGCCCGGGTTCCTGGGGCCCGAGGTAATGCGCCCTGCGCTCCACGATGCCGATGACGTTCTGTCCGACGAACCACCGGAAGGCCAAAGCGAGAACGGCCAGCAGGGCGGCGCCCCACAGCAGCGAGTAGGAGTGGCGGCGGAAACGGCCGCCGATCATCCGGAATGTCACGGCCGGCTTCATACTTCCACCGTCGCTTCCTGATTGATGTAGGTCAGCCCACGGATGTCCCTGACCTTTCGCAGCTCCGCGATGAGGCTCTCCTGGTCTCCGGGATTCGCCAGCCGAACCTGATAGGAATAATCGAAGGCCTGGCCCTGGGCCACGTCGCGCAGGGTGACCAGCACGAAATGCTTCGTCCCGGAACGCAGGATGCGGGTCACCGTGTCCGCCGCGTCCGGACGGGCCGGAAGCTGGAAGCGCAGGAGCCCGTCGTGCTTGCGCCTCGCGCCGAAGGGCGACACATGCAGGACCGCCGCGACAAGGCAGAACACCGCCGTGCCCGTGACGGCCGTGGCGTAACTCTGCACGCCGCAGCTCACGCCGACGCCCAGGGACGCGAAAATAAAGACCAGATCCCTGGGTTCGCGCAGGTTGGTGCGGAAACGGATGATGGCCAGAGACCCGACGATACCGATGCCCCGGGCGATGTTGTCGCCGATCGAGATCATCAGCAGGCAGGTGACGACGCTGCCGAGAATCATGCTCTGCACCAGGCCGCGCGAGTACGACAGGCCCTGGTAGGTTTTTTCGTACAGAAGCGCGATGCATGTGGTCAGAACGAAAGTCAGCAGGAAGGACAGGAGCGCGACCTGCCATTCGATCTGTTCGAATCCATAGCTGAGAAGCGTCTGCATTCAATGTTCCCCGATCAAGTAGCGTCCACCGGCGGAATATGAGCCGGCCATGCTCCGGCAACTTCGGCGCCGGGTATCAATCTATAATATAGTAAGAAATCCGCCTTTTTCCACGGGAGATGAGCCGTTCGTACAAAATATTACATCCCATTGCGTTGCGCAAAACAGATTCCCATGCGCGTCCTCAGCCCCTTCCATCCGATGACGGCCGGAGGGATCATCCGCGGTCTTTCAGCGCAATTCCCGTTCCTCCGGCCGCGGCCATTCGAAGATGTGTATTTCGGATCTCTCCCTGTCGAGCACGTAAAGCCGGCCGTCCCTGTATGCGGCGTCCACCGGCGCGCCGAATGCGCCGTCCGGAACGATTTCACGGCCGAACGAGCCGGCCGCCACCCATTTTCGGAACCAGTGCACGCGCCTGTTTCCGGTATCGCAGACGAACAGAATGCCGCCGTCCGGCGTCTCGGTCATGCCTGCAGGCCGGTCGAGCGCCTCATCGCCGAACGCGAAAAGAAAGTTGCCGTACGTGTCGAAAACGGCCACACGTCCCTCCTCCGTGTCGGCCGCCAGCACGCGGCCGGACCCGGTCACTCGGATGCGCTCCGGCGATCCCAGGCGGCCCTCCCCGGAATCGACTCCGCCGAAGGCGATCTGCGGCACTCCCCCTGGGCCCAACTTGAGGATGCGGCGGTTCTCCCCGTCCAGGCAGAAAAGCTCGGACTGCGGCGTGAAGAACACATCGAGCGGAAAATCAAAGGCCAGAGACTCGGCCCATCCGGAGGACGCGCGCAGGGTGGAGAGGTAATGCAGGTCCTTGTCGTACCGCTCGATGCGGCCGTTGTCGTGATCCGCCACAAACACATCGAGCCCGTTTCCAGCCCACACCGAAACCGGGTCGTTGAAACGCTCGCGCCCCCATCCGAAACCGCCGATGGCGGCCAGCACGTTTCCGGCCCCGTCGAGTTTCTGGATGCGGTGGTTTCCCGTGTCCGCAACGTACAGGTTTCCGGAAGGATCGGCGGAAAGGGCCCTCGGTCCGTCCATGCGGCCCGGATCCTGCCCGGGACCCCCGAACCGGCCGATGTACCGGGGCAGTGATCCGTCCCCCGGCTCCCGGCCGGACGCCGCGGCCGCGATCAGAGCCGGCAGAAGCAATCCGACGCAAAGACCGGCTGTTTTACTGTGGTTTCCGATTTTATGTGTCCGCATGGGGGATTCCCCGGTTTCAAATGACATCATTCCTGCGGCCGCCATCCGATACCGGACAACGCCTCATCCGTCAGTTCCGGCAGGATGTCGTCCGCCGTGCCAGGCCTGCCGTCCGGACCGGCGGACAGCAACGTATAGGTTTCTCCGGACGGATCGACCCGGTAATAAAACGGGACCGCGGCTCCCGATTCTCCCCCGGTCACAGGATCCAGGAATTGAAGCACGGTGTCGCTCCCGGCCGCGAGCAACGGGAGGGATTCAGGGTATGCGCCTGTCCGCTCCCGGTACGCCTCCGCCGCGCGGATCAGCCCGTTGAGACGCAGCCGCGTTTCAGCGGCCGCTGATTCCATGGATGGGCTCACCGCAGCCGGTTTCGGTTCAAAACGGCCGATAAAGGCCGCCGTGGAGACCAACCCTCCCATGACTCCCAGGGCGATGATGCGGCCGCCGCCGGACCGTCTTCTCTTCCAGCCGTAGAATACCGCCGCGGACGACAGGACCGGCCCGATGGTCGGGATGAACGAAGCGACCGCCAAACTGTATCCGGGCCAACCGACGGACTGCCGGGATTTCTTCTCCCGGTCAAAGGCCAGGCGCTCGGCCGCGATCATGGATTCGATGCGGAAACGCAGAATGTCCGGGACTTCCTGCGGAAGCCCGGCCTGCGGACGTCCGTCCGCCGGGGACGCCGGCCGCCCCTGCCGCGCGGCCGCGTCCGCGCCGGGAGGGACCTGCCGACCCGCCGGATGCATGGGCTCCAGTTCCGCGATACCCCCGGCCCGGAGAAAAGCCGCCTGGTAAAGGAGCCCGGTGTTCCGATCCACGCCTGATTTGACGCTCACGGGCCGGCCGGAGAAAAGCGCGTCCGCCCGGCGGCTGTCCAGCCGGAAAGCGGCGGTCAGGGCGGCTTTTACCCGGTCCTGATTCTGTCCTTCGGCCACCGAGCCTCTGAAAACCACGCGATACAACCGGCTGTCCCCGGTATCCGCTTCCGTCCGGACGGTCCGATCGGATGTTCCGCGGTTTTCATGCGGCAGATCGGAACTGAAACCGGCCTTCCTTTCCTCGGATTCCCGCGGATTCCCGGAGGAGAGCCCGCGGGTTCTCATCGGGATTCCGTAACCGCGTTCCGTCTTCGCGATGTTCCACCACAGGACATGGAATGGCCACAACTGGCCCGCGGAACGGACACTGCGGACCAGATCGGACTCCCTGTCCGTCCAGGCCGCCAGCCAGCCGGAATTGTCCGCGGCCGCGGCATGCTTTCCGTTTTCCGACAGGAGCCGGACGGCTTCGAGGTGTTCATCCATGAGCGCCAGGGGATCGTCCGTCCGGAGCAGGAGCAGCCGCCTTCGGAACGGCCTCGGCTCATGCCGGGTCCGGCTGTCCGTCGTCGTCGTCAGGTCACCACCGTCGTCGAGAAAAGTGACGCATTCGAAGGAGACATCCGATTCACGCCGCTTGATGCTGAAGAGCAGGGACCCGTCCGGCTTCCGGAAAGTGCGCATCCGGTTTTCCGGAAGCATCGGCCGGGTGAAATCGCCGATCCGCTGCAAACCGGCCCCTTCCGCGAGTTCGGACGCGAAGCGGACTCCTGGAGGATCCGGCCGCCCCGGCGCGGAAGTGTCGGGCCGCCAGGACGGTCGGGCCGTGACATTATGCCGTATGACAAGGCCGGCCATAAAAAGCATGTACAGGGGAAGACAGACGAATACGGAAACCGGCCACGGGATTCTCAGCGTGAACACGAGGGAAATGAATGCGGCCGCGGCCAGCGCGGCCAGCGCTCCGGCTTTCATGTCGCTTCCGGCGAGTGGGACAGATTACGTAACTTCGGAAAAATTAGGTATTTTTGAGGGGAATGTCAAGACCGATTTAGAAAATTGGAGAGAATACGCTTACCTTCGAAGGTCAGTATCGATTCCGGATGAAATTGCAGGCCTTCGACCGGAGCTTCCCTGTGACGGATGCCCATAATGGTCCCGTCTTCGGTCCAGGCCGTCACCTCGAGACAGTCCGGCAGACTGGCGCGGTCCACCACCAGAGAATGGTAACGTGTCGCCTCGAAGGTCCGCTCCATGTTCCGGAAAACCGTCCGGCCGTCGTGCCGGATGGCCGATACCTTGCCGTGCACGGGCACGGCCCGGACCACTCGTCCGCCGAACGCCTCCGCGATGGACTGATGGCCCAGGCATACGCCGAGCACCGGACAACGGTCCTTCATCGCCGCGACGAGCGCAACCGAAATGCCGGCGCCGGCCGGTGTCCCGGGTCCGGGTGAAATGACCACGGCCTCCGGATCAAGGGCCAGAACATCCTGAACCGTCACCTCGTCGTTGCGTCGCACCTCGAGTCTGCGGCCGGTTTCGCCGATGCACTGGACCAGATTATAGGTGAATGAGTCGTAGTTGTCGAGAATGAAAACCATGAACCCCTCCGTTTCGGGCGCTCAGCGGTCAGCCGTTCCGGCCGGCGTTCCCGCCGACGTGACGGCCTGAAAAAGCGCGCGCGCCTTGTTCAGCGTTTCCTGGTATTCCTTCGCCGGGTCCGAATCCGCGACGATTCCCGCGCCGGCCTGCAGACTGCCCTCCGCGCCCCGGAGCACGAGCGTCCGGATGGCGATGCACATGTCCATGTTGCCGCCGAAGTCGAAATAGCCGATCGACCCGCCGTACACGCCGCGCCGCTCCGGCTCGAGTTCGTCGATGATTTCCATGGCCCGCACCTTGGGCGCGCCGGACACCGTGCCCGCCGGGAAGCACGCCGAAAAGCAGTCGAACGCGTCCCGGTCCTCCCGGAGCCGGCCGGTGACGTGCGAGACGAGGTGCATGACCTTGGAGTAGCGCTCGACCGTGAACAGTTCCGAAGCCCGGACGGTCCCGAATCGGCAGACGCGGCCGATGTCGTTTCGCGCGAGGTCCACGAGCATGACATGCTCCGCGCGTTCCTTCTCGTCCGCCTTCAGTTCCGCCTCGAGACGGAGGTCCTCCTCCTCCGTGCGGCCCCTGCGGCGCGTGCCCGCGAGCGGCCGGATGGAAACCATGCCCGCCTCGGCCTTGACGAGGATCTCGGGCGACGACCCGAGAATACGAAGGTCCTCGAGGGCCAGGTAATACATGTACGGAGACGGATTGGCCAGCCGGAGCGCCTCGTACATCTTCACCGGGTCCGTGCGCACCGGAAAGCTGAAGCGCTGGGACAGAACCACCTGAAAGACGTCTCCCGCGAGGATGTACTCCTTCGCCTTCCGGACGGCCGCTTCGAATTCCGGACGGGTCATGTGCGAATGGAACGAATCGGGTCCGGACGCGTCACCCCCGTGATCGGGAACCGGGAGCGCGGCCGCATCCGGCGCCGGGCCGGAGTCCGCCGCGCGCTCCGGATCCGCAAAAGGCCGGTTTCCCGGGGACCTGCAGAGATCCGTGAGCTCGTAAAGCCGTTTCTCGGACGGTTCATCCGAATGGATCACGATGTCCACGGTTTTATCGACGTGATCGAATACGAGAATCTCCTCGGGGAACATGAAAAAGAACTCGGGCACCGCCATGCGGTCCGGATTGGCGTCGGGAATTCGTTCGAACCGGCGTATGGCGTCATAGGACACGAATCCGACCGCGCCGCCGGAAAAGGGCCGCACCGAAGCATCCATGCGGGCTTCGTTCACCAGACGGCGCAGGACTTCCAGCGGATGGCCCTCCATCCGGTGCGTGACCCAACCCGGATCCGCCGTTCCCGTTTCCGGACCGGCGGCACGGGCCGGACGGACGCGGACCTCAATGTCCTGCCCTGAAGCCTTGAAAACGGCATAGGGTTTCCCGCCGAGAAACGAGTACCGGCCCCGCTTGCCGTCGCTCTCGAGGGACTCATAAAGAAAGCCGTACGTCGCGTCCGCGAACAGGGCTTCGAAAGCGGAGACCGGCGTCCATGAGGCCGGTATCCTGCGGTGATGCACGATGCGCCGGGACAGGACAGGGCGGTTCACCGGGGGCCTCCCCGGCGGACGCGGATTTTCGGCCGTGCTCCGTGCCGCGTCGCGTTCTTGAGACTCCGGACCAGGGCGGCGATGTCCTCGCCTTCGGCCGCGGCCCGGACAATGCGGCTTCCCACGATCACGCCGTCCGCGAGCCTTGAAAACCGTTTCACATGCTCCGGCGTGGAAACGCCGAATCCCACGGCCAGGGGCTTGTCCGTCCGCCCGCGCATGCGCCTGAGAAACGCTTCGGCGCCCGCGGCCACGGCGCTCCGGCTGCCCGTGGTCCCGGTGAGACTCACGCAGTACACGAACCCGGACGACGCGGCCGCGATCTTCGCGAGACGGTCCGGAGGCGAGGTGGGAGCCGCGAGAAAAATCAGGTCCGGGCCGGCCTTGCGGCAGGCGGCCGACCATTGCCCGGCTTCATCGGCCGGAAGATCGGGTATGATCAGGCCTTCGAAGCCCGCGGCTTTGAGCTCGCGGCACACCCGATTCACGCCCCTTCGGTGGAGCGGATTGAGATAGGACATCAGGATCAGCGGAACCCGGCCGTTCATGGAACGGGCGGCGGCGAGAACTGTATCGAGGTCCGCCCCGTTCGCCAAGCCAATGTTCGAGGCTTCCTGGATCACGGGCCCGTCCGCGATGGGGTCCGAGAACGGAAGGCCGATCTCGATGAAGTCCGCGCCGTTCTCCGCGAGCGTGCGCATGTTTTCGAAGGATTTTTCAAGCGTCGGGTGGCCGGCCATCAAATAGGCCACGAGCCCGGCCTCGTTTCTGCGCCGGAGTTCCGCCCATTTCTCGGACAGCGTCATAACCGGCCTCCCGCGATGTCGAGGTCCTTGTCTCCCCGGCCGGACAGGTTCACGACCAGAACGCTTCCCGGCGATTTTCCGCAAACCCGGAGCGCGTACGCCAGTGCGTGACTGCTCTCGAGCGCGGGCAGTATCCCCTCCATCTCGGACAGGCGATGGAAGGCCTCGAGCGCCGCCTCGTCCGGGACCGACGTGTACCGGATGCGGCCCGAATCCTTCAGAAAGGCGTGCTCCGGTCCCACACCCGGGTAATCCAGGCCCGCGGACACGGAATGCGTGGCCAGCACCTGTCCCTTCGCGTCCTGCAGAAGGTAGCTCAACGCGCCGTGCAAAACGCCGGGCTGACCATGGCACAGCGTGGCGCCGTGCCGGCCGGGCTGACGGCCGCGGCCGCCCGCCTCGACGCCGACCATGGGAACGTCCGTATCCAGAAAGGGGTGAAACAGACCCATGGCGTTGCTCCCGCCGCCCACGCAGGCCACCAGCAGGTCGGGCAGGCGGCCCTCCTCCTTCAGAATCTGCTGCTTCACCTCGAGACCGATGACGGACTGGAAATCGCGGACCATGAGCGGATACGGATGGGGACCGACCACGGACCCGATGCAGTAATAGGTGTCTCGGATGCGCGTCACCCAGTCGCGCATCGCCTCGTTGATCGCGTCCTTCAATGTGCGGGTGCCGGATTCAACCGGAACGACCTCTGCGCCGAGCAGCTGCATCCGGTACACATTCATGGCCTGGCGCCGGACGTCCTCGCTTCCCATGTACACCGTGCATTTCAACCCGAACAGGGCGCAGGCCGTGGCCGTGGCCACGCCGTGCTGGCCCGCGCCGGTTTCTGCGATCACCCGCCGCTTGCCCATGCGCCTGGCCAGGAGCACTTGACCGATGGTGTTGTTGATCTTGTGCGCACCCGTGTGGCAGAGGTCCTCCCGCTTGAGGTACATCCGCGTTTCCGTCCGTCCGCGCCTGCGCGTCTTTGCGGATCGAGGGATGGCGGTCTTCCCTTTTCCGTCCGGAAAGCGGAGCACGCGGGTCAGGGGTGTGGGACGGCCCACGGTGTCGCGGAGCAGGCCGCCGAGCTCCCGCCGGAAGGCGCGGTCCTTTCGCATGGCGCGATAGGCACGGTCCAGTTCATCGAGCGCCGGCAATACGGTCTCCGGGACATAACGGCCGCCGTAGTTCCCGAAATAACCGCGGCGGTCCGGCTGGGATAGTTTCATCTGGCCTCCGAAATGAAACGCTTCATTTTGTCAAAATCCTTCTTCCCGGCCTCCTTTTCAACGCCCGTGGATACGTCCACGGCCGCGGGATTCAGGAGGGCAACGGCCCGCTTCACATTATCCGGCGTCAGGCCGCCCGCGAGCCAGAAGGGCCGGGCCAAGCCCCGGCTCAAAGGCCGGGACAAGCCCCGGAACCGGTTCCAGTCGAAAACCGCTCCATCGCCCGCTCCCGGATCGATCAGGGGGACCGCATCGACGCAATCCGCCAGCCTGCGGCCGAGGGAAATGGCATCGTCTCCGGGGAGAACCGGAATGCGCCGGATCAGGCGGAACCGGCTCCCGAGCATCACGGCCTGTCCGGGATTCTTTTCTCCGTGTATCTGTACGGTTCGGATGCCCGCGGTTTCAGCGGCGCGGGCCACTTCGTCCTCCGCTTCATCCCGGAAAACAGCGACGGGAATCACGGAAGCGGGCAGTTCCGCGACAATGCGGCCCGCGTGATCGGGCGTGATCCTGCGTCTCGATTCCGTGAGCACGAACCCCAGATAATCCGCGCCGAGCCCCGCTGCCGCGAGCGCATCTTCGAGGTTGGTGATGCCGCAGATTTTTATTTTTAACTCGGTTTTCATCGTTTGGCGGTCGGCTTGGACAGTTCCGAGTTCCGAGTTTCGAGTTTCGAGTTCCGGGTTTGTAGGTCCGATATGCCGATCCGTTTTTTGCGAGGCTATCGGACGGAGTTCCAGGTTCATTGAATGGCCGTCAGCGCATTTAAAAGACCCGGCGTCCGGATGACCGCCTCCCCCACCAGTATCGCGTCATACCCCTTGTCCCTGAGCCGCCGGGCATCGTCCGTGGACCGGATGCCGCTTTCCGCCACCTTGGTCGCGGAACCCGGAAGCGAGGAGGCCAATTCGAGAGAAATCGAGAGATCCGTTTCGAGCGTGTCCAGATCGCGGTTGTTGACGCCGATGATCGACGCGCCGGCCCGCAGGGCCGCGTCCAGCTCTTCCGGGTTCCGGATCTCGACCAGGCAGGCCATACCCTCTGAAGCGGCGAACCGATGCAGGTCCGCCAGCCGCTCCGGGGACAATATACGGGCGATCAGCAGGACCGCGTCCGCACCGGCTTCACGGGACTGCGGAATCTGGATTTCGTCGAGGATGAACTCCTTGCGCAGAACGGGAAGACCGCAGGCGGACCGGGCTTCCCGCATGTCCTGGATGGAACCCCCGAAAAAGGACCGATCCGTCAGAACGGAAACGGCTCTGGCGCCCGACTTCTCGTAATCCGCTGCCGCGGCCGCAGGGTCCAGTTCCGGCCGCAATTCGCCCGCGGACGGGGATTTCCGCTTGATCTCCGCGATCACGGACAACCCGGCCGCGTCCAGGCCGGCTTTGAAGTCCCAGACAGGTTCACGGGAGCGCACGGCTTCAGTCGTGCATATTCCGGACGATGACGATGCCCTTTTCAGCAGGCGGATCTCCTCCCGCTTGGCCGCAAGCAGTTCTTCAAGAATGAACATACGGCTCAGGCGCCCCCGCTGATGCGCTTCATGCATTCCAGCTTCTCGAGGGCCCGTCCGGAATCGATGGATTCCGCGGCCATCCGGATGCCGTCCGCGATGCTCGGCGCCACGCCCGCCACGTAGGCCACCGCACCGCCGTTCAGCAGAACCATGTCGCGCGCCGCGCCCTTCTTTCCCTTCAGCACATCCATGGCTATGGCCGCATTGGCTTCCGCGTCGCCTCCGATCAGCGAATCCCGGCTGGCCCGGGTGAGCCCGAAATCCTCGGGACGCACCTTGAACGACCGGATCCGGCCGTCTTTCAGCTCAGTGACGGACGTCGGACCGGTGAGCGTGATCTCGTCCAAGCCGTCCTCCCCGTGAACGACGAGCACATGCTCCGATCCCAGCTTTTTAAGCACGCCGGCCACGGTTTCGGTCATGGCTCCGTCAAACACGCCGATGAGCTGGCGTCTGGCGCCGGCCGGGTTGGTCAGCGGACCGAGAATATTGAACAGGGTCCGCACGCCGATTTCCCGTCTGGGTCCGATCGCGTGCTTCATGGCCGGGTGCAGGGCCGGGGCGAACAGGAAACCGATGCCGTTCGCGTCGATGCAGGCCGAGACGGCTTCGGGCGGCGCGTCGATTTTGACGCCCAGCGCGGAAAAAAGGTCCGCGCTCCCGCATTGGCTGGACACGGAACGGTTCCCGTGCTTGGCGACGCGGCATCCGGCGCCCGCGGCCGCGAGCGCGGCGAGCGTGGACACGTTGAACGTGCCGGACCGGTCACCTCCCGTGCCGCAGGTGTCGACAAGCCCGTCCCTGCGGCATCGCACCGGTGTTGCCGCCTCCCGCATGGCGCGGGCAAAACCCGTGATTTCGTCCTCGGTTTCGCCCTTCATGCGGAGCGCCACGAGCAGGGCGGCGATCTGCGCTCCGGTCGCCTCGCCCTTCATGATGGCGGAGGCCGCCTGATGGGCCTCATTCTCGGTGAGAGATTCCGACCGCATCGCCTTTCCGATCGATTCCTTGATTTCCATGGCCTCTCCCCTTTGATCTGCGATTCCGCTTTTCCCCGGCCGTCAGGATGCCCTGACGGCCTGAAAACGCTCTCTCCCTGAAACGCAAAAACCGCGGGGTTTGTCCCGCGGTCCTGGTCGTTGCATAAAAAAAAGGGCGGGATGCATCCGATGGTCCCGTCCCGGATCGGCTTTCATGCGCCTTTCAGGGAGGGCCTCCTGTGCCGCGCCACCGCCAATTGTTCAAATTTTGAATCATCGCCGCTTTTCCCGTTTCGGGGTGATCGTTACTATAAGTAGAAACAATATAGCGCATAAAAACCGTCTTGTCAAGAAAAAAGTTCATGGTTCATAGTAGGTCCGAAATGCCGAGACCGCGAAGCCCTTCAATAGCGGGAATCTGTCGATTGGTCCCGCAAAGCGGGAAGCCGAGGCTTTCGGACATCTTCATGGGTGCGTCCGATAGCCCGGCATGAAAGGACATGCCGGGCATATCGGACCTACAACTATCGGACGGAGCTCTTTGAACTTTGAACCTTGAACTTTGAACTTGAGGTCACCGCATCAGCACGCACTTCCGCGCCTGACTGAAGCCGCCGGCATCGACGCGGAGCAGATACACTCCGGACGCGAGACCTTCCGCCCCCCACCGGATGCGGGTCGGACCCGCCGGCAGGTCAGGAACCGTCCAGGCCCGGATTACCCTGCCCAGAGTGTCGAAAACCGTCATGCGCGCATCCCCGCCCGCGGGGAGTCGGATTTCGAACGTCGTCGCCTCATTGAACGGATTCGGGTACGCCTGCCGCAACAAGAAACCCGCCGGTTCGGCGTGCGGAGACGCCGGGTGCCGAACGGCCGAAGGAGCCGCCAGAAACTTCATGTCGTCGAACACCAGACTCCCGCTCCCGGACCCCGCGTTTCCGATCGTTACATTCAGGCCGATCCGGGTGAGCGCGGCCGTGTTCGGCCTGGCCGTTCCCACGTTCGGCGCGAATGCCTCGAGCGGAAGGGTCACGATTTCGGGATCCGTGCCGTTCAGAACCCGGTCCGCGTACCAGTATTTCGTGTCCGTCTCCTGAAGCCGGATGTGCAGGGTGCGGCCCGACCCGTCCGGTTTCATCCGGAAACGGAGCGATCCGATGCGGCTCAGGTCGCCGGAAAGCGTCCGGGAGAGTCCGGCATAGGAAAGACTGCCGTTGCCCAGCGTGTATTCGATGCGCATGGCGTTCCGGCCTTCCATTGCGCCTTCTGTTTCCAGAAATGCCGCCGTGGTCGTGCCCATCCGGACCGCCCAGGCGGCGCGCAGGTCCCCGTCCGAGCCGTATTCCTCGAAATCGTCGATGCTGCCGAATTTCTGAATCACGACGTCGAGCGTGTCCGGTTCCAGACCGTCCGACGAGGCGATGACCGTGCACGTCCCGGACGTTTCTCCGGCGCGCAGCACCACAGCGGCCGATCCCCCGGAAGGAACCGCCGGATTGGCGCCTTCGAGAACGCCGGGTCCGGAAACCGTGAATCGGACCGGGTTCGAAGCCGCCGCGCAGAGCCGCCCGTCCCGATCCAGAATGAAGCAGAGGATGTCCGCCGCATAAACCGGGTCGCTGAAAAGCCGGCCCGGGTCGGCGGCGATCGAGAGCCTGACCGGGGCGCTCCCGGTCGCGGCCCTCCGGATGACGAAGGCCGCATCCGCCCGTCCCTCGGGCAGAGCCGGACTCCCCGCGGCCAGCAGACCGGCCGCGGACAGGCGGATGTCCTTGCCGATCGTGTCCCCGGTCCACGTGTCCAGCCAGGTCACATCGTACGCGCCGTCGGCCATTCCGGACAGCGTGAAACGCGAAGGCGTGAGCGCGGCGCCGTTCATCTGCCGGATCCACCCGAATGCGACCGTGTCCGCCTCGAGCGCATATCCATCGCATCCCTCGACCGAAACGTCAGCCGCCGCCAGTGGCAGGTGGGCATAGTCAAGGGTCCTGCTGACGGACGCGAAAACCCGCATCTGCTCCAGCAGCGCTTCCGTAAAAATGGATTTCGTGCCGAAATCCCACCACAGCGGGGCCGCCGCCAGACCGGACGCCCAGGTCACCCATAGCGCGTTGTGGAACAGACGCAGGTACTCCTCGGATCCGGCCGCGAATCCTCCGTAGGTGTCCGTTGCCCCGGCTTCACCGAAAATGCATGGCTTGTCGAAATCCCGTCCGAGACGTCCCGCCAGGTCCCCGTAAAGCCACAGGCTGGACCTCAGGGGATTGTTCGGATAGCGCGCCGCCCAGCTTCTTTCGTACAGGTGGACGTTGGGAAGGTCAACGACACGGTAGCCGTCCGACCAGTACTGGCCGCCGCCCTGAGACACCGTCGTGGGACGGCCATACGTATCGTTTTCGCGGAAGAACCGGTGCACACGCTCCGTCCAGTCCAGAACGACCGCCCGGTCGTCGAACGCCCACCCGTCCGTGCCGTTGATTTCGCACACGCTTTCCCATGCCGCCAGGCTGCGGCTGTGTCCCCACCGGGCGATCAGGTAACGGTACTGGCTGATTTCAAAATCCCAGGCGTCTAGGCTCCAGAAGAATTCCGCCGGATCGCAGATCAGGTTGTAAGGATTGATGTTCCAGGCCTTGGGCCACCCCGACACGTTGGCGCAGAGCAGGTCGTGCGGCCAGATCGAGAGGATCATGTGCAGGCCCCGGGCCTCGGACCATTCGAGAATCTGGTCGATGCGGCCGCATTTCGCCTGGTCATACCGGCCCAGTCCCGAGGCCAGGGATTCGATGAGATTGCCCTCTCCGCCGTAGGTGATGTTCCAGTAATAGAAGAGATTGGCTCCGCAGGCCTCGAGTTGGGCCAGTCCGGCCGGGCCGTCGTTCACGCCCCATGGATATGCGGGGCCCACACCATAGAAGGAGGTTCCGTCGTCATGCATCAGATAATGCGGATTGTCCGGGGAGACGCGTATCCAGCCGTGCAACGCGGAGGGAACGGCGTCAAACAGGTATTCCGGGCTGGTTCCGGTTCCGGCCGGGGTTTTCGCCGTGAGTGTATACCGCCACCGGCCGGTCTCGTTCGGGGAGAAACGGACTTTCCACTGGTTGCGGTTCTGGAAATTGTCATAAAACGCGAACACCGGCCATACACGGCCGGACGGAGAGATGAATGAGGCGCGGACGTCGATCTGCGTCGGGTCATAGGGATTTGAATAGGAAGCGTTCTGGAGCTTCAGCACGGCCTCGAATTTCGTATAAAGACCGGGCCGATCGGTGTTCGTCTGCAGGACGGAGACGGACGGGGTCGCCTGGGCCGAGGACGGAGTCCCGGCCGACGCCTCCCCCTGACCCGCGAAGGGAACAGTCAGGGCGGTCAGGCACAGGAGCATCCGCCATTTTGTTTTCACGCTGTGCACGGCTCCGCCTCCATGAAGTTTTTTTTCATTTCTGTTGATTCGTGATTGTCTTAAAAATCCGTCCGAAAGCCTCGTCCCCGAGGGGACTCGGCATTTCGGACCTACAATACTTCCTTCCCGAAAAGAAACGTTAACGCGTTCGCACGTTTGAACGTTTAAACGTGTCAACGTGTCATCCTCCCGAACGGAAGGGGCAACCCGCGGTTGCACGGATTGCCCCCTCATATTCCGCATGATGAATCAATTTATTTCAGCAGCGTCATCTTCCGGATCTGCGTGGTTCCGCCCGCGTTCATCCGGCAGATGTAGATGCCGCTCGGTACCTTCTGTCCGCGGCTGTCCGCGCCGTCCCAAACCGCCGTATAGGCGCCCGCTGTTTTACGGCCGGAAACCAGGGTCCGGACTTCGCGTCCCGCCATGTCGAACACCTTGATGGACACGTCCGACGTGCGTCCGACCTGGTAGTTCATCACCGTCAACGGATTGAACGGGTTCGGATAATTGCGGTCCAGGCTGAAACGGAAGGGCCCGGTCTCTGCCGATTCGACCGCGGACGGAAGGGGCGTGCTCGTCAGCTTGAACGGCGCTGCCCAGGCCTCGGCCCGTTGCCAGCTCTGGAAATTGCCGGGCACGTCGCCCCAGTGGTTCTGCAGGGACCGGGTGGCCGTGGTGGATTCCGTGTCATTGTCATTGACGTCGATCTTGCCGCACAGGATCATGCCGTCGGCCGGGACAAAGGATCCGTTGAACTTGGCGTTCATCGAGGCGAAGGGAATCTTCATCTCAACGATCCATCCTCCGGCGAAGACCTCGTGCGCGAATTCGGCGCCTTCGGGATCCCACGGCGCGTACCCGTTGACCTGGATGTGATTGCCCTGGCTCGGGCCGACCGCTGCGCCCAGCCGGAACCCGCCGCCGGTGTTCGGATCAGTGACCGCGCCCTGCTGCTGGTCGTCGCCCCGCCAGTAGGAGGTCAGAGTGCGGACGTCGTAGAGACCGCCCATGAAGTCGAAGCCGTCGCCGGCCCAGCACTGCGCGTCTCCGTTGGACAGGTCATCGACCACGTTCATGGCGATGTAGAGGTTGTCCGCGTCCATGACGATGTATCCGGTGAAGTTCAGATCCTCGGATTCGGTCGTCCAGGCGCCGGCCTCGTCTCCGGCCGCATGCTGGGGGCGCAGGACACTGCGCTTGAACGTCTGTGCGATCGCCTCGAACTCGTCGAGATACGCGTCCGCCGCGAACCCGAAGTTCTGGACGAAAGGGATTTCGAACAGTTTCGATGTGTTCGCGGTCACCGGCCCGCTGTTGCTGACGCCGTCGCGGACTTCCTTCTCGACCACGGCGCTCCCCTGCAGACCCGTCACGGTCATGGCATAGTACACGGTTTTAGGCCCGCCGTCTTCGGTGTACATCCGGTGGTGCCAGACCTGGGTGCCCCGGCCGATGTGCCTGGAGATCTGGATGACGCCGGGCGCGGTCACGTCCGTGATCTTGCCGGCCTCGCTGAAATAGAGGCTGTACGTCTCGCCGATGTCCGCGCTCAGATCCGTCCATTCGATGTCGTTGTAATAGAACACCTCTCCCGTGAAGGGATCCGTATAGTCGGCCAGGCCCGCGGTGACGGTGATGGCCGGGGACAGCAGGTCCGCGGTGGCCGGCGGCGCCGCCTGCAGGAGGACGATGTCGTCCATGTAAACGGCGCCCGTGAAGGAATTGTTGTTCTCGAATCCGATCCAGATCCGGCCGAATCCGCCCGATGAATAGGGCGTGAAGCTGGAGGAATCCGTCTCGTAATCCTTCAAGATGTCGAGGTAGATCTCGTTCCACTGGCCCTTGAGCAGATCCGCGCCGAAGTAGCTCTTCTGGGACCCGTCCGACCAGTGAGAACGGTCCTGGCCCACGATGTGAATGACGTTCTCGTCCGGAAATTCAGCCGGCACCCAGATTTTAAAGGCTGCCACATGGTCCAGCCGGGACAGGTTGATCTGTCCCGAACTCAGCTGACCCAAGTTGCCGAGATTGAAATCGAGACCAACGGACATGACGTGATTGCCCGCGGCCGTGGGATCCTCGATGCGCTCCACCGCGCTGATGCCCGGGGACCAGCCGGAGTTTTCCCAGGTGTTCAGACCCGTTTCGAAATCGGCCTGCACCCGGGGCACGTCGCCCAGCAGGGTCACGTCGTCGATCAGGATCTGCCCGGTCCAGGCTTCAGGCGTAGAAATCTGAACGCCAAACTTGCCGAACAGATGGGGCGCATAGGGATCGAACGTCGCGGGATTCTTCAGGTTGAGCCCCCTGATGTGGAAATTCACACTCACCCATTTGCCCTTGGGCAGGTCGAGTCCATTGTAGTCCTCGGTGGTGTGCGACCAGTTGGCGTTGTCCTGGCCCCAGAACTGAATGACTCCGCCATCCGGAAAATCGGCCGGCAGGAAAAAATGATAGCTGATGACATGGCCGTTCTTCGGGTCGGTGTTGCCCTTTTCAATGACGCCGGCCGTGCCGTTGTACTCGAGCGCGAGCACGAAACCGCCGGCGCCTGTCGGATCCGCGATGCGCGACACGCTGGTCAGGGCCGCGCCCCATCCGTTGTCGGCGAATCCGGCCGTGCCCAGCGCCTCGGCCTCGAAATCCGCGATGACCTGGGCCTGGACCGCCGGTACGGCAAGCAGGCACAGGACCGATAGAATCCATGATCTGGTTTTCATTCTGGTTTCTCCTAGATAGGATTTCCTTTCCTCGGATCGGGTCCAAGGATTTCGGATCAGAATCCCTGTCCCCCTTCAGGAAGACGTCCTTTGATCACCTCCTCCGCATCACTGCCGATTTCGATCCCTTCCGGTTTTTCACGCGGCCCACCGCCGGTCATTGGGCTTCGAGAACGCCCATGTCGATCCGGAGGAGTCGGCCCCCGTTTCCCATGTTCTTCGTCCGGTTGACGACCGCGTACAGATACCGCCCGGGCCCCCAGGACATCTGGTCCACGGGCGATGGAATAATCCCGTAGAACAGCGTGTTCCAGGATCCCGTAGCCGTATCGAAGGTCACCACGGGAACGTCCGGATGGTTGTTGCCGATGTAGAGAACGCCGTTTTCAGACAGCGCCAGCGCGGCCATGACGGCATCCGGAGCCGGCCCCTGGGCCCAGTCGCAGACCAGCTCGCCCTCGGCCAGGGTGCCGTCGCCCTGAATGGCATGACGCCAGACGCCGGCCGGAACCGGAACCGTTCCGTTGCCGGTGAACTTGGCGGCGACATAAACCCGATTCCCGTAAACCCGGACGCAGAAAATGTCCCAGGTGGCGTAAAAGCCCGACTTGACCGCGTCCGTCGGCGAACGGATGATGATCAGGTCGCTGTTCTTGCCGCCGCCGTAAATCGTGCCGTCCGCGCTGAAATCCATGGATTTCACCCGGTCGTTCCTGCTGGCCAGAGTGATGACAGTCTGCACCACGCTCGTATCGTCCTGGAGACGATAGAGGATGTTGTTGGCACGGGCCGCATAAACCATCCCGTCCGGTCCGACCGCCAGGTCCGTCCACAGGGCGGTGGCGCTGGTCTTCGAAAATCCCAGGTCCTGCGTTCCGTCCGGGTTCAGGCGGATGAAGCTGGTACTGCCCATGGCCACGGTCAGTTTTTCTTCCGCATCCGCGGCGCAGGCGAGAAAGGCGTCGAGATTCGCGAAAAAACCGAAGGTTTCGACCACCGGAACCATTTTGTACGGCGCATGCCTGGCGATGCCCACCGCCCCGTCCACGACCACGCTGATGCGGACGGAATCACCGATCACGTTCGGCCGGAGCACGGTGATGCGGTTGACGGACGCGCTCTTGATCACGGCCGGCGTGCCGTCAAAGTAAACGGTATTGAGCGAAGCGGTTTCCCCGAAATGGTCCCCGATCAGAGTGATTTCGCTCGCCGCCCCCGCTTCCGCGGGTTCGACGGCGGTGATCACGGGCAGAACCCGGTCTGCGTTCCGGGCCTGCTCCCAGGGCGAGGCGGGCGCCTTGTATTCGCAGGCCGACAGAAGGAGCAGAAGGCCGGCCGCGGCCGGGAGGGCGCTCCGGTTCCACAATTTCTGGTTCATATGCACTCTCCGAATTTTAATGGTCAGTGCGACAGCCGGAGCGTCAGACGCTGGACGCTTTCCCAGACGCCGTACGGCGCGTAGGCGTAGTCCACCGAAAGGCCCGACCAGGACAGGCCCACGCCGGCCGTCAGGGCGTTCTCGTCATTCCTCGAAATGTAACCGACGCGGCCGGAGAGAAGACGCATGACGCGGTAATCGAGCCCCACGCAGATCTGCTCGGCGTGGGACCGGTCATGCTTCGCGTCAACGGACAGAATGACGGACTGCTCGAATCCGGCGTCCGGAAGCCAGTCCATGAGATCCGCGCTGATGCCCAGCGTGAACACGAGGGGCAGTTCGAAGCTCTCCCGGATGTACTTCACCTCGGCCGCAAAATTGCGCACCGACATGCCGAACGCGAGGCTCTTGTATCCCGTCCGGAACAGGGTGCCGAAGTCGAAGGCCAGGGGCGTTTTTTTGAAATTGGAAACCTCGTCCAGCGTCGTATCCGGCATGGGAACCATGAAATCCCCGAAATCCTGGCGCACCATGCGGACCTGGCCGCCCACGGAAAACCGGTCGTTGAGCATCTTGCCGTACCCGACGCCGACCGCGAACGCGGACGGCTCGAGGTCCCCGGTGTCGATGTATCCGTTCGAGCTGATGTTCTCTGGCACCACCACCGTGCCGAACAGGTTGTCCCCGTAATCGACGTTCTGCAGCGAAAAGGCCAGCGTGCCCCACCGGCCCCTGGCCGGCCGCAGCGCGAGACTGGCGGTCGTGTGCCGGATGCCGGCGATCCACTGGTTGTCACTCACCGAGACGTCGATTGCCCGGTCCATTTCGGCCAGACCCGCCGGGTTGAAAAAAATCGAGCTCGATCCGAGAGACAGGCTGTTGACGGCGTTCCCCATGGCCGCGGCACGGCCGTCGGACACCACGGTGAGGAACTGAAAGCCAGTCTGCGCCAGCTTCTGGTTCTCCCCGGCATGCCCCGGAAAGGCCCAGAGTCCGACGAGGACAAGCCCGGACAGTGCGAAACTCCGCAGGTTCTTCATTGCGCGCTTCTCCCCGTTATCGGATGACGATAAATTTGCGGTACGTGTTCTGCCCCTTCTTGAACTGCAGGACGCCTTGCGAATCGCTGTAGTCCTGGGTGACTTCGAAATACGCAACATAGAGCCCCGTGACGATGATCTGGTTGGAGGACGTCACGGACTCCCATTTCTCATCCCCGGTTCCGTTGTCGTGGTCGATCGACTGGATCAGGTCGCCGCGTTCCGTGAAGATCTTGATCTTGCAGAACGGCGGCAGGCCGAAAAAGGCGATGCGGTCGTAACCGCTCTGCAATCCGAACTGGAGCGCCTGCTTGCTGATGACATAGGGATTCGGAACCACGCGGATCGAGTCGAGGCTCGTTCCCGCGGGCCGGCGCAGGTAGGCCGGCTTGTTCGTCATCGTGTAGAATTTGCTGCTGACGAGCGGCGTTCCCGGATGCGCGTCGTTCCGCGAGCCGTCGTCCTTGCTCACGATATAATAATAGTAATCGACCCCGCGCTGGGCCGACATGTCGTCGTACCGGGTCGTGGCGCCGGCCGCGTTGCATTCCCAGATCTTCTCATACACCGCGTTCGGCTGGTCCACGATGCCCTTGGCGCGCCAGATCTCGTAACCGTCGAAATTCGGGTCGGTTTCGGCGTTTGCCGACCACGTCAGCATGATGCGGTCTCCGCCCGAGGAAACCGTGAAGGTCTCGGGAGGGGGCGGCGGCTGGGGAAAGCCGAAATCCGAATCATAGGCCGCCTTGGCGCGGCGGAACGACTGCATCAGTGAATCCTCGCAGGTCCAGACCCATTCCCGCTTGTACAGGCCGTGGTCGGTGGTCGTCTGGCCGTTGGGACGCATCAGAACCGGCTTGTCGGCCGCCGCATTGTCCCACAGGATCCAGTTGCGGGCGACTTCACGGTTTTTCGCCCGGCTCAGGCCGGCGACGGCCTCAGCCTGCACGATGCGGATGCTGTCACCGGGCGCCAGGGTGTAGGGGCCGTAGGACGTGCAGGGCGCGTATCCCCCGCCGTCCGAACCCCACGTGTTCGCGAATCCGTCCCCGACCTCCTCGGCGTGACTGCGCGCCGCGTGTCCGGCCTTCGCGAGATTATACTTGCGCTGCATCATGGTCTCGTCGTACTGCGTGACCGTGGCCGCGTACACCGGGTCGTCACTGCCCGTGAATGCCGTGGTAACCGGCTGAAACGGGTTGTCCGACGGGTCGGACGCGCTGCGGTCCGCGTGCAGGGTCATGATGCCGGCGTACCGGGCGGCCGCGAGTATCTCGTCCGGCACATTGTCGGTCGGGTCCGCCTGCTCGTTCGGGCATCCCCAGTCGTCCGACACGGTTCGGGTCGACTGCGGCCCGTACCAGGCGAACACCGCCCGTATGCCTTCGTAGTCCCCCGCATTCGGGTCCGTGCCCATCACGTCGCTGATCGTGTTCCGGCCCCAGGTCGATTCCCAGGTGCCCCACCCCTGGTTGTAACCGGTCACGGATTCCCCGGAAAAGGCGTACCGGTGGCTCATGAAGAAATAGCAGTCCTGCAGCGTCTGGCTGTAGGTTCCGCCCTGCGCGTCGATGATGCCGGTGTTCTTGAAGACATATTCAATGACATAATAGTTTTCATGGTTCTGCTGGGTGAAGGCCATGATTTTCTTCGTCATGGTGATGCCCATGGACGAATGGAGCTTCGTGACGATCATCCGGTCCGCGAGTATGCCGTCGTCGATCTCGTCCACCATGTCCCACGTTTCGTTTTCGCTCGCGGACTCGTTGTCCACGGAGACCGCGGGCGCCGGGAACCGGGCGAAGAGCCGGTGCGAGACCGGAAACATCTGGTTCGGCCAGTCCGTGGTCGCGCGGTATCCGGTGCCGACCGCTTTGGCCGGGTACGTCCGCTGCCGGACCGGGTCGAAGAAGTCGCGGCACATCAGCCACACGGCGTTCTGCGCGAGCGACGACTGCGCCATGCCGTATTCGGCGGGCCAGGCCAGCCCGTAGCAGATGGTCGGCGCAGAGGCGATGGCGTTCTCGACCTGCGCGCCCTGCTCGGAGAAATTGCTCCGGAGCGATCCGGCGCGCATCCACTTCATCTCCCCGCCCTGGCCGTACAGTGCGCCCGACAGCAGGAGAACCGGCAGGCCCAGTCCTGCGGCGATGCGCGCCGCGTGATTTTTTTTCGATCCATTCATGAGGCACGCTCTCCGTTAGAGGTTCAGTGTGAACCGGACGCCGTAGAAGATCTGGCGCGGGTTGAGGAACCAGAAGGACGTCATGTTCGGCATGTCGATGTAGGCCTTGTCGTCCAGAATCCGGTCCATCCGCTTCTTTTCCACCTGTGTCCACTGGCTGTCCTTGTACTCCATGTACCGCCGGTTGGTCAGGTCGTAATAGATGACGCCCGGGTCGCCCGCCGCGCTTGTCGCATCGATGACGCCCTGCGACAGAACCGGCTGATACGCGACGCCCTGTTTCCGGGCGTCGCCGAACTTGTCGTCACCCGGAATGTTGTTGTATCCGGCGTTCTTCGGCAGATGGAGCGACTCCATGTAGTAGATCTGATCCTGGTAATCGGCGAACGAGTTGATGGTGCCGTAGAAGTTGAGGAACTTCGCGTTCAGCGCATTGTTGATGTCCGCGTACAGATAGAGATCCAATTTCCGCATGGGGAATTTCTTGCTGATCCGCAGAACCAGGTTGTGCATGTCCGTGGTGGCCAGGTTGAATGAAATGGCCGCGACGTTCCGCGGATTCCATGTCGTGAATCCGCCCTTCTGCCAGTCGAAGAGCACGTTGACCAGCCAGTCGTTCAGCGGACCGATGCCGCCGATGCGCGGCCCGAAGTCGGGCGGCGTGAACAGGGACAGGTTCACGCGCGCGTACGGCTGGGGGATCGGCCGGTTCTGATACAGATTCGACGTCGCCTGGTCGTACTGCGCCTGCTGGGACGGGCTCTGATACACCCGCGGCCGGCCGAACTGGCCCGACTTGGAGGACGAATAGGTGTAGTTGGCGAATCCGTTCCACCACCGGCCCAGCGGCTTCTTCAGGGTCAGCTCGAAGCCGCGGATGTCGGCGTATCCGTTGTTCGTGATTTTGGAATAGGAGATGTCCTGGATGCCGAAATAATTGACCGTCTGCTCCTGGTCGCTGATGTCCTTGTAAAAGGCCGCCACCTGCACCAGCAGGGCGTTGTTGAACAGCGAATGGTCATACCCGAGCTCGTACGAAATGGTCTTGGCCAGCACGAGGTTCGGGTCTCCGATCGCGTTCAGCTTGCGCGTGGACTGGCGGGTTTCGATCAGCAGGTTGTCGTACGACGGCATCTGCATGAAGTGGCCGTAATTGAAGAACAGTTTGGAGTTCTCCGTCACGGGGTGGGAGATGCCGAGACGCGGGCTGAACTGAAACCGGCCCTTGGTGGGCTTTGTCGGAAATTCCATGGAAGACTTGTACTGGGTCGAGTAGTATGGCGCGTAAAACGGGCCGAAATCGTACCAGTCGGTGTTCGCGTTGCTGTAATCCAGCCGCAGGCCCGCGTTGACGATGAACCCCTTGGCTTCCATTTTATCCTGAAGGTACCACGCGGCGCGGATGGGCGAATCGGTGCGTTTCGTGGTGTCCGTCATCTGGCGGTAGTTCAGGTCGATCCGGTTGACCTCGAATTCCACGCCCGTCTTCACCATGTGCTGCGGATTGACCTGGCTGGTGAAATCGGCCTTGAGTTTGGTGACGCCGATCTCCGTGTCGTCCGTGAACCGGCAGGAATGGCCGCCCATGCCCATGCTGTTGATGGCCTTGGACCCCATCTCCGGGTCGTATCCGAACGGAGCCTCGCTGAGATAATAGCCCGGCACCACCTCCACGTTCCGCGTCGTGTCGACCGCGTCCGCCGGCCTGCCCCAGTACGTGCGCCGCAGGTGCTCCACCGAGGCATCATAATACGTTTTCGGCGAGAACGTGTGCGTCAGCTTGGCGGAATACGTCTGGTACCCCACATCGTTCAGGCTGAACCATCCGGTGTTGAAGAGGCCTTCTCCGTAATTGCCCGCGATGCGGTTCACGACGCGGTCGGGAGACCGGACGTCCCACCCGTACACCCAGTTGTCGAGCATGCCGTACTGCGTGCCGGCCATGGCCGTGAGGCGCAGTTTCATGTTCGGCGAGATGTCCGAAAGCACGCTGACCATCAGGTCGTTGTCCGAATAATCGTCGCGGGTCAGGGGGACGATGAGCATCTCGCGGTGCCGCCGGTACGACGCGAAGAAGCGCAGACCGCCCAGGCTGCGCCCGATCACCGGCACGGGGCCGCCGAATCCGGCGTCCACGTCGAAATCCGCCTGGTCCGTGACCGGACGGCGGCGGTGCTGGTAGAGAAACACGTTCTGCGCGCCGATCGGCGACAGATCGTCCGACGGATCGCTGTTGGTCATCAGGGTGCGCGAGATGGAGTTCCACCCCTCGAACTGGGCGTACTGGCGCTGCGTGTACTTGTCCCAGCCCGCGACGGTTCCCTGCCAGGCGACCGCGTCGTCCAGGTACGGCCGCATCCAGAAGGAGTCGCGGTCATAGGGCGAGAGGCCGAAATACTTCTTCTGCGCCGGGCTGGCCTTGAATTCGGCCGAGACCTGGTACTTCTCCCTGGAGCCCTCGCGGGTCACGACATTGATGATGCCCGAC
>JAFGAX010000104.1 GCA_016933415.1 bacterium
CCGGCTTCAGCGGGCCGGCTGTCCCAGGTCAGCCCGGTTTCGTCCCAGTCCGATCCGGTTTCTGACAACAGGAGCCGCACGTCGCCTGAGGCGGAACCCGCATATGGAAAGGCCTGAAACGCGAGAATGGCCTGTGTGACGGTCGAGTCGACCGATAGGGTGTCGAATACGAAAAAAGCTGCGGTTTCGACTCCGGCCTGTGAGCCGGTGAAGAGATAATAACTACTGCCGCAGGAAACGGATTGCGTGAAAACCGTGTCTCTGGATGCCGGTACGGTCAGCCGGTTTTCGGAGCCCGGATTTTCCTGGTCATACAAACCGGACCCGACAGGAGTCGCTTTTTCCCGGCCGCAGTTCAGAACAGCCAGCACCATACCCAGTATGCACAGAGACACTCTGTTCGGTCTCATGGAATTCCTTTGACTAAGTGTATAATAATACTGTTGGTAGATTGATGACAGTTTACGATTTTTTTAGGCGTTTGTCAAGGTATAAAAACCGCTTCCCCGGAATGGCAAGTTTTTCCTTTCTGGTCGATTTTCAGTTTATTTCAGCTCACCTGGAAATACTGTAATGGTATGGAAATAAATATCTTACAGGATCGAACAGTCACTGGTATGGCTTTTGCTTTAGAAAGTCCTGGCAATAGGAGAAAGACCCGTGAAGAACCCAACTCAAGTGAGGAATTGGATGCGCACTTCAGTCATCATCAAGGGGGAAACATTCAGGATGCGTGCATTGGGTCTCCTCGTCCTGTTACCGCATCTCGTGTTCGGCGCGAGCGCCACTGTGTCCTGGCAGGCCAACACGGAATCCGACCTGGCCGGCTATCAGGTTTATTACGGCACCAGCCGGAATTTCTATTCCGTGATTCTGGACGTCGGCAATGTCACGACATACAATGTCACGGGCCTGACCGCCGGGACCACCTACTATTTCGCCCTGACCGCGGTCGACCAGAGCGGCAATGAAAGCGAGTACTCGGCGGAAGTCGCGTATAAGGTCGAGGACACTTCGCCTCCCACGGTGGCTTCCGCGATCTGCGAAGGGGGCGACCTGGTCAAGGTCGTTTTCAGTGAGCCCGTGGAAAAAACCTCGGCGGAACTGGCGTCCAACTATTCAATCAACAACGGTATCGTCGTCCAGGCCGCCGCGCTTCAATCCGACCTGAAAACCGTTCATCTTGTCACCACGCAGCACTCCAACCGCTACTACATTCTCACCATTAACAACGTCAAAGACAGGGCCGCGGTTCCCAACACCATCGCCGCCGGCACCACCAAAGAATACAGCTGGGAAGGCGGGGACCAGACGCCGCCCACGATTACCGGCGTCGAACTGATCCGGAGCGACTATCTCGTGGTCACGTTCAGCGAGGCGCTCGACCAAACCAGCGCACTCACACTCGCCAATTACGCCATTTCACCGACGGTCGCGATTCAGAGCATCTCGATCAACAATACGTTCAGGCAGGTCACATTGAACACCGCCGCCCACGCCTCGGGCACGGGCTACACCCTCACGGTCAACAACGTCCGGGACGCCTCGGGCTCCGCCAACGTGATCGCCGCCAATTCCAAGGCCACCTATGTCTGCAACATCGGCGACGCGACTCCCCCGATGCCGATCGCGGCCCGCATCACCACCGCCAGCCAGCTTCAGGTCGATTTCAGTGAACCGGTCGAGACCGTCTCGGCGCAGACGCTCGCCAATTACACGATCAGCCCGTCCGTCACCGTGTCCGCCGCCGTGCTGAACACCGCGAAAACCACGGTGACCCTGACCACTTCGGCCCACACCGCCTCAAATTACACGGTCACCGTCAGAAACATCAAGGACTTGAACGCGACACCCAATACGCTGACCTCCGCATCCCTGAACTACACCTACTCGCCGGCGGACGTCATTGCCCCGACCCTGGTGCAGGCCGTACTCAGCACCAACACCTATCTGAAAGTCACGTTCAGCGAGGCCGTTGACCCGGCCACGGCGCAGACCGCGTCCAACTACGTCATTACGCCAGCGGTCGCCGTACAGTCGGCCATGCTCGACGTGACCCAGAAGAACGTCGTTCTGACCACCGCGCCCCATGCGGCGGGCGGGTACACCCTGAAAGTGTCCAATGTGCGGGATATCGCCACGGTGCCGAACACCATCATTGCGAACAGCTCGGCCGCCTACACCTACGCGCCGGGCGACGTGGAGCCGCCTTCGCTCAAAAGCTTCACCCTGCACGGTGCAAACCTGCTGGAACTCGTGTTCAGCGAGGCGCTGGACCGGACCAGCGCCGAGACGGCATCGAATTTCTCCATCAGCGGCGGCGTTTCCGTCACGGCCGCTTCGCTGGTCGGCACCGGACTGAACCAGATCTATCTGACGACCGGCGCGCACACGCCGGGCCAGGCGTATACCGTGACCATCACGGGCATCCGCGACAAGGCCGCGGTTCCCAACATCATTCCCTCCAGCATACAGGCGGGCTATACCTATCAGGTGGCCGACGCCGTCGCGCCGCGGCTTCTCGCGGCGTCCCTGCAGGGCGGAAACCAGTGGCTGGAGCTGACCTTCAGCGAGCCCCTTGATCCGGCGACCGCGCAGACGGCTTCCAATTACACGCTGTCGAACGGCATCCTGGTGACCCAGGCGACCCTCAGCGACGCGGGCACCGGCGTGTTCCTGAAGACCGCCCCCCACGTTCCGGGGACGACCTACACCGTCACCGTGAAGAATGTCAGGGACCTCGCGACGCCGGGCAATGTCATTGCCGCCGACAACCAGAAGTCATACACCTGCGTGTCGCAGGACGTCCTGCCGCCTCAGCTGGTGCGCGCCGAACTGATGGGTGTCAACCTGCTGCAGCTGGTTTTCAATGAACCGCTCGATTGGACGTCCGCCGCGAACGCCGCGGTCTACACGATCAGCGGCGGCGTCTCCGTGCTCAAGGCCGCGGTCGACAACAACCAGACCCAGGTTTTCCTGACCACTACGCCGCACCAGCGGGGCGCCTACACGGTCACCGTCAAGGGACTGAAGGACATCGCGGCGACTCCGAACACCCTGATCCAGGCCCAGACGACCTACACCTACACCCCGGCCGACACCACGCCGCCCGTCCTGATTTCGACCTCGGCGGTCAACGCCTACACCATCGAACTGCTCTTCTCCGAGGCCCTGGACCGGACGTCCGCGGAAACCGTGGCCAATTACACCGTCTCGAGCGGCGTGGTCGTGAAGACCGCGACCCTCGATGTCGCGGCGGTCAAGGTCCTGCTGGCCACGTCGCAGCAGATCGAAGGCTCCTACACCGTGACGGTCAACAACGTCTTCGACGCCTCGGGCAGCAACCGCATCCGGAGCAACACGGTCAGCCAGTACGCCTTCGCCAGCGTCGACCTCACCAAGCCGACCATCACCTCGGTCAGCCTGCGGGGCGACAACATGCTGGTCGTCGACTTCAGCGAGGCCCTGAGCCGCGAAACCGCCCAGGCTGTATCGAATTACCGGATCAACAACAACATCGAGGTGAAGAGCGCCTATCTGGCGCTGAACGACCAGGAAGTCGTTCTCGGCACGACTTCCCATTCGGCCGGCACCTATACACTGACCGTGAACGGCGTGACCGACGCCTCTTCCCAGAAGAATCCCATCAACCAGTATTCGCAGGTGCAGTACGTCTGGAACCCGCCCGACACGGTGCCGCCCGCCCTGCTGTCGGCCACCCTGCACTCGATCAACCTGCTTGAGCTGAAATTCAGCGAAAAGATCGGCGCGGCCGAGGCCGCCAAAGCGGCCAATTACGCCATTTCCCCGCCCGTGGCGGTCATCAGCGCGGTTCTGGACAACTCCCAGGCCAGCGTCTGGCTCTACACCGGCAACCACGACAAGGGCACGTATTCGGTGACCGCCTCGAACGTGAAGGATCTCGCCTTTGCGCCCAACGGCCTCGGGAATCCGAAAACCGCCGTGTACCAGTTCACACCCCCGGACACCGTGGCGCCCCAGCTCGTCAACGTGAGCCTGCGGACGCCCATGAACCTGGTGGTGACCTTCGACGAGGCCGTCTCACGCGAATCCGCAGAGACGCTCGCCAATTACACGATCGAACCGCCCGTGCAGATCACGCAGGCCAGCCTCCTGGCCTCGCTCAACACGGTCCAGCTTGAGACCAAGACCCATGCGTCCAAAACGAACTACGTTCTGAAGGTCAAGGGGATCAAGGACCGTGCGCCCGTCGCGAACGCCATCGTCAAGACGGCCGTCTGGTCGTACAATTACCTGGCCGCGGACACGACGCCGCCCGCGCTCATCGACGGCAAGCTCCGGCATCCGAGCCTGCTGGAACTCGTGTTCAACGAGCCGCTCGAGGCTTCTTCGGCCGAAAACCGCGAAAACTACACGATCGATCCGAGCGTGGAAGTGCTGAGCGTGACCCTCGACACCTCCAGCATGAAGAAGGTGTATCTCAACACCACGACCCATATTCCGGGCGTGGGGTACGGGGTCAATGTGCGGAACGTGCGCGACCAGGCCACGGTGCCGAACACCATCAAGGCGTCCACCTGGTTCAGCTATTCGCTTTCCGGCTCCGGCATTCTGGCCGACCAGACGCCGCCCGCGCTCGTCCGCGTCGATTTCGTGTCGACCACCCAGATCGACCTGGTCTTCTCGGAGCGCATCGAGACAGCCAGCGGCCAGAACCCGGCCAACTACATCATCGGGGACAGCGTGACCGTGCAGTCCGCCAAACTGGACAGCAATGAGGTGAAGGTGCACCTGGTCACCACGGCCCACCGCATCGGCATGCGGTACCAGATCACGGCGAGGAACATCCGTGACCGCGCCGCTTCGCCCAACGTGCTGACCCAGTCCGCGGCCGTGAAGTATCTCATGGCCCGGGGCGCCGCGGTCAGCAACCCGAGCCGGGCCGGCACCGACCTCGCGATTTTCAGCCCCGGCAGGCCCGGGTATACGGATCGTTCCTATACGATCAGCCAGGCGCCCGACGTTCTGACCGGCGCGGCCCAGATTCTCACGATGAACGAGGACAAGGCGTCCACCGGCAGCAATTTCCTCTCCTTCGAGCTGAGGGGCGGCGCGACCATATACGCGGCCGTCGACCGCCAGCTGGCCTCGGTGCCCGCGTGGCTGGCCGGCTGGAAGGCCACCGGCGAGCAGGTTGTGGACTCCCGGAACACCGTATATGCCCTCTATTCGATGAAATCACTCGGCGGCCAGATCGTGCTCGGCGGCAACGGGGGGAACGCGGACCAGAACATGTACCTCGTGTTCGTCGCGCCCACCATGGTCAACGGCACGCTGCTGTCCAAGCTGAACATTCCCTCGTACTCCGTCGCGCAGACCGGCCTGGGGGACCTCTATTATATCGACCGGGACTACACCATTGCGGCCATGCCCGATTCGTCCTCCGAATGCCTCTGGATCCGGACGGCCAATGACGACAAGACGAAGCGGGACGCCGAATTCCTGACCTTCGAGCTGTCCGAACCGTCGGAGATCAGTGTGGCCTACGACAGCCGCATCGCCTCGCTCCCGAAATGGCTGGTGGACTGGGAAGCGTCGGGCGAGCAGATCGTGGACTCCCGCGGCGTGCGTTTCGATCTCCTCCGCAGGACTTTCGAAGCCGGCAAGGTCGTGCTCGGCGGAAACTGCGGATCGTCGGACGACAACATGTACTTCGTGCTTCTGAAGTCGAAGGGGCCGGGCGGCAGCGGACCCTACATGGAACAGCCCGGATACTTCACGATCTCCCGGAACTACCCGAACCCGTTCAATCCGGAAACCTCCATCGAGTACCGGCTGCACAAGAACGGCCACATGAAGCTTACGGTGTTCAACATTCTCGGACAGCGCGTGGCCGTGCTGGTGGACGCCGACTTCAGGGCCGGAGATTCGGGCGTGGCGAAATGGACCGGAACGGATGAGGCCGGACGGCCCGTGTCGAGCGGCGTGTACTTCTACCGCATCGAACAGGACCGGTTCGCGAAGACAGGCCGAATGCTGCTGGTTCGATGAAGAACCGGAAGCCTGTGGATCCGATAAAATAAGACAAGGCAGGAAGCCGTGGTGGGACCCATTCACATTCTGATGATCGTTCTCGTGTCTCTGGCGATCGGCAGTTTTCTGAATGTCGTCATCCACCGGCTGCCGAGAGGGGAGAGCCTCGCGTTCCCGGGTTCGCGGTGCGCGTCCTGCGGCAGGGCGATCCGTTTCTATGACAATGTGCCGCTTCTCAGCTACGCGGTTCTGGGCGGCAAGTGCCGGTTCTGCGGGGAGAAGATTTCAGCGCGGTATCCGATAGTCGAGGGTCTGACGGCGTTTATCGTGCTGGCCCTTCTCGCGGTGTACGGATTGACCGTGCCGTTCGCGGCGTATGCCACGCTGGCGTTCTTCCTCATCCCGATTTCCTTCATCGACTGGGATACGGGATTCATTCCGGACAAGCTGGTGATTCCGGCTAGCATTGCCGGCATTTTTTACCTGGCCGCATTTCACATTGTAAAGTGGAAGGTGACTTGGAAAAGCGGTCTGGCCGGAATGGTTGCAGGCGCCGGCCTTCTTCTTCTGCTCATGATCGCAGGCAAATTCCTGATGAAGAAAGATGCCATGGGCATGGGCGACGTGAAAATGCTTGCAATGACAGGCATTTACGTCGGGTTCCCGGCTGTTTGGATTGCGCTGTTCTTCGGCGGAGTGGCGGCCTGCGTGTATATAATGATTGCCTTGGCACGGAAGCGTCTCATGCTGAAAAACACGATCCCATTTGGTCCGTTTATTGCAATAGGAACATTGACATATCTGCTTGCGGGGGACTTCTTGATCCAGTGGTACCTGGGTCTCATCCGGTAAAACGATAGCCGCAAAAGAGAAGGCAGAGAGCATGACCCTGACGGTTGAAAAAGAAAAAAGACACGAGAATCCCCTGCTGGACGACGCCGTCGAGACCCGGACCGCACCCCCGACCCCATCCGCCCCGTCCGCTGACAAGCAGATTCTCGTAGTGGACGACGATCCCCTGATCGCGCGTCTTCTCAAGGAACCGCTGGAAAAGGCCGGCTATTCGGTCAAGGTGGCCTCGCACGGGCTGGAAGCCCTGCAGACCGTCAAGGACAAACGGCCCGACCTCATCATTCTCGACATCCTCATGCCGATGCTCGACGGATTCAAAACGGCCCGTCTGCTGAAATTCGACAAGCGGTTCAAGGACATCCCCATCATCGTCCTGACATCGCGGGCCACAGAGGGCGAGCGCAAGATCGGGGAGCAGGTCGGGGCCAACGAGTTCCTGCTCAAGCCGTTCCGCCTCCCGCAGGTACTCGAAGTCGTGAGAAGGTACCTCAATGCTTAGTCCGACGAACATGACCGCCGTCCGGCCCGTCCAGGACCGGGATATCGACCGGACCCTGGCGCGGGCCCTCGTCGAGCGGGAGGTGCTGACGCTCCAGCAGGCCAAGGCCGCCCTGGCCCAGCTGAAGAACGGCTCCCGCGGGAAGTCACTCGAGGAGGTTCTTGTCGAGTCCAAGCTCGCCAAGGAGGAGGACATCCTCGAGACCAAGGCCTCCCTCTGGCATGTGCCCTACATTGACCTGAAGAATTATGAGATCGACCCCGAGGTCATCGAGCTGATTCCCGGCGGCGTGGCCCGCCAGTTCCGTTTCTTCCCCCTGTTCCGCATCGACGGCACACTTTTGCTGGCGATGACCGATCCGAAGGACATCAAGGCCATCGACAAGGCGACCCAGGTGACGCACCTGGAAATCTCCCCGGCCCTGACGTCCAAGTCCGCCCTGGACGAGGCGCTCGACAAGTACTACCCCAAGGCCGCAGAAACCACGTCCCTGGCCCCGGTCTCGAACGAAGAAATGCAGGAAATGCTCGAGGTCATCGAGGCCGAGCAGGAGAAGCCGGACCAGACGGAAGTGGCGGCCGCGGACCTGATGCGCCAGGCCGAGGACGCGCCCGTCGTCAAGATGGCCAACATGATTCTCACCCAGGCCATCCAGGAAGGCGCGTCGGACATCCACCTGAATCCCGAGGAGAACGAGCTCCGCATCCGGTTCCGCGTGGACGGCGTGCTCCGCGACTCCTTTCACCTGCCGAAGAACCTGCAGGAAGCCATCATCTCGCGCATCAAGATCCTGTCGAGCCTTGACATCGCCGAGCACCGCGTGCCGCAGGACGGCAAGCTCAGGATCCGCGTGAGCGACGGCCGCGAAATCGACATCCGCGTATCCACTCTGCCCTCGGCGTACGGCGAGAACTGCGTGCTCCGCGTGCTCGACAAGAGCGCCGCGCTCATGCGGCTCGGGAACCTCGGTTTCGAGGAGGACGTGCTGACGCGGTTCGAGAAAATGCTGGCCAGTTCCTACGGCATCATCCTCGTGACGGGTCCCACTGGAAGCGGCAAAACCACCACGCTGTACGCCGCCCTGAACATGCTGAGCACGGTCGAGCGGAACATCATCACGCTCGAGGACCCGATCGAGTATAAAATGCCCCTGATCCGGCAGTCGCAGGTGAACGAAAAGGCGGGCATGACCTTCGCCAAGGGGCTTCGCGCCATCCTGCGCCAGGACCCGGACGTGGTTCTCGTGGGCGAAATCCGCGACACCGAAACCGCCCAGATCGCCGTGCAGGCGGCCCTCACCGGCCACCTGGTGCTCTCGACCCTGCACACGAACAGCGCGGCCGTGGCCGTGACCCGTCTGGCGGACATGAACATCGAGCCCTTCCTCATCTCCACGGCCGTGCTCGGGGTCCAGGCCCAGCGCCTGGTGCGGAAAATCTGCTCCGATTGCCGCGAGGAATACTCGGCCGATTATTCGTACCTGAACCTCGATTACCTGAAGCGTTTCGGCATTGACGTGGACTTCAAGACCATGAAATTCTTCCACGGCAAGGGATGCAAGAAGTGCAAGGGAACGGGATACAAGGGCCGCATGTCGATCATCGAAGTGTTCCCAGTGACCGAGACGCTACGGGAGCTGATTCTGAAAGGCGGATCCGCGGACGACATCAACCGGGCCGCGATAGAAGAGGGCATGCGGCCGCTCGCGGTGGACGGGTGGATCAAGGTTTTGAAGGGCCTCACCACGGTCGAGGAAGTCATGCGCGTCACCAATATCACTTGAAGAGAGGATCATCGGACCAGCCATGCCGTCGTTTCAGTTCAAAGCCGTCACATCGACGGGCCAGATCATTTCCAACACCCTGGACGCACCCAGCGAAGCGGCCGCCTCGAAGGAACTCGTACAAAAGGGCTACCGGCCGATCTCACTGAAAGCCGTTGGCGGCGCAAAAGCTGCTTCAGGCGCGGGCGCTTCGGCCGGCACGGGCATGAGCAAGGAAATCGCGCTCTTCAAGCCCAAGGTGAAGCAGGACGAGATCATCATGTTCACGCGCCAGCTCGTGACTTTGCTCCGGGCCGGCGTGCCCATGCTCACCGCGCTCGAGGCTTTGCGGGACCAGAGCGGCAAGGCCTTTTCTCCCGTGGTCAACAGAATTTATGTGGACGTCATGTCGGGAAAGAGCTTTTCCCAGGCGCTCGACCAGCATCCGAAGGTGTTTTCCAAGCTTTACGTAAACTCCGTCAAGGCGGGCGAGATGAGCGGATCGCTCGACCTCGTTCTCGAACGCATGGGCATGCTGATCAAGCACGACGCCGAGACCAAGAAAAAAGTCAAGGCGGCCATGCAGTATCCGATCATGGTGACCGTTGCGATGACCGCCGCCTTCATCGTGGTCATGACCATGGTGGTTCCGAATTTCGCCAAAATGTTCGAGAGCCTCGGCATGGAACTCCCCCTGCCGACGAAAATTCTCCTGGGACTCGGCAGCTTCATGCAGAAAAACCTCGTCATCCTTCTCGGCGTCATCGCCGTCTCGGCGGGCGCGTTCATCTCCTACATCAAGACGAAGAAAGGCCGGTTCTGGTGGGACGGATTCCAGATGAAAATCCCCCTCATCGGCAACCTGGTCCTGAAAAGCGCCATGGCCCGGTTTACGCGCATGTTCGAAACCCTCAACCGGAGCGGACTCCCCATCCTGCAGACCCTCACCACCGTGTCGGGGGCCGTCGGGAACGTGGTGGTCGAAAAGCAGATCCAGCAGGTCGCGCTCGGTGTGGAAAAGGGCGAGGGCATCTCCGGATCCATGAAGAAAAGCAACCTGTTCCCGCCCATGGTGAACCGGATGATTTCAATCGGGGAACAGTCCGGTTCGCTCGACAACATGCTTGCCAATATCGCGGACCACTACGATCTCGAGGTGGAGTACGCGATCAAGGCTCTGACCGGAATGATCGAGCCTATTTTGACCGTGGTCATGGGCGGCGCCGTGGCCGTGCTGGCCCTGGGCATCATGCTGCCGATGTGGAACATGATCGGCCTGGTCAAGTGATCCGGAGACGGTCCAAGCCACCCGAACGGGCGCCCCGGACTCTGAACGCAAAAAAAAGATCCATTGAAAATAGAAAGGACAGAAAGGAGGCGAGGCATATCGCTGAACCCGAGAGGCTTGGGGGATGAAGTGGAGAGGAATGGATGATGGCAACATCCATTGAACACAACGGAAATCAAAAAGGAGAAACACCATGTTTACCAAGAATCAGAAGGGCTTCACCCTGATCGAATTGATCATCGTGATCGTGATCATCGGCATTCTGTCGGCCGTGGCCGTGCCGAAATTCATGGATCTGACCAACAGTTCGAAGCTCGCGGCCTGCAAGCAGAACCTGACGGCCATCGATTCCGCGAACAATATCTATTATGCCAATCAGGCGATGCTGCCGGCCAACAACGGCGTCGGCACCTATGCGGCGGATACCGCCACATTGGTCGCTGCAGGACTCCTGGACCGGGCGAATGAATGCCCGCTCGGAGGCGGCCTGTACACGATCGCCGCGGACGGGACCGGTGTCTGTCCGAACGGCCACACGAACTGAACAGCGGTTGCGGGCGGGAAGGGGATGACCCTTCCCGCCCGGTCTTTCATTCTACGCAAAAGGCCGGCATCATGAAGCGAATCTTATCTTCCTGCAAACCGGGCGGCGCGGGTTTCACGCTGCCCGAAGTGATCATCGCGGTGGTCATCCTGGGCATCGTCGCGAGCGTGGGGTCCCTGATGTTCCAGGCGGTCAACGAAAAATCCCGGCTCGCGGTCGCCTCGTCCAACGCCCTTTCGGACCTTCGGTACGCGCAGGAAACGGCAATGGCCGAGCACCGCGACGTCAATTTCACGGTGAACGCGTCCGGCAATTCCTACGCCGCCACGTACGCGGTCACCGGCGCAGCCGTCAAGTCGCCCCAGAAACAGTCTGAAAGCCTGGTCGTGGTGCTCGGTGTGGATGAAACGACCGGCGTCAGCATCACGGCCGCCAATCCCACGGTCACCTTCAATTCGGACGGAATCCCCTTTATCGGAGGCGTGGACCTCGCCGGTCCCCTGACCGTCATGACGCTGAACGGCGAGCGCAGCATCGTGTTGATGCCGTCCGGGTATTCGGAAGTCCAGTGAACGGTCTTCAGGGAGGCATTTGTATGAAGCACCGCAGACCCATGGCAAATTCAGAACGGGGCATGTCGCTGATGGAAGTCATCATCGCCATCGTTCTCATCGGCATCGTGTCCTTACCCCTTCTCCAGCTCGCCAAGGCCAACCTGAAGAGCGTCGCGGCATTCTCTCAGATTGAAAAAGCCCAGTTCGATCTGAAAAGCCAGATGGAACAGGTGCTGGCATCCTACCGGGCGCTCGGATACGACGCGATCAAAGTGGGATGGGAGGATAAGACCGGCAAGACGGTTTCCGGCAGTTTCAATTACCATGTCCAGTTCGGACCCGACCAGGTGATCAACGGAATCACCTGTTCCACGGTCACGGTCACCCTGACCGGCGGAACGCTGAAACAGCCCATGATGTTGAAAACGATGATATCAAAACAGTAATTTTTCATTTGCTAAATACGAGTATTTGTATTATATTTACCAGTAAAGCAGGGGAGTTGCCGATGGACGCGCAAAAACGGACGGTTCCGAAGGGGGACTCGGATTTGCGGAGATCGGCGGGTTTCACGCTCATCGAAATGACCGTCGCCCTGGTGGTGGCGGGCATCGTCATGATGGCCGTTCTGCCGCTGTTCAAGGTCAACCTGAACTCGTACGTCACCGTCCAGTCCGGTAAGCAGAGACTCGACATGACGCGGGTCGGATTCAACCGGATGATCGCCGAAATGCGCCGCATTCAGAACGCGAACGACGTCCTGATTCTGGGGGACAACCAGGTGCAGTTCGACTGCGCCCTGTACCGTAACGGTGACTGGTACACGGAGGTCCTGCAGTACACCTACGATCCGGCCAACCACGTCATCACGCGTAGCAATCAGAGCACGGACATGGTGGAATATCCGCTGCTCAAGAACGTCCAGGCCTTTTCGCTCAAATACCTGGACAAGGCCGGCGTGCAGGTGACCACGTCCCAGGACATCTACATGATCCAGCTGAGCATGACCGTGGGAACCGGCGCCCAAGCCACCACCTACACGCAGGAAATCCATCCCAAGATCATCTCGTACGTCAACAACTGAGGCACGCCATGAAACGGCAGACACGGATCCGTTCGCTGAAGGGGGAAGAGGGTTTCTGGTCCGCCATCATTCTCGTTTTTCTCATCACGCTCGGGCTGCTCGGCCTGGGCGCGTATTCCATTCTGCGTACCGAATCCATCAATCTGGAAAACGAGACAAAATTCATGCAGGCGGATGCGGCGCTGACAGCCGGGTGCTATTACTCGCTGAATTCCCTCGTCAAGGAGGTCTTCAACTCGACGGTCGAGCAGACGCCGCTCTCGGTCGGCGGCGCATCCGTGACCTGCGATACGACGAGCGACGGCAACCTGATGAGGCTCACCGTCACCTCAACCTACCAGGGCGCGGAACGGCAGGCTTTCATCGAGTTTCAGATCGGACTCCGGCTCCGCGACAAGGCCATTGTCACCACGGACGTGGACAACGGCGTTTCAGCCCGCGACTCCCTGAATCGGAACGACCCCAACCGGCTGGTGCAGAAAGCGGATTCGATTCCCGGCATCAAGGAGGATTCACTCCTGGCCTGGGCCACAAGACAGGGGCACTACATCGACAGAGACGCAGGCGACGCCGATGTGGGGAACAGCTTCTTCCAGGCGGATGGAAAAACGCCGAACATATACTGGATTACCGGCAACTACACGGTTTCCGGCTCGAATGATCAGGCGGGAATCTTCGTGGTGCTGGGGGACGTGACGATCAACGGCGCGGACCGGATCAAGGGTATCGTCTACCTGCCGAATCCGACATCCACCATCATCCATGGCGGAGGCAAACCGACCCAGAATTCGATCGAAGGCGCCCTGATCAGCCACGGCGCCATCACGGGCACGGGCAGTCATGCCAATGTCAAACACCGTCCCCTGTACATGAACGTGTTCTGCGACAATTTTCAGAAATACGGGGACAGCATCGAGGACATGATGACGCTCTGGATCTATACGTGAAGGAATTCAACGCATAAAAGAGAAAACGCCTTATGGGGAAAAAAATTCAAACCACGCAGCCGTGGCCGCTGGTTCTTGGAGTGGATTGGGGTTCGCCCCAGAGCATCAAGTATGTCCTGATCCGGAGAACCGCGGCTTCACGCGTCTACATTGACCTTTTCGGCAGAATCCCCATCACCGCCGAAGGCCCCGAATCCCTCTACGACGCCGTGCAGGGTGTGCACGAACTCCTCCTCCGAGAGAAAAAAGCCAGAAAAGCGAAGCTCGTCCTGGGCCTGGGCACCGAACGGCTGATGCTCAAGAAGGAATCCCTTCCGCCTCTTTCCTCCAAGGAACTCCACCAGGCCGTGCTGTTCGGACTGCAGAAGGATCTCGACCGCGAGGGGGGGGACTCGGTTCTCGTGTTCGATTATGCGGCCGTCGGAAAGGATCCGGCGGTTCCGGAAAACACCGAGTATCTGTGCATCGGCGCGGAGGAATCGTTCATCTCGGAGCGGGCAAACGTATTCGCCGGAGAAGGCCTGATTCCGATCAGAATCACCTCGAATACGCTTTCTCTCGTCAATCTTCTGTCTGAATCTCCTTCCGGTATTCCTCCCGGGCGTTTCTGCATCCTGGACATCGGCGCCAGCCGGAGCGTCCTTTCCTTCTACCGCGACGGCCAGGTCGACTTTCAGCGCGAACTGGTCATCGGTGGAGACGATTTCACCAAGGCCATTACCGGCACGATTTTCCACGAGGGACGGGCCATTCAGTTCACCACCAAGGAAGCCCTCGAATTCAAATACAAATACGGGTACCCGCTCGGATTCTCCGAGGGCATGACCTTCCGCGGCGCGCCCCTCAGCGAAATCGGCGCCATGATGCGGCCCGTGATGGAGCGCCTCACCGGCGAAATCCACCGTTCCATCGGATTCTACAAGGACAAGTCGGGCGGGGAACAGGTGTCCAGCCTGATGCTGATCGGGGGAGGGGCCCAGCTCAAGCACCTGTCCCACGCACTCACGGAACGCCTCGGGATTCCAACGACAGTTGCCAAACCCCCGGCCCAGCTCCGCATTTCAGGAGGGGAAAAGCAGGAGCAGAAGTTCAGGGCGCAGTTCCTCGAACACGCCAATGCACTCGCGAATGCCCTTGAAACCCGGTCGCATGGCGTCCTGCTGCCGGCGAAATACAGAAAAATCCACCTGCTCTCGCAGATCCGGTATTACCTGAACTGGGCCGCGGTGTTCATGCTCACCATTCTGGCCGTCCTCTCCATCACCGGTTATTTCCAGCTGCACCAGCTCAAATCAGAGGAGGCGGTCCGCAACCGCGAGGCGCACATCGTCGCGAACAAACTGGCGCGGTATGAGCGGAATCTGTCTCTGAAAAACGCCGCGGATAAGGCCGTGAACCTGTTCGAGGACAAGATCCGGCAGGATCCCAGAAACATCCGATTGCTCAGGGCCATCACGGCCGTGCTGCCGAAAACGCTGTCCATCTCCCAGATCACGATCGGTAAAGAGAAAGCCGCTGATAAAAGGGGGGGAAAACCGCCCGCAGCCAAACCGGCGGAAGGAACGGAACAAACCCCCAACATTCTGACAATCAAAGGGGATAGCCGCATGTCCATTCCGGACATCCGAATGTCGGTGGCACAATTTTTGTTGGATTTGTCAAAGTCAGGTTATTTAACAGATGTTAAATTGCAGGATGAAAATACAATCGAGAAAACCGATGAATATCTGTTCACAATTACAGCCAAACTAACTTATTGATTATGAACAAGAAAAGCGTACAAACGGGCTTCCTTTTCTTTCTGATCGTCTTCATCGGCTCGATTACCTGGTTTTTCATTTATTACATGCCGACGAGACGGGAGATTAAAACCACTCGCGCGAATATCGCGGTCCTGAACCGCAAAATCAAGCAGGACATTCCGGAGACGCGGATACTGGCGGTGAAGCAGGAAGCGGACAGTCTGAACGCCTCTCTTGTGCGCCGGAAAAGCCGCATTTTCCCGATGTCCGACTTTCTTCTGCTGGGCCGGCGTTTTCAGGACGCCATCAATAAATACGATCTGACTTTGGTGTCCCTGACCCCGCAATATGAAAAAATCGAACACGTTCAGCGGGATACGGCTGAAATCGCGGAATTGCCGATGACCATCCTGCTCAAGGGCCGGTATTCCGGTTTCTCGCGCCTGCTCGACGATCAGTCCGAATGGCCTTTCGTGATCCGCGCGGATGCATTCGACCTGCAGCGGGAGGACGTCGCCAAATCGACCGCCCTGTTCACCCTCGATGGGGTCATTTTCCTGCGCAAGGAAACGACCGGTCCGGAACCGCGGACGGTTCCGTCCCCGGACGGACAGCCGAAAACCTGAAACACAACGCGAGACCCGCGGGCTTGCATGCGCCGCGACTCGGAGGACTCCATGTTATTTGATCGTTCATCCCGGAAAACCCTGCAGAAAGCCGGACTCGGGTCCCTGATCCTGCTGGGCGGAATGTTCTGCTCCCAGCAGAATCCGATGGATCCGACGGGTTCCCTCGGCGCCAATCTCTCCCTGCTGGTCAACATGACCGCCTCTCCGAGCCGCATCCGGACCGGAGGCGTCAAATCGCAGATTCAGGTCCGGCTCATGGACGAGGACAGCCGGCCGATCGCGAACGGCACCGTCACCTTTCAGACCTCGATCGGCGCGGTGTCTCCCGCCTCGGCGGTGACCAGCGCGACCGGATGGGCTTCCACCGAACTGACCAGCGGCGCGGCCGCGGGTTCCGCGACCGTCACGGCGCGGTACGGTTCGTCCGCGTCTTCGGCCGTCCACGTGGAATTCGTGTCCGGCGCCACGGACACGTCCGGCGTGATTCTATTGATGGAAGTCGGCGCAAACGAAATACTCGCCAACGGAACCTCCACGGCCAGACTGACCCTGCAGCTCGTCTCCCGGAATAACGAAGGGCTTGCCGGAAACGAGATCGCGCTGACATCCACGGCGGGAACCCTTCCCGCGTCCGTCTTCACCGACCAGAACGGCACCGCCGAAGCCCTGCTGACCTCGACGGCCTCTTCCGTCGACATCAACGCGTCGGTCAAGGCCGTCACCGGCGACCAGGAAGTCTCGGCGAACGTGCTGTTCAAGGGCGTCATGTTCCATGTGGACGCCGCGCCCTCCGCGCTCTTCGCGGACGGCGCCAGCATCGCCACGGTGAGGGCCGTGATGAAGGAGACGGTGACGGGAATCGGCCTGCCGGGGGAAACCGTCCGGTTCGGCTCGACCCTCGGCACCATCCAGGCGCAGGGGGTCACGGATGCGTCCGGAATCGCCCTGGTCCAGCTGACCAGCGGAACCGCGACCGGCACCGCGGTCATTGTCGCGCGGTACGGCCGCACGCTGCTCGACACGGTGCGGGTCGCCTTTCAGTCACCGTCGTATTCCGTCGAAGCGGCGTCCGTTCCGGAGGCCATTCTGGCGGACGGATTGGACGAATGCGCCATCCGTGTCACGGTGAAGGACGAGGGCGGAAAACCGCTCGCCAATCAGGCCGTCTATTTCGCGTCCACAGTCGGAGACATCGATTACGTCACCACCACAAACGAGCAGGGACAGACGGAAGCGACCCTGATCGGAGCCGCTTCCGCCGTGGACCGGACGGCCACGGTCACGGTCACCGTGAAGGGCATCAGCAAGACGCTCCCCGTCCTGTTCAAGGGAATCCAGTTCGAGGTGACGGCGGCGCCCGATTTTCTGACCGCGGACGGCGTGAGCCAGTCGAGGATCACCGCAACCGTGCGGGAGGCGTCGAGCCGGATCGGCATCGACAACGCGGTCGTCCAGTTCGGATCCAATCTCGGCACCATCGCCGGCACCGTCCGGACGGACGTTCAGGGCGTGGCCGCGGCTTTGCTGACCAGCAGCACGGTGCAGGGAACGGCGCGCGTCGTGGTGCGCTACGGTAACGTTTTCCTCGACACGGTGAACGTCCGGTTCGGCTCTCAGACGGTCTCGGGCATCCAGCAGATCGCCGCGAGTCCGGGTTACATCCTCGCGAACGGACAGGACCAGGCCTTCGTCTCCGTCAAGGTGGTCGACGCGGGCAACCGGCCCGTTGCGGGAGCGTCCGTCAATTTCAACGCCTCCGCCGGCGTCATCCAGACCCAGGACGAAACGGACGCCATGGGCGTGGCCACCGTGCCCCTGACCTCGAGTGAAAGCACGGTCGACGTGACCTCCACGGTTTCGGCCACCTACGGATCGCAGACCGTCACCACGCAGGTCGTATTCGAGGGTGTTGAAATGGCCGTGTCCGCCTCGCCGCTCGCCATACTGGCGGACGGCCGCAGCACGTCCCAGGTGCGGGTCGTGATGAAGCGAAGCACGAGCAAGATCGCGATCACGGGAGCGGCGCTCCGTTTCGCCGCGGATCTCGGCACCATTCCCGCCTCGGCCTCGACCAACCAGGAAGGCGTGGCGGAGGTCTCCCTGACCAGCAGCACCACGGTCGGAACGGCACACGTCACGGTTCTTTACGGCACGTCCCTGACGGGCCGGGCGTCGGTGAATTTCCAGGAATCCGTGCCCACCTACCTGCAGGTGTCCGCGACTCCGCCGGTCCTGCCCGCGGACGGCAAGAGCCAGTCCGAGATACGGGCCATTGTCAGCGACGCCAACCGCAATCCGGTTCCGGACGGGACCCTGGTCCAGTTCGAACTGGCCAGGGGCTCCGGCACCCTGGACCGCCAGAAGACCACGGATAACGGAGCGGCGAGCACCTACCTGACCGCGGGCACGCGGCCGGACAACGCCTGGGTGCGCGTGATCGTGGGCGCGCTCCGCGACAGCATCCTGGTCGTGTACACCGTGGGCCAGCCGTATCAGGTCCTGATCAACGCGTCGCCGACGCGCATCGCGGCGGACGGCATCGAGATTTCCAACATCAGCGCCCGGGTTCTGGACGAGCAGGGTAACCCGGTGACAGGCGTAACGGTTTTCTTCACGGCCTCCATCGGCGACATCACGCCGAACGCGCCCACCGACGGCCAGGGCATGGCCTACGGCCAGTTCTCCAGTGGAATCGTCGGAACCGCCACGGTCACCGCCACCGTGAAACTGCCCGGCAATCAGACCCTCAGCAGCGACGTGGTGATCCAGGCCACGGCCGGCGGATCCAATTCCATACAGCTGCGTTTCAATCCCGTCTGGATCGGCGTGCGCGACACGGGACAGAACCAGACCATGACCGTGTACGCGGACATCAAGGACGCCAAGAACAACCCGGTGGACGACGGCACGCTCGTTCAGTTTTCCTTCGTTGGAAATCCGCTGGGATGCGTGTTCAGCACCACCCGGTCCATCCCCACAGTCGGCGGAACCGCCCAGATCAGCGTCACCAGCGGCACGCAGGCCGGAAGCATACGCATCAAGGCCACGGTGGTGGACGGCGCGGGCGTTCCGGTGACGCCTTCCATCTCCGCCACCTCGACCTATTTGCTGGTGCACGCGGGCCCCCCGTACATCGAGAATGTCAATGACCTGACCACCACCCATCTCACCGTGCGGGCCACGCGACTCAACATCTGGTCCTCGCTGGACACCACCGAAGTTTCCATCCTCGTGGGCGACCGGTACAACAACCCGGTGGAGCGGAACACGGCCGTGTACCTGACGACTTCCGGGGGCGTCATCAGCACGCACACGGCCTACACCGACGAGTACGGGCGGGCGAAGGTCGTGCTCCAGGGGGGGAATCCGCTGCCGAGCATCGACCGGTTCTACAACTACACCGGCATGCAGGATCCCAACACGCGTGACATTCTTCCCGGATTCACATGGTTTGCGGGCCTTGGACAATACCTGATACCGAATTTTGACGCGTATCCGGAATCCGCGGTAGGCGCCGAAACCTATCCGGGCATCGCCGCGGGCCGGATTCTGAATTCAGAGGGAAATACACTGCAGAACGACGGCATCGCCCGTATCATGGCCTCGACCGAGGGCATGGACGCGGCCGGCCGGTCGTCCATCGTCTGGGACTGGACGGCCGTCGCCATGACCGGACCGGTGATGTTCGAGGACAACTCGCTGGCCGTGATCGCGGCGAGGGGGGACAATGTCCTCTACGACGGAGAATCCGCCACCATCCGCATTACGCTCATGGACGGAAACGGCAATCCGGTCGTGTCCGGCACGGAGATTCAGGCCGCGCTGACGAGCGAGACGGTTCAGGCCAAGCTGAGCTGGACTTCCTTCAACACCGGCAACGGCATGGGGCAGAGTTATTACTATATCACCATCTCCACCGCTCTGGATGCGGAGAAGCCGAGGGGCGGGGTGACGGGCATCCGGATCAACTGGAGCAACCCGTTCTACCGGCAATGGGCCGCGGTGGCCGGTCAGTTCCTGATCAACGTCAACCAGCGTCCGTAAGGGCGGGAGAACGGATTTCATGAAAACCAGGCATTCGTCATTCGTCTTGCTTCCGCTTCTCGCGTCCGGCGTTCTGACCGCCCAGACCTGCGGCAATCCGGCGGGCGCCAAGGGCAGGGGGCAGTGGACCATGGCCTTCAGCGGCGCCTTTCAGACTCTGGACCAGGGGACGCAGACCGCTGAATCCAGGCGTCTGTTCTTTAAAACGCAGTACGGCCTGGCGAACGGTCTGGACGCATACGGCCTGATCGGCGGCGTGGAGCTGGCCATGAAGCACAACAGCCCGGGATTCTCCGTGTCCCGGGACAAATACCGGTTCGCGTACGGAGCCGGGTTCAGCTTCATGACGGGGAATCCGAACGCACGGACGGCGGGGCAGACGCGCCTCCGGAGAGCCCGGAATTCAAACCCGCTGGTTTTCTTCGGAGGCGGCCGCGTGATCCGGTATCCGTCCGATGTGACCTACCGGAACACCGGCGATTACTGGACGCGGGAGTTCCGCCTGAAGTACGACTTTCGGGAGGCCGCCGGACACGCGGGCATCCTGCTGCCGGGAAAGACGCTCTCGTTCTATGCAGGCGGCGCGGTCTGGGCCCTCCAGCGTCTGGACGAGAAGACGCAGACCCTCACCGATTTCGACGGGAACGCAGCCGTGATCGGCACGAAAAAAGGCAAATATCAGAGCGGCCTCTGGACGGGCGGGCTGGTCGGCATCCAGTACGACCTTCCGGAGAATTATTCCCTGGCCGTGGAGGGCATCGCCTTCAACCAGGAGTACTATCAGATCATGATCGGAATCTCCCAGACCGGCATCCGGCCCTGGTGACGGTTCCGTATTCCGGGACGGATATGGCACTGCAGAAACGGGAAAAGAACATGCTGATCTACGGCGGGGGCGGGGTCGCGCTCCTGCTGGTTCTCAATTTTCTCGGCGTTTTTGACGGCAAGGAAAAGAACCAGGAGCCGGCGAAAACGACGCCGAAGACCGCGGGCCAGGCGGTGAAAACCGCGGACCAGACGGTGAAAACGGAGGCGGTAAACCCGGTTCCGATGGATACGTCGATGGGCCGGACCTGGGGCGGCCGCGATCCGTTCTCGAAACCGCAATTCGATTTCACCGGACGCAAGACGGTTGAAGCCGCGCCGATCCGGGTCAAGGGCATCGTCTGGATGAGCGGCAAGCCCTATATTTTGATAAACGACGTCGTTCTCGCGGTGGGCGAGGAGAAGAACGGCATCCGCGTGGACCGCATCGAGGGCAACAAAGTCTACGCCCGCAAGGGGGGAAAGATGTACACACTTCAGTGGAGCGAGTCGCCATGAACCGTAAAACCGTTTCTTCCCTCGTGATCGCCTGCCTGCTCCTGGCGGGGAGCCTCTTCCCCCAGAGCACGCTGGAATCCATTAAAAAGGGAAACCGGGGCGACAAATCCTGGGCGGTGTTTGCCTTCGACCGGAAGGCCGTGTGGATCGGCCTGTCCCAGCAGGAAGCCGGAAAACTGACCCTCTATTTTCTGGGTGATGCCGGACCCATGGACGGCTCCATCGTAACCGTGGATCCGGAATACGACCGCAGCATCCTGGTGCGTCAGGTCACGAACGATCCGCCCGTTTTCCGGACGGACATCGGTTATGAGCCCGACCTTCCCCTGTCCGTTCTGAAGAAGAACGGCCACGTGGTCGTGGCCTTCAACGACGAGCGCCTGCTCGACGGCAGCCAGATCGTGTACGGCGACAACGTCACGGATCCCGCCCGGCTGATTTCCGTGTCCCCGTCCTCCGGCGCGGACCGTGCGACCCTGTCCCTGCAATTCGACGGACGATTCGATTGGTCCGGATTCACCCATCATGCGGACCGGTCCGCGGTGCTGTTCATCGGGAATTCCGAACTGGCCGTCCCGTCCGGCGGAACCGAGATTCCAGGAGGCGCCGTTCGGAGCGTTCAGCTATCGCCGATCGTCGGACAGACCCCGGGCATCCGCGCCCTGCTCGGCTCGCTCCCCGACTCCCGGTTCAACGTCGTGCTCAAGGGAAACGCCCTCCTTCTGGACTGCCCCCGACGTGATGACACCGAAGACCTGTTCGCAGAAACATCCGCTTCGTCCGGGGGAATGAGCGCAGTCGAGCATCCGGCATCCGGTTTTTCCGAACCCTCCGTGCGTGAAACCGTCACGCCGGCCCGGTCCCCGGCCGAGAGCCCCTCCCCGGACGACGGATCCGGCATCCCCTGGGACCAGCGGGTCTCCTTCGAGTTCAACGGAACCCCGGTGCGGGACGCGCTCCGGCTCGTGGCGGCCTCCAACCAGCTGAACATGGTGATCAGCGACGCGATCAAGGGCAAGACCACGATGAAGCTCGAAAACGTCACCCTGAAGCAGGCGATGGACAAGATCATCTACACCAATGACTGCGATTACTACATCGACGGCAATATCATCACGGTCCGTCCCATGGCGCTGACCTCCAGGGCGGGCCGTATCACCAAAATCTACCGTCTCCGCTATGCGGACGCGGTGAACGTGGCCAAAGTGGTCAAGCGCATCGCCACAAACGACTCGCTCGTCGAGGCGTTCGCGTCCGATTTCCTGGACTACGAACAGGCGGGCAAGGCGCGCGTCAATTACGAGCTCAGCACGGTGCAGGGGATACGCCGTTCCAGCATCCTGGTGGTGACCGACAGCCCGGAAAAGGTCAAGGAGATCAATCTGGTGGTTGCGGAGCTGGACAAGCCGCCCATGCAGATCCTCATCGAATCCAAGCTGGTGGAGGTGGCACCGACCTATACCAATCAGCTCGGCATTGACTGGGACAAGACCCTGAACATGGCCTATGAAACCGATGCGCAGACCCACTCCAAGAATGTCCAGGTCGTCAGCGGAGAGTACGCGGCGCCCGTGTTCGGTCTCAGCCGGACCATGACGCTGGGCCGGCTCAATGCGAGCCAGTACATGGCGATGCTCAATTTTCTGAAAACCAAGACAAATTCCAAGCTGGTATCGAATCCCCGGCTGCTGGCGACGGACAACGAGGAGTCTTCCATCAGCGTCGGTAAAACGGTTCCCGTGGCCCAGATTCAGCGCGGCATGGGCGGCCAGGGCGACATGGTCACCTTCGACTACAAGGAGATCAGTATCCGCCTGAATGTGACCCCCCATGTCGGGCCGAACAATGAAATCACCATGTACGTGAACCCGATTATCGAGGAAATCGTCGACTGGAAGATCGTTTCGGGGAACGAGGCGCCGGTCACGGACAAGCGGTCCGTCAACAGCATCATCACGGTCCGGAACGGGGAGACTGTGGTCATCGGCGGACTCGTGAAGACCATCCAGAACCAGACGACCAAGCGGCTCTTCCTGCTGGGCAGTCTGCCCCTCATCGGCCGGCTCTTCCAGCATGATTACGAGCAGGACGTTCAGACCGATCTGATGATTTTCATTACCCCCACCATCACGCCGGCGTCCGGCAATCCGGCATGATCACGCGGGAGCACATCAACCAGCTTCTGACCCACGCCGTCAAGAGCCAGGCGTCCGACATCCATCTGAGCGAGGGGTACACGCCCATCGTGCGGATCGACGGCCGCATCCAGCAGCTCAAGGGCAAGACGCTCTCCAAGCAGGACATGGAAGACATCATCGTCCAGATTCTGGACGACTTCCAGATGGAGCGGTTCAAGCAGAACCTCGAGCTCGATTTCCGGTATCACGTCGCGGACGTCGCCAATTTCCGCGCGAACGTGTTCACCAAGATGGGCGGCTACGGCATCGCCTTCCGTATCATTCCGGACCGGATCCGCAGTCTTCAGGAACTGGGCTTCGGAGAAACCCTGGTCAAGCTCGCCCGGTCGATGGAGGGCCTCATCCTCGTCACCGGCCCGACCGGTCACGGAAAGTCCACCACGCTCGCGGCCATGCTCGATCTGATCAACACCGAGCGGCATTCGCATATCCTGACCATCGAAGATCCGATCGAATACTCCCATCCCAAGAAGAACTGCCTCATTCAGCAGCGCGAGTTGGGCCACCACACGCTGTCCTTCTCGAACGCCCTGCGCAGCGCCCTGCGCGAGGATCCGGACGTGGTCCTCGTCGGCGAAATGCGCGACCTCGAGACGATTTCGCTTGCGCTGACCGCGGCCGAAACCGGGCATCTGGTGCTGTCGACGCTCCACACGCGCAACGCGCCTGACACCATCAACCGCATCATCGACGTGTTCCCGGCCGAACAGCAGGGACAGGTTCTCGCCCAGCTGTCCGGTTCGCTGGTCGGCGTCGTTTCTCAGAGACTGCTTCCGACCGCCTCGGGCATCGGACGCCTGGCCGCCAACGAGGTGATGATCGCGACCGTCGCCATCCGGAACATGATCCGGGAGAAGAAAATCCATCAGATCCCCTCCATCATGCAGGCCAGCGCGCAGATGGGCATGCAGACGCTCGACGACAACCTCCTCCAGCTGGTGCGCACCGGCAAAATCACAAAAGCAACGGCCGTCCGCTACGCGTCCGAACCCCAGCGCATCGATCCCAGTCTTTCCAGTGAACCGAAAAAAGGCTCGAAAAACGAAGCCTGACAGCCGAGAAAATCCGCTTGCTTTTGGCGCAAATCTCCCTTAGATTCATTTATTCGAATAACCTTATCCAACCGGGTCCAGACCTTTTAAGGAGAACCTTTTGATGTCCGTTTATGACCTGATCGTCATCGGAGGCGGTCCTGCCGGTCTGACTGCGGGTCTGTATGCCTCCCGGGCGCAGATGAAAACGCTTGTTCTCGAGCGCATGATGACCGGCGGACAGGCCGCATCCACGGAATGGATCGAGAATTATCCGGGTTTCGAGCAGGGCGTCAGCGGAGCGGAACTGGCGTCGAAAATGGAGGCGCAGGCCAGGCGTTTCGGCCTCGAAATCGCCACCGCCGCAGTGACGGACGTGCGGACGGACGAAAAGCCCATGAGCGTCGTCACGGACGGCGGTGAAATACTGGCGCGGTCCCTCATCATCGCGACCGGCAGTGATCCGAAAAAACTCAATGTCCCGGGCGAGGCGGAATTCAGGGGCAAGGGTGTTTCCTACTGCGCGACCTGCGATGGTCCCTTTTTCAAGGAAAAGGATGTGGTCACCGTGGGAGGGGGCAGTTCCGGCGTTCAGGAAAGCCTGTACCTGACCCGTTTCGTCAAGTCCATCCGGCTTGTGGAATTCACCGACCGGCTGAACGCGGAGAAAATTCTTCAGCAGCGGGCGCGGGAGAACGGAAAAATATCCGTTTTTCTCAGCCACCGGGTGATTTCCATCAACGGCGCGAAGAAAGTGGAATCCGTCACAGTGGAAAACCGGGCGGACGGAACCCGGAGTGATTTCCGGGCCGACGGCGTGTTCATCTGGGTCGGGCTGAAGCCCAATTCCGAATTCCTGAACGGCCGCCTGCCGCTCGACGCGATCGGCGGCATTCTTACGGACGCGGACATGGCCACCAATATCCCCGGCGTGTTCGCCGCGGGCGATGTGCGCGCCAAAACCGTACGCCAGGTTTCGACCGCGGTCGGGGACGCCACGATCGCGGCTGAATCCGCGCTTCACTATGTGGAATCTGTCCTCTGAAGGGCATGGCATGCTGACCGAATCCGCGGGCGAAAGCGCCCTGCTTCTCAAGGCGCTCAGCCATCCCACGCGCCTGCGCATCGTCGCGCTGATCCGCGAACAGAGGCCCTGCGTGAAAAGCATGGAGGAACTGCTCGGCGTCTCCCAGCCCAACCTGTCCCAGCATCTCTCCCTCCTCCGGCACGCGGGCGTTGTCGAATCCGAACGGGACGGGAACCAGGTGTGCTACCGCATCAAAAACGAGCGGGTCCTGAAACTGCTCGACGCCCTGTCCCATTGACCGGTCCGGGACGGTTCCGCGGAACCGATCCGGACCGGCGGGTATTGAAGAACCCGTAAAGAGCCCATCGTCTGATCCCGCGACACGGGACCTGTTACATTCATCCAAGGAGAGCCGTATGTCTTCTGAAATCGAACTCACGAAGGATAACTTCAAGACCGAGGTTCTGGATTCGGCCGTGCCGGTGGTGGTCGATTTCTGGGCCACCTGGTGCGGGCCGTGCAAGGCCATCGGCCCCGTGCTGTCCGAACTGGCAGCCGCCTACGCCGGCCGCGCGAAGATCGGCAAGGTGAACTCCGAACAGCAGGCCGAACTGGCGGGTGAATACGGCGTCATCAGCATCCCCACGCTGATCTTCTTCAAGAACGGACAGCCGGTCGATCAGATCACGGGCGCCGTTCCGAAAAACGTCATTTCGAAAAAACTGGACGCGCTGCTCTGACCGTCATCGCGGCGGGGGCGCGCCTGAGGAGCCGGATTTGGAAGCGAAACTGAAATGGGTCGACGGACTGATGTTCGCGGGTGCGGCCGATTCGAAGCACTGGGTGGTGATGGACACGGATGCATCCGTCGGCGGCCATGACGGCGCGGCCAGACCGCTTGAACTCATCCTGCTCGGACTCGGCGGCTGCACCGGCATGGACGTCGTTGCCATCCTTCGAAAAATGCGTGTGGCCGTGGAACGATTCGAACTCGTCCTGAATGCCGAGCGCGCAGACAATCATCCCAAGGTGTTCACGCGTGTGAGGATGCAATACCGCCTGTGGGGGCCTGAACTGGACCCCGCCAAGGTTCAGAAAGCCGTGGATCTTTCGAGGACGACCTACTGCTCCGTGTCCGCCATGCTGTCCAGGGCGTTTCCGATCGAAATCGAAATCGCCGTCAATCCGCAGGATGGAGACTGACGGCGCCGAAAGGAGACAGGCATGCTTCGAGAGGAAGACA
>JAFGAX010000105.1 GCA_016933415.1 bacterium
CGGCGCCGCCGATCAGACGGGGGTCCGACCCGTCCAGCGTGTAGTGGATGGTTCCCTTTCCGCCCGCGTTCACGTTCAGCAGACGGACAGCCGAGCCGGCCGGCAGATTCACGCCGTCGTCCAGGATGTCCGATCCCGAACTGCTGTAGGCCGGCGGGTCGATGTCCGGGTACAGGCCGTCGTCCATGAGCTGACCGATCACGATGTCTCCGCGCCCCGGAAAAAACTCGTCCAGCACCCAGTTCACGGCCGGAAGCCAGTCGTCGTCGCGCGTGCGCGCGCCCCACCACATCTTGGCGTCCCCCCAGCGCGCCGACTCCCCGATGACCGCCTGGTCGATTTCAGCGGCGCGGGCCGCCAGCCGCTCGCGGCACTTCGCCTCCGTGAGCGCGCCGTGGTTGAAGAAATGCCGGTATACCCGGTCCGCGAACCGCAGGCGGTATTCGGCGTTCTCCGACAGCCGCTGGTGCAACCACTGCGGGTTGAATTTGTTCATCTGTTCGCCTGCCGGATACGGCCCGGTACGGTCGTATCCGTAATCGCTGTTCTCGCTGTAGCGCGGATCCATGATCGAATGCTCCGCGTCGTGCGCGAAAAACTTGAATCCCGACCGCCCGATCCGGTTGTAGATGCCGTAAAAATTATTGGGGTTCATGTTGCTGTGGAAAGCGGTCACGGGCGCGTCGAAATTGCCGGTGTAGAAGATGACAAGCTGGTAATCGGCGAGATTGACCGGGTCCACGTAAACCGGATAGGACCAGTTCTCCGAGCCATCCGGGTTTTTCCCCAGCACGCGGAAATACGCCGCGTTCGTTTCAAATCCGGCCGATGCCCGGGTCCAGAGATCATTGTACGCGTCGAGGTTGCCGTCCGTGGCCTCGATTGAGTAAGAACCATCCTCGATATTCACTTTGACCACATCGTAATCGTCCTTTCCCCCTCCGAAATAGGACTCGGCGAACGACGCCTCGGGCCTTTCCTGGGTCTGGTACAGGCCCCAGTACATGCCGTTCAGATACAGGTGATAGGCGCGGCTCCGCGTGTACGCCTGCCCCATGTCCCTCTGCGTGTCCCGCGAGAACACGTCGCGGATGAAGATGCAGGAGGTGGAGTTCTGGTAACTCCAGGAGTAGTTCTGGCTGCACCGCAGATCCACGCAGTCGAACGAAGACACGCCTTCGTTCTGAAAGAGCGGATAGTTCAGCTTGCCTTTCCCGTATTCCTTTTTAAAGAACAAGCGGAACGCGTGCTTGAACTGGCCGCTGTACCCGGTGGGGATGCGGCTGTAACCGCCGCGGAGCCGGAGCCCCGCGTTGATCTGAAAACCCTCCTCCAGTCCCCGGGGGTCGAAGAGTTCGACCGAGACCGGTCTTTCCCACTCATCGCCGCGGCCCATGGGGTTGACGTAGATGCCCCTTTCTGGACCGAAAAGATTGTCCAGTTCGGTGTTGAAGCACACGGTCGGAATGGACTTGAGCGCAGGGACGATCTTGTCGCGGTACCGGCTGTCGTTCACCACATCCGGGTCCATGTCGTAATCCAGTATTTTATCATTGACCTGATCCGTCGGCCAGTCCCCTCCCGGATGCGTCTGCGTCTTCACCGCGTTTTCGAAAACATAGGTCTGACAGCCCGTCCGCGTGAGCGGCCTTGCATCCGCCGTTGCGTAGGCACGCACGACCACCGCCGGCGTGCGGCCCCGGCCGTCCGCGGAAGCCGGATCGATGCGGAGGACCGCGGGAGACGCTTTCTGCCGGACCGTGGAACTGGTCCGGGGATCCGATCCGTCCAGCGTGTACCGGATCACGGCCCCGGTTGAATCGCTGGAAACCGTCAGATCGAAAGGAGCGGTGAAAAAACCGTGCGCCACGGAATAGAACGGGGAGGCCGGAAGGGACTCATCCTCGATCTCGACGGATACGGTGTCCGACACGGCCGTGTCTCCCGTGTTGTCTGTCGCGACCGCGACAAAGGCGACTTGCTCGGGCTGTAACGGGGTCCAGACCCACTCCCAGGGCGCGGATGCAAGGCTGCCGAGGGACACGCCGTTCCCGAACAGCTCGACTCTCTCCACCGTACCGTCCGGATCCGACGCCTCTGCGCGGAACGCGATCGGAGTGCCCACCGTGAATGCGTCCCCGTTGTGCGGCCACGTGATGGTCACCCGGGGCGGCGTGGAAACGCTCTCGCGGATGAACTGGAAATAATTGATGTTGAAATTGGACAACGTCATCTCGACCCGCATAACCTGCCGGCCCGCGTCCAGGGACACGCCCGGAATGTCCACCCACGTCCAGGCCTGCCACCCCCCGGTCGGCAGGAAGGTGCGGACGCCGGTCACGTCGCGCGATCCGAACCGGATGCGGAATCCGCCCCCGTCGCCCTGGGACGCCGTTCGGACCCTCAGGGTGTAGGTTCCCGCAAACGCGACGTCCACCGTGTATTCGAGCCATTCATCGGCCTGTATCCATCCGACGTTGTAGCCGCCCTCTGCGCAAAGCTCGACGTCCACACCCTCCCCGAGCCTGTACTGCAGGCCCTGATTGGCCGGCTCGGAGTCGTGATAGGCGACACCCTCGCCCCCGGTATCGTAATCCTCGGCCTGGATGACACCCGGCACGGGCCGGGCGGTTCCGCCATAGGGCGCCTGCTGGGCCTGCAGAGTTGCGGCCGATATCCACACGGCGAAAAGGATGCGCGGAATTGCCTGTTTCATGGGGGAATCTTCCTTCGGATTTGGGCCATGCATGAAAGGTTGCGGAGGGACGGTTCTTGAGGCGGGAACGCGGATAAGGACGGCATTCCGCCGGAGCCGAAGGGTCACTTGCGCGGCGGCACGCCCCAGTGAAGTTTCCTGCGAAGCAGGTCGAAAAAATCGTGGTCCTCGAATGTCAGCCAGTGCACGGGTTCCGGAGCGCGCCGGATCACGACGGTCGCGTCGTCCGGCACGTCCGTGTGGATCTGTCCGTCGATCGACAGCTTCGCCGCGGATTCGACGCGGAGCCGCACCGTAGACGTGCCCTCCAGAACCGTGGGCCGCGCGGACAGGGAATGCGGGCAGATGGGGGACAGAATGATCGAATCCAGGGTCGGAACGACAATGGGGCCCGAGGCCGAAAGAGAATAGGCGGTCGATCCCGTGGGCGTGGCCGCGATGACCCCGTCGGCGCGTATCGTGTGGAAAGGCCGGCCGTCCACTTCAACCTGGATGCGGATGATGCGGGGGCTTCCCCCGCGGTCGATGACCACATCGTTCAGGGCCCGGAAGACGCGCCGCGATCCGTCCGGCGCTGTCACCACCCCGGCCCCGGCCTCCGCTTCGCCGGTCGTCGTTTCCAGCGCCATGCGCTTTTCGATACGGAACTTGCCGGACAGAACCGCTTCCATCCTCGGCAGCAGTTCCTCTGCCGGCACTTCCGCGAGAAAACCCAGGCTCCCGAGGTTCACGCCGAAAAGCGGTTTTTCCGCTGAGCCGATCAGACGCGCGGCATTGAGCATGGTGCCGTCACCGCCCATGGCCACCACCAGGTCGCACACTTTTCCGAACGACGCCTCCGGGACGGCAAACACGTTCGGCGCGTCCGGCCGGAGCAGACTGAACTGTTCCTCGGTAAACGCCGCCCGGATGCCGCGGCCGGCGAGCCAGGGCAGGAAGGGATCCATTATTCCGGCCAGCCGCGCCTTGCGCGGATTGGCGAATATCCCGACCGTCTTCAGTGTCACGGCCGCACCGCCTTCCGGATGACTTCAGCCACGGATTCGGGGTCCAGACCGGTCTGAAGGAACAGGTCGCGCAGCGATCCGTGCGGCACGAACCGGTCGGGCAGTGCGATTCTGCGGACGCGGACGTCCGGCAGGTGCGTCCCGAGGGGATGCATTTCCGACAGGGCCTCGGAGACGCCGCTTCCGAATCCGCCGACCCCGGTGTTGTTCTCCAGGGTGAACAGCGCGGGAACGGACCGGGCCGCCTCTTCCAGGGCCTGCCGGTCGACGGGTTTTACGAACCGCGCATTGACGACCCTCACCGAAAGTCCGTCGTGCGCCAAACGTCCGGCCGCCTCGAGCGCCGTCTGAACCATGTCGCCGACAGCGAACACGGCCGCGTCGCGGCCCTCGCGAACCGTCTCGGACCGGCCGATCGGGATTTCCGCGAATCCGGATTTCTCCGGAAGGCCGAGCGTCTCGGAGCGCGGATAGCGCACCGCGACCGGACCCGGGTGCCGTACCGCGGTGTAGAGCATGTCGCGGAACTCGTTCTCGTCCTTCGGCGCCATGACCACGAGATTGGGGATCATGCGCAGAAAGGTGAGGTCGAAGCATCCGTGATGGGTGGGCCCGTCTTCCCCGACCAGCCCGCCGCGGTCCACGGCGAACACGACCGGCAGGTTCTGGAGCGCCACGTCGTGTATGATGGAGTCGAGGGCGCGCTGGAGAAAGGTCGAATAGATCGCCACGACGGGCCGCATGCCCTGGCGGGCCAGGCCCGCGGCGAAGGTCACCGCGTGCTGTTCGGCGATGCCGACGTCGAAAAACCGGGAGGGAAAGCGCACCGCGAATTCACAGAGGCCGGTTCCGTTGGCCATGGCCGCGGTGATGGCCGCGATCGAGGGGTCCGCCTCGGCGAGCCGTATCATCGTCTCTCCGAAAACGTCCGTGTAGGAGGGGTTGCGCCGGGGAGGGGTTTTGCCCGTGTCGAGGCAGAACGAGGAGATGCCGTGAAACCGCGTGGCGTCCTCCTCCGCGTATTTGTATCCCTTCCCCTTGGTGGTCATCACGTGCAGTAGTATGGGGCCGTGCAGCTTGCGGATTTCCCGGAGTATCCAGAGCAGTTCCGGCAGGTCATGCCCGTCGACCGGCCCGAAGTAGCGGAAGCCCATGCGCTCGAAGAAACCGCTCGGGACGAGCAGGGCCTTGATCACCTCGTCGATCCGGCGCACGCTGCGCCGGAGAAAGCCCGAGCGCTGGGTCGCGTGCCACAGGACGGTCTTGACGCGGTTGTAGGCCGGCGCCGCGATGAGCTTGTTCAGGTACCGCGAGAGGGCGCCGACATTGGGCGCGATGGACATGGTGTTGTCATTGAGCACCACGATGAGATCGCGCTTCGCGGCGCCCGCGTTGTTCAGGCCCTCGAAGGCCAGCCCGCCCGTCATCGCGCCGTCCCCCACCACGGCGATGACGGAGTGGGACTCGCCCTTCAGGTCGCGGGCCGCGGCCATGCCGAGCGCGGCCGAGATGGCCGTCGAGGCGTGGCCCGCGCCGAAGGCGTCGTATTCGCTTTCCGTGATCTTGGGAAATCCGCTGATGCCGCCCGTCTGGCGGAGCGTGTGAAAACGGTCCCTGCGGCCGGTGAGAATTTTATGCACGTAAGCCTGGTGCCCCACATCCCAGATAATCTTGTCTTCCGGCGCGTCGAAAGCGGTGTGCAGGGCGAGGGTCAGTTCGATCACGCCGAGGTTCGGGGCCAGGTGGCCTCCGGTGCGGGAGACCGATTCGGTGACGAATTCGCGAAGCTCGTCCGCGAGCCTGCGCAGGTCCGTGATGTCCAGCGATTGGAGGTCCCGGGGGGACTGGATGGTGTCAAGAATGCGGTGCATGCCTATTGGATCAACTCGAGTTGGGGGGATCCGTCCTCGCCCTTGACCAGTTTCCGGAGCCGCAATTCCGCGTCCTGAAGCCGGTCGGCGCAGATTTTCGCGAGGGCCATGCCCTCCTCGTACGCCTGCAGGGATTCCTCGAGCGTCGCGTCGCCGCTTTCGAGCTTCTCCACAATCGCTTCCATGCGTTCGAAAGCCTGCTCGAACGTCATCGAAGCGGCGGTCTGGGATCGGGTCGGTTTCATGTTTCCAGGGACTCCACTCGGCCGAGAACGGCGCCTTTAGACAACCGGATGCGAACGGCCTCGGCGGGTTCGAGTTCAGACGCGGACGTGACGATGCGTCCGTCCTTGAGCCGCGAGGTGATGCTGTACCCGCGCCGGAGCACCGCCTCGGGATCGAGTGCGGTCAGCCGGCCGGCCGCGGTTTCGAGCTTGGATCGGCGTCTGCGGATTGCGTCCGCGGACGCGGTTTCAAGCGAGCGGGCCGAGTCGTCCAGCCGCTGCCTCAGTTCGCGGATCCGCTCCCCCGGCACGCGGAGCCCCCACCGCGACCGCAGGTTCGAAACCCGCTCGGCGCGGAGGCGGATGCCGTCCGAAACGAGCCGGCTCACGCGGCCCGCCAGGACGCGGATCCGCTCCTCCAGCTCCCGCCTGTCCTTCACCACAAGCTCGGCCGCGGCCGAAGGCGTGGGCGCCCTCAGGTCGGCGGCGAAATCGCAGATGGAAAAATCGGTCTCGTGCCCCACCGCGGAGACCACGGGAACGGCGGATCCGGCGACGGCGCGGGCCACCGCTTCTTCGTTGAACGCCCAGAGGTCCTCAAGGGATCCGCCGCCCCGGCCGACGATGAGCACGTCGATTCCGCCGAGCGCGTTCAGATCCCGTATGGCTGCGGCCACATCCTCGGCCGCGCCTTCCCCCTGCACGGCGGACGGCCGGAGCACCACCTCCACCCACGGCGCCCGCCGGCCGATGACGCTCAGCATGTCGCGTAGCGCGGCCCCGCTCTCGGAGGTGACGATGCCGATCCGCCGGGGGAACTCCGGAATCGGCCGCTTGCGGTCCGCGTCGAAAAGCCCCTCGGCGGACAGTCTGCGCTTCAGCGCTTCGAACGCGGCCTGCAGGGCGCCGACGCCCAGGGGCCTCAGCCACAGGGTGTCGAGCTGGTATTTCCCCTGCCGCTCGTACACGGTGAGCGTGCCGAATGCCAGCACATGGTCGCCGTCCCTGGGCTGAAAAGCGAGGCCGCCGGCGCGGCCGCGCCATAGCACGCAGGCGATCTGGGCTTCAGCGTCTTTGAGCGAGAAATAGAGATGGCCCGAAGTGTGCCGTTTGAAATTGGAGATCTCCCCCTCCACGGCGAGCGGTGCGAACCCCTCGTCGAGGCTGCGCTTGATTTCGCGCGTGATCTCCCGGACAGAATAAACCCTCCATTCGGAGGGTTTTGAGGCGGATTCGAAATCCTCTTCCGGACCGATGTCGATCATCGAATCTTCTTTTTATGTCGGTTCTTGCGCAGGCGCTTCTTGCGCTTGTGCGTGGCGATCTTGTGACGCTTGCGTTTACGGCCGCAGGGCAACGCTCATCCCTCCTTTCGGGATTTTATTCTTCTATAAAATAACGATCCAATTCGGTGAAGAGTTCGGTCTGGCTCGCGGGCACGCCGGTTTCGGATTTCTCCCCGTCGCTGAGCCCGCGGGTGACGGCCGCCTTGATCTGGGGCGAGGGCTTGAAATCCGGGACGACCCGGTCGGGAATGTGCATGACCACACCGGTCTTGGGATTGGCCACGACCTTCTTGCGCCTCCGCCTCAGGCAGAAGGTGCCGAATCCCCTCAGCTCGACGCGCTCGCCGCTCTGAAGGGCGAAGGTGATCATCGACAGAAAACCGTCCACCACCGCGGCTGTTTCCTTCCGGGTCAATCCCGTTCCCTTGGCGATGCGGTCGACGATGTCGGCTTTGGTCATGCGTCACCTCCCCCGTTTTCGGGTAGAGACCGCCGGCTGTCAGATTCAGGGCATCCGGTAGGCCAGGCGCGCCCCTCCAAGGTGGCGCAGAACCCCCTCCGTCTGCTGGAACAGCAGATCGAACAGCGTGATGCGCCTGGAACGCCAGCGGATCAGCTCCGGCTCGCCCTTGATTTTCCCCATCCGGCCCGCGATGCGGATGGCGTCGCGGTAATCGCCGAGCGTGTCCACCAGTCCGATTTCAAGCGCCTGCCTGCCGGTGAATACGCGGCCGTCCGCGATGCCGAGCACGGCTTCCCGGTCGAGCCCCCGTTCGGCCGACACCACGTCCACGAACTGGCCGTAGGCGTCGTCGATCCACGACTGGAGATAGGCCTTGTCCGCCTCGGTCAGCTCGCGGTAGGGCGATCCCGAGTCCTTGAAACGGCCGCTTTTCAGCGTTTCGAACTTCACGCCGATCTTGTCGAGCAGTTTCTCCGCGTTCATGAATTCCGCGATGACGCCGATACTGCCCGTGGTGGTGCCGGGATTGGCTACGACCGTGTCGCCGCCGCAGGCGGCGTAATACCCGCCCGACGCGGCCACCGTGCCCATGGAAACCACGACCGGCTTTCCGCCGTCGCGCACCCGTTTCGCGGCCTCGTATATTTCCTGCGAAGGCGCCACGTAGCCGCCCGGGCTCTCGATGCGGAAGACGATGGCCTTGACGCTTTTCTGTTTTCCGAAAGTTTCGAACTGCTTGACGATGCGTTCGGAACTGTAAATCGGCCCCAGGAGTTCCACGACACCGACATTGCCGCCTCCTTCGGAGAAGCGGACGGTCTCGCCGGAACGGTTTCCGGAAACCCGGGCCGCCATCCAGAGAATGGCAATGATAAAAGCGGCCGCGATGCAGAGACCGATGATCCAGTCCCGCCTGGAACGCGAGGTTCCGGAGGCCGCCGTTCGAATGCCCGTTTTTAGAGATGTCCTGTTTTGAGGCATATCTATCCTTATATTTTAATGAAATCTATCGTAAAAGTCAAACATAAAAAGGCTCTTCTTTATATAAACTGCCCGCCCGGCCGGCGAACGGCACGTGATCGCGGCCGAAGGCCCAGGCTTGCCACGCTCATCGATTAAACAGAATCAAGCAATTGCGGATGGAGCCCGGATGAAAAATTTACCTTTATTGCAATATTAACATGGGTTTAAGTTGCCGTTGAATAAAAAAGCCACCTCCAAATCGTTATTATAATTCGGAGGTGGCTTGCATTTTATGATATTCTGATTCCGAAGGATCAGCCTTCAGGTTCCATGAAAAAATTGACGATTATTCTGGTTTCCGCGGACAGTTTCGCCACAATGACCATATCCTTGTAACCCGGGCATACACCTCTCAGGGGAATCGTATTGGCCTTGAGCCTGAACGAATACTGGCCCCAATCCGCAGTGTCCAGCAGACTGTCGCCGGCGTACACATGATACTCGTTGCATTCCCAATACGGCGCCTTGCACTGGATGGTCGCGCCTGTGGCCGCGTCGTACACTCCCTTGGCGTCCCAGCCGGCCATTTCCGGATTCTCCGCCACACCCTGCTGGAAACGAACGGAATTATGAAACTCGCCGATTGCGCGTTTCTC
>JAFGAX010000106.1 GCA_016933415.1 bacterium
CCGTCGGTGAGCAGAAGCCCGTACACGTAGCGCGCCTCCTTCATGCCTTCCCGCGCGGTGTACTGGAAATGCCGGTACGCCTCGAACGGATTCCAGTCCGTGCCCCAGCCGTTGTTGGCGAGGAGGCCGAGATTGTACCGGGCCGACAGAACTTTCTGCTCCGCCGCCTTCCGTATCCAGTAGGCGGCCTTGACCGTGTCCGCGGAAAAACTGCGGCCGGTCAGGAACCGGATGCCCAGTTCGTGCTGGGCCAGGGGGTCGCCGGCATTCGCCTTCTGCAGGAGAACGATGACGTCCCGAAGCGAGGAGAAATAGGGATCCGAAGGCGGAAAGAGAACCGCCTGAAAAGGCGTTGACTTGCGCAGGGCCAGGGTGTTCGGTACATCGCCCGCGCGGAGGCCGGTAACAATCGCCACGGCCAGAAGGATTCGGCGGTTAAATAAGTTCATAGTTCATGGTTCATGGTAGAGGCTATTGTAGATCCGAAATGCCCCGCTGGGGCACCGCCTCCCCGGATCCAGTCCGGGGCAAGCCCCGGATCCAGTCCGGGGCAAGCTTTTAGCGGGCCTTTCGGACGATACGGGTCATGAGTTCATGGTTCATGGTTCATGGTAGCCCACGGCTTCAGCCGTGGGTAGGCTTCAGCCGTGGGTTCATGATAGAGTTCCGGGTTCCGGGTTTCGAGTTTCGGGTTGGGGAAGAACGTTAATACGTGCAAACGTACCAACGTCCCCACCACCCCGGAAAGTTTTCCCTCAGAATCCTCCAAGGATCTTCTTCCGCACCGCTGATTCCGCTTCGTTTTTCACCTTCTCAGTCGCAGCGGAGACCGCTTTTTTCCGTACTTCCGCCAGGGCCCTGCGGCTCAGTTCACCGATGATCTGCCGGGTGAGCTCCGTGGGTGTGGCCCCGTCCGGCGCCCCGAGATTGCGCATCTCCACGGTCGGCAGCCTCAGGACCGTCTCCCGTTCCCCCCTGAACTCCAGCCGGCCGCGGATGACGCCGTTCCTGAACAGAACATTCCGAATAATCAGAAGAGGCTCTTCTTTCGTTTCACGTTTCTGATCCGCTTCTTCCGTTCTCTGCGCTCCTGTTTTCTCCCTGGAAGAAGGAGCGGACCGGGAAAGATTCCCTAGAATCACATTCAGGTTGAAGGTCCTGTCCCCGTTCATCTCCACCAGTATCTCAGGCTCAAGAACCGTGATCGAGTCGATGATTTTAACGTCCTCCGTGATGGACCGGACATTGATGCACGCGCCGATTTCTCCGAGTGAAAATGCGTTTTGTCCGCTGAATCCCTCAGGATTCACGACAGTCAGTCCATGAACCGCGGCCCGTCCTTCTTTCAGCCGGATGCGCACCGATTCCACATGGACGGCCGTACCGATGGCGCGGGACCCGTATTTTTCGATTCCAGCCTTCACGATCCGGTCGAGATTCGAGAAAACGCAAAGCAATAATATGACAATGAGGAGAACCGGCGCCAGCAGAATCAACGGGATCCATCTCCTTTTCCCGGATTTTATGGCTTTTTTCGATTTCTTTTCGGATGAATTTGCTTTCATGAATCCATTCTCCTTTCAATCATCAGGGTTCAGGAAGGCGCGGATTATTTTTAATGTAAAAATAACATTTCAATATATCAAGCGCCGGTTGGTGGGTATAACCGTGAGGTGAAGAATCATCCTGAACCTCCCAGGGGCGGAATAATGACCGAACATCCCTATAAATATATACTTGCAAATAGTTGCCGAATTTATAGAAAAGACTTGCATTTTTCAAAATAATCGATTATATTTATATATAAATATACGGATACTTAATTATGAATCATGAGCAGAAAAGAAAATCCGAAATACTAAAGGCCCTCGGCCACCCGATTCGTTACTGCATCGTGGAGGGGCTCCTCTCCGGGGAAAGGAATGTAGCGTCTCTCATGGATTGTCTGAGCCTTCCTCAGCCGACGGTTTCCCGTCATCTCCAGATACTGAAATCTGCCGGCATATTGGGGGTCCAGCGCGCAGGGAATGAAATGCATTATTCAGTTATCAATACAGAAGCCAGAAAGGTTGTTGAATCGCTCAGGTAATTTTTTTTGGTTTGTTTATGCTAATATCCGCATATTCAATTATTTAGAAACTGAAAGGGGTGGATCCATGATTGTTCGACTGCTCATCGGAATTATCATCGGCGCAGCTGCAGGATACGCGTATTACCGTTTCATCGGATGCTCGACAGGCGCCTGCCCGCTGACCAGCCATCCGGTACGGAGCACGATATACGGAGCGGTAATGGGCGCGCTGATATCGGGCGCTTTCAACAAGCAATGACCGTGTCGTTCCAACAAGGAACCGCCATGAATAAAACACTCGAAGTCAGAAAAAACTTCTGTCCCCAGAACCATCCCTGCCCGGCTGTTCGGGTGTGCCCGACCGGCGCTCTGATTCAGAAGGGATACGCAGCTCCCGAAGTCAATCCGGACCTGTGCACAGGATGCGGCAAATGCGTGCGCCAATGCTTTCCCGGCGCGCTCAGGCTGGTGGACGCGGCCCGCGCGAACGCGGCGTAAAGACCGTCAGGGGTCGGCCATTGTATTCCGGCCCGCGGGTAACAATTGAACTGAACGACTCATCCAATCCTGAGGAGAATTGAAATGGACATCCAGACGACAGATGCCACTTTCTCGGAAGACGTTCTGAAAGGGGATCTTCCCGTGCTCGTTGATTTCTGGGCGCCCTGGTGCGGCCCGTGCCGCATGGCCGGACCCATCATCGAGTCCGTGGCGCAGAAAACGGAGGGAAAAGCGAAGGTGTTCAAATTGAATGTGGATGAAAACCCGAAGTCCGCGGCCGAATACGGAATCACGGGCATTCCCACGGTTCTGATTTTCCGGAACGGAAAGGTGGAAAAAGAACTGGTCGGCGTGCAGTCCGAGGCGGATTATCTGGAGGCGCTGAAATAGCGACCCTCTCTTTCCTTTCTTCCCCTCCAATAAAAACCTCCCGCGGGCTTTCATGATCGCGGGAGGTTTCTCAGTTCAAGGTTCAAAGTTCAAGGTTCAAAGCTGAAAAGACCATTTTTTGATGATAAATGAACACGTAAGCCCGGTATGATCTCTTTTATTCTTTGTTATTCACTTTGAACTTTGAACCTTGAACTTTGAACTAATTTTTAAACAGCTTCTGCGCGAATTCGTTGAGGTACTCCCGCCAGTTGATCCACGTGTGCCCGCCCGCGGTTTCCCTGTACTCCACGTCGAATCCGTGCTTCTTCAGCATGCCCACGGTGTCCCGCGAAATCTGAAGGAGAAAATCGTCCTTTCCTGTCGCGAACCACACGAGCCGGAGGCCCTTTTTCAATGACGGATCATCGAGCGTTGCGCTGTGATTTTCTTCCCAGGTCGGTCCTTCCTGCCGGCCGAAGGCGCCGGCCGATGTGCTGAAAGCGCCCGAGCTGAACACGCCGAGAAAAGCGAAACGGTCCAGGCGGCTGAAACCGATGGCCAGCGTGTGCGCGCCGCCCATCGACAGGCCCGCAATGGCCCGGTTTTCCCGTCCCGGCCGGATGCGGTACCGGTTCTCGACCAGGAGCATGATGTCGTCCGTGAAATCCGCGATGAACGCGTCCACGGCGGGCCGCGACGCGCCGTCCGCCGCATTGAAACGGAACGGCCCGGTGTGGCCCGCGGGCATGACCACGACCATGGGAACGGCCTTCTTCTCCGCGATGAGATTGTCGAGAATGATCCCGGCCCGTCCCACCGAACTCCAGGAGTCGTCGCAGTCGTAGGCGCCGTGAAGAAGGTAGAAAATCGGGTATTCCCCTTTTCCTTTCTCATATCCCGGCGGCGTGTAGACATGCATGCGCCTCACCCGGCCGAGCGACTTCGATTGGTAGAAAACCTCGGACACCGCGCCGTGCGGCACATCCCGGACGTCCATAAAATCCGCCCCGGGAACATGAAAAAGGCTCCAGGCATTGACGTTCGATTCGCTGGTCGCCGGATTTCGTGGATCCATGACGGAAACACCGTCCATGATGAAGACATACCGGTACGCGCCCGCGGGAACCGGACCGACTGTGGTTTCCCAGACTCCGTTTTCCCGCCGGGCCATGATGGAAGCGGATGCGACATCCGGAATGTCCGTCCCGCCCAGACTGACGGACGAGGCATTGGGCGCATAGATGCTGAAGCACACCCGTCCGTCCGGCTGTATGCGGACGGACGTAAGCGTGTCATTGGGCGTGGGCTCGGGCCGGTTCTGGGCCGCGGCCGTGCCGGCCCGGGCGATCACTGCAAGAATGACGGCCGCTGAGGCGGCCGTCCGGCAGAATCGGACATTCGGATGCATGTCAGGTCTCCCTTCTAATCCGGCCGGATAAGCTCCGGGACCGGTTGAAATCGGAACCGGGACACGCGGCGTCTGTTCCATGCCGCCTGTTACCGAAATAACGATTGAAGCTCCCCGCCGCCCGCTGCGCGGGATCAGGCGATTCTATGTCTTCTTGTGGAAGACAAGCGGCGGGGGATGCACGAGCGGACAGATTCAAAACACAGGGCCGATGCCTGCCGGGCCGCCGGACCCTGCGCGATCCGCATCCCTGCATACTTCGCCTCTCACAAAACCTCCGACGAAAAAGACGCCCGCCGCATGCCGCGCCGGACGGTGCAGGATCACGGCATCATCACCGGCACGTTGAAGGCGCCGTTCGTCACGCTGACCGTTCTGAGAATGGTTTCCGTCTCCGCATCATAGACATGGGCGGTGAAATTGAAAGACCCTGCCAGATCCGTCCCGACCCGGTCGAACCGGATGGATCCTGTTCCGGTGAAATAGAAATCCGCTTCCGTTTCTGAAAGCGTGACCGTCACGAGCCCGAATCCGTCCGGGCTGTTGATGGCGTCCCCCAGGGTGTATGTTCCTGCGGCGGGGGTCTTGGGCACGGTGATGGTGATTTCGTACAGCACACCGCCCGAGTTCATGGAACCCCAGACGGACATCTCCCTGGCTGTGTCCGCGTTGACGGTCCAGCCGATGGCCGTAGACGTGCTGAAATTGAGAGAGAATGCGCCGGACATCGTGGCCTGCATGCCGCCCAGGGAAACCGAAGGTCCGAGCGGATTGGACGTTTTTGTGCCGTCTTTTTTATCGCTGCAGGCGGAAAATGCCAGGGCCAGAACCAGAAGACCGCCGAACCACGGATGCACTCTCATCAACGTCTCTCCTCTTTTGAATGATGGTCAAACAGGTCGTTTCAAATTTATAAAAACGACGCCGCACAAGCAATCCTTTTTTACGGGACGCTTCGACCACGGCCCGTCTCACAACCGTCCCTCCCAGAGAAAATGCCGGGTCTCCCGGACAACAACGCCGTTCAGGACCAGCAGGGAGATCAGGTTGGGAATCGCCATGCATCCGTTTGCGATGTCCGCGAAGGACCAGACCATGGGCAGGGTCGCCACTGACCCGATCATGACGAAGGCCACCCAGGCGATACGGTAGGGCAGAATGATTCCGCCGCCCAGAAGGTATTCCGCGGCTTTCTCTCCATAATACGACCATCCGAGTATGGTGGAAAAGACGAAGGTCAGAAGTCCGACCGTCAGAATGGCGGGGCCGATGACCGGGATGTCGGAAAAGGCCGCCTTGGTGAGCCGCGCGCCGTTGAGTCCGTTCATCCACTCGCCTGAATTGACCACGACAATGCCGGTGAGCGCGCACACGACCACGGTGTCCCAGAACGTGCCTGTGGAAGAGACCATGGCCTGGCGCACGGGATTCTTCGTCTGTGCCGCGGCCGCGACAATGGGCGCGCTGCCCAGACCCGATTCGTTCGAAAACAGGCCCCGCGCGATGCCGTAGCGCATCGCCTCACGGGCGGCCGCGCCGATGAATCCGCCGGCCGCGGCATGCCCCGAAAACGCGCTCCTGAAAATCAGTCGGACAGTCTCGGGCACGGCGTCCGCGTGCATCACCAGCAGAACGACACAGCCCAGCATGTAAAATCCCGCCATAAAGGGCACCAGCCGTTCGCAGACCCGCGCGACGCTGCGGATTCCGCCCAGAATAACCCCCGCGGTGAACAGGGACAGGACGGCGCCCGTCACCCAGGGCGGAACGCGGAACGTGTCGTGCACCAGTGCGGATATCGAATTGGCCTGCACCATGTTCCCGATTCCGAAAGCCGTGACCGCGGTGAGCGCCGCGAAAATGACGGCCAGCCATTTCTTCCCCATGCCCCGCTCGAGAACGTACATCGGCCCGCCGGCCATGGTACCGTTCGGCGCGGTGATCCGGTACTTCACGGACAGCACCGCCTCCGCGTACTTGGTGGCGATTCCGAACACACCTGTCAGCCACATCCAGAGCACGGCGCCGGGCCCGCCCGCGGCCACGGCTGTGGACACGCCCACAATGTTGCCTGTGCCGATCGTGGCCGCCAGCGCCGTGGTCAGGGCCCCGAAGTGGCTGATGTCGCCGGCGCCTTCCCGTTCGCGGCTGAAGGACAGCCGGATCGCCTTGCCGATGAACCTTTGGATGAAACGGAGCCGCACCGTCAGAAACAGGTGGGTGCCAAAGAGGAGAACGAGAAGGGGGATGCCCCAGACCCAATTGGCTGCGGCCGCGAGCGCCTGTTCGATGGCTTGCATGTCAACCCTTTATTTTAGACTGTTTTTTCTTTCCGGCGGCGCTTCAGCGGCGGGGAACGTAATCGTGAAGGTTGTTCCCTTCGCCCTGCGGATCTGAAGCTTGCCGTCGAGCTGTTCGGTCAGGATCCGGATCAGTTCCATGCCGAATCCCTCGGATCCCGGTACGGCTTTCCGCCGGGGCATGCCGACCCCATCGTCCGACACGGCCATCCTCCAGAAGCGCCGCCGATAGGCGCGGAAATCCACACGAAGGGTTCCCCCGTGGTTCGCGGGAAAGGCGTGCTTGAGCGCGTTCGTCACCAGCTCGCTCAGGATGAGGCCGACGGGTATCGCGGTCTCGATGTCGAGCTGAACCGGCCGCATGCGGATTTTAGCGCCGACGCAGTTCCCCGCGTCATAATGGGTCATCATCTCGCGAATCATGGTCCGCGCGTATTCGCTGAAATCAACGGATGTCAGCGACTTGGAACGGTACAGCTTCTCGTGCACCAGGCCGATCGAATGAACCCGGTCGCGGCACGACTGGAAAACCGCCTGGATTTCCGGATCCCCGATCGACTTCGACTGAAGCGCCAGCATGCTGCTGATGACCTGCAGGTTGTTCTTCACCCGGTGATGAATTTCCTTGAGCAGGATCTCCTTCTCCCGGAGATCGGCCTGAATACGCTCTTCGGCGAGCTTGCGTTCCGTGACGTCCTGAATCGTCCCGAAGATCTGCGCCGGTTCTCCGGCGGCATCGGTTTCGACATGTCCGATGATCTGCACCCACAGGACCTTCCGTCCCTTCGGCTTTCGAATGCGGCAGAGCGTGTCAAACGAACGTAACCCGCGCATGCCGGCCGGTGTCAGGCTGTCCTGAAAGCGGGAGCGGTCTTCGGGATGCACGAGCCCGAGCCAGCCCTCCAGCGACCGCGGATACAGCTCGCCGATCCCCAGCACCGCTTCCAGGGTTTGAGAAACCGTCGCGCGGTCCGTCCGGACATCCCAGATGAAATGCCCCATGCGCGCCGTTTTCTGGGACGCCCGTAAAAGGGCCTCGCTCTGCATGAGTTCATTTTCCATCCGCTTCCGGTCCGTGATGTCCTGGATCTGCGTGACAAAATGGAGCGGCCGGCCGCCGGCGTCACGGATGAGCGTCGAGGTGACCAGCCCCCAGACGACGGTTCCGTCCTTTCTGAGATAACGCTTCTCCAGCTGAAACGATTCGCGCTCGCCGGAAAGGAGCTGTTTCGTGAACGTGTCGCCGGGGCCGCGGTCGTCGGGATGGGTCACGTCCTGAAACGTCATCGGGATCAGTTCGGTTTCCGCGTACCCCAGCATCCGGCAGAAGGCGTGGTTGACCTGCCGGAAACGGCGGTCCAGGCCCACCAGCACCATGCCCGCGGCCGAATACTGGAACAACCGCCGGAACCGCTCCTCGCTTTCCTTCAATGCCTCCTCGGCGCGTTTGCGTTCGGTGATGACCTCGGTGTAGACGATCAGCCCGCCGATCGAGCCGTCGGCCTCGTACCAGGGACGGCATTCCCATCGGGTCCGGTCCACGGACCCGTCCTCCCGGACGAACGGGTCGTCCTCCGCGCTCTCCACCGCGCCCGCCAGCACCCGCTGATGAACATCGCGCCATTTCTGCGGCAGATCGGGAAACACTTCGTAATGATGTTTCCCGATGATATCCTGTCCCCGGACCCGGTAATCGTCCAGGTACCGCTGGCTGACGTATATGTACTTCATGTCCCGGTCATGCACGGCCACCGCGCTGCGGTTGTGCTCGATAATGTAGCGCATCAGGTCATGCGAATGCGCCAGCGCCTTTTCCGCCTCCTTGCGCTCGGTGATGTCCCGGAAATTCACCACCAGCGCGGCCACGGCCGGTTCCCGGATCAGGTTGTTGGCCACTCCCTCGATCCAGCGCCAGGTGCCGTCCGCATGCCGGACGCGGACCGTGGGTACGGTCATCCTTCCGCCGTCCCGGAGGATTCCGGCGAGAAGCGAGAACACCTGCCCGCGGTCGTCCGGATGGATCAGGTCGAACGTGTTTCGGCCGGAACGCTCGCTCACGGGATATCCCATAATGCGCTCGTACGACGGGCTGTTGTACAGAACCACGCCCTGCGGATCGATCAGGGCGATGGCGTCGGAGCTGTTCTCGATCAGGGCGCGAAACCGGCGCTCGCTGCTCTGCAGGGCCTGCTCCGCCCTGACGCGCCCCGTGATTTCGTGCGCAATGAGCCCCAGGCCGTCGCCCACCTTGAACGCCTTCACGATGAAATGCATTTCTCCGAAAACCGGGTGGGAGACGAAATCCTCGGTTTCGAAGGGTTCACCCGTGCGGATCACCTCCCGGTGCCGCGTGTACCGCCACGACTCCCTGTGTTCAGGGAGCAGATCGGCGAGGTTTTTCCCGATGATCTGCTCCCGTTTCAGATTCAGGATCTCCTGGCCACGCCGGTTGACGTCGACGAAATTGAGGTCTGAATCCAGAAGGTAGATGCTCTCGACGGCCGAATCCATGAAACCCGACAGTCGGGTCTGGGCCTGCTTCAGCGCCTCCTCGGCCCGCACCCGGTCGGTGATGTCCTCCGCGACACCGTCGTAGAACGATGGCCGGCCGTCCTCCCCGCGGATCAGTCGCGCCGATTCACGGACATGCATGGCGGATCCGTCCCTGCGCCGCCAGACCGATTCCAGTCCGGCCACTGCTCCTTCTCTTTCGATCCGCTCCTTGAATTCGGATCGCACATACCCCGGCTCGAAACCCGGATCGTTGAGGTTGCGTTCGGCCAGTTCCTCGAAACTCGGATACCCCAGCATGCGGACCAGGGCCGGATTGGCCAGAAGGATGCGGCCGTTCGGAGTGGTCCGGTAAATGCCGATGGTCGCGTTCTCGAAGAGACCGCGAAAACGTTCTTCGCTCGCCTTCAGGGCCTGTTCCGAACGCTTTCGCTCGGAAATGTCCCGCAGACTGCCCTGGAATCCGATGATTCTTCCGGCCTGATCCCGGACAATCGAAGCGTTGACCAGAACATCGATGGTTGTTCCGTCTTTTTTCCGGCCCCGGGTCTCGAAATCTTCGATGTATCCGCGGGCCATCAGCACGCTCAGAAGGGCTTCCCGGTCCTCCGCCCGTTCGTACAGTTCGCGCACATGGAGATTCTTCAGCTCTTCAACCGTGTATCCTGAAAGCGCGCCGGCCGCGTCGTTGACTTCCAGAATGCGGCCGTCCGGATCGGACAGGAAAAGAAAATCACGCGATTCCCTGAAAATACTGTGGAAACCGTCTTCCCTGCCGGGGAAAAAATGTTCCGTCGGCCGGCTGGCGGCAGGGTCCTCTGTCCCCGAACCGCGTTCCGATGATGGAATGGTCATTTCCTGCCTCCCGGCGCTCGTCTCGTCCTGTTTTCATAAACATGATACGAAAGAATCCCGTGAACGCAATCCGGTCCGATCCTGATGCAGGGAGCAGCCGAGATCATGGAATCCTGCCGAAAACATTGGAACGGTGCGGAATCTGAATGCATTCGGGTTTTCCAGTGACTGTTGGAATGGGGGAATAAGGTCGGACCGGCCGGGCAACAGCCCTGCGCGGCCGATCTGATTTGATCCGGCAATACTTATTCCGGTTCAGTTTAATCGGAATTTAAGCCGGAATGGATTATGAATCAATGAAAAACTGCTTCACTCTGCCTCGGTCGCAGTGTTTTAACAATCTGCCGTGCCGGACCTTACTTCCACCAGTCCCATCGGGAAATGGCCTTAAAAACAATAAAGCAAAAACTTCAAAATAGACATATTTTTACTTGTTTTTCCGATTAAACGATATAAATTAAATCCTTTAACCGACACAGGCCGAAAAAGGTACACTTCCCCCTCCGAAATCCGGCTGTACCAGAAAGAAAAGATCAATTGAATGTTTAATGTGTTGATAAATCGGGAATTATTGTATCCGCGCGCCGTATTGATGGGTGCCCTGTTTCTGTGCCTATTCGGCCTGCTGGGCCTGGTGTGGAATGCCTTCCGCCGATCCAGCCGGTTCCGGGCAGGATTCAAGTTCTGCGCCGTAACAGCGGCCGCCCTCTGTTTCGCGGTTTTCCTGTTCACCTACCCCCCGGATCATGACGAGATCGAACACGCCAGCGCGGCCTGGCATGTTTCTCAGGGGTTGCTGCCCTTCAATGATTTTTTTCAGCATCACAGCCCCATGCTGTATATCCTGTACGCGCCGCTTTACCGGATCCCCATCGTGACCGCGCATCCGGTGGAGAGCGTCCGCCTGATCTCCGGATTACTGAGCCTGGGCCTGTTTCTCCTTCTGGTCCGGATGGCAAAAACGGTATGGAAGGACTCGGGCACCTTCTGGTCTGTGACGATCCTTTTTCTGGGCAACTTCCTGAATCTCCAGCTGTTCAACATGAGACCGGACCTTCCGGCCGCTTTGTGCAACCTGGCCGCCCTGTGGATTCTCCTGCGCCGCGGGAAAACAGCGGATTTCTTCCCGTCCGGACTGCTCCTGGGCTTCGGACTTTCCCTCTCTCCCAAGTACATGCCCTATCTTCTGATGGCGCCGGTTTTCATGCTCCTGGAAAGGCAGGGATGGAAATCGGCTCTCCGGATGATGACCGCGCACGCGGCCGGAATCGCGGCCGGACTGCTTCCGCTTTTCATCTGGCTGACCGCGAACGGACTCCTGGACGCTTTCAGGTTATGGGTTTTTGATTTCAACGCGCACCGGATCACCACAGGCGCCGCCCTGTTCGGCGGCTCGGTGCAGGTGATTCCCGCGTTTTTCGGAGCATGGGGATGCCTGCGCCTGCTTCGTTGCGCACGGAGGCCGGTAGCCGGTACTGCGTCCGGGGACAATGCCGGAACAATGGTCAGGTCGGGCCGCCTGCTGGCCGTGTTCGCCGTGCTGTCGGTGCTCGTTTACCTGAAGCCGTCGCGTACGCATTACGAGTACTATCAGCAGATGTTCGTGCTGACCGCGATCGTCGCGGCCGCGGGCCCGCTGGCTTCCCTTTTCAGGAACTGGGCCGCGGACCGGCGCGCGGTACTGGCGGGTCTGCTCACGGGCGTCATTCTATGGAGCGGAATTCACGCCGCCCAGCGCTATATACGGATGGGGCTGTACGAACAGGTGGCCGGAAGCATCCGCACCCTGAAAACGCTCGCGGGGGACGACCCGGTGGTGTGCACGACGCCCGAGCACCCGGTCACGAACCGGAACGCCGCCTACATCAGCACCGGGTGGCAGTACGTGTTCTGCCTGGGGGATCCGCTGATCCGGGGCCGGCTCGCGGACATCGGCGCGGACATCCGGAACCGCAGGCCGTCCGTGATCATCAACCGCTTTCTCACCTGGCCGGAGGGCGGCGATTTTCCGGAGCGCCTCAGGCGCAGGGGCTTTCTGCCGGAAACCGAAGCCGCGGATCTGCGGCTGTATCTGGAATCGCATTACACGCTCGTCCCGGTGCGGCAGATCGAGTACTGGGTGCGGAACGACCGCGTCCCGGACCATCTGATCGAAGACCGGGCGCGGGATGACAGCGCCGGCGGCGCCTGAACGGCCGGAGACGGAATGGTTCAATTCAACCTGTCGGATTTTAATTCCATCCACCGTGTGCTTCACTGGCGCCGGCTTTTGTGGCGCAGTCAGTATTTCCCGCGGGCGGAACAGGACGCTCTGCAATGGTCGCTCCTGTCGACTCTGCTGGATCATTGTTTCGCGGAAGTTCCAGGTTATCGTGAATGTTGGCGCCGACTCGGCCTGTGCCGGGAAGATTTCCGGTCCGCCGCGGATATCGTCCGGTTCCCCGTGATCAGCAAGAAGGATGTGCGGACTGATCCCCAATCGTTCCGCTCAAACCGGTTCGCGAGTTACCGGCCGAAACCGATGCGCACCACGGGGACGACCGGCTCCCCACTGGAAGTTTACTGGGATTCCGGCAGCAACGCGATGGAACTCGCGGCCCAATGGCGGCACTACTCATGGTTCGGATACCGTCTGGGCACGCCTTTCCTGGACATCCGCTTTCACAAGCACCGGCCTTCCGGCCGCTGGGCATGGAACTGGAAATGCCGCGGCCTCGAAACATGCATACGCCTCTGGGACGATTCCAACGCGGAGGAACTCGCCCGGGAGCTGAAACGTCGCGGAGTCCGTCTCTGGCGCGGCCATCCGACGGCCGTGTACGAATTGTGCCGGCTCTTCGAGAGGCGCGGGATCACCCAGCCCAAACCTTCCTGCATTATCACTGTCGGTCATCTGCTTCTGGATTACGAACGGGACTTCATGCAGAAATGGGCCGGCGTGACGGTCGGCGACAGCTACGGGCTGACCGAACACACGGCCCTCATCTGCCGGTGCCCGGCAGGCAGTTATCACATCGCACCCGAATACGGCCTCATCGAGATTCTTCGAGAGGACGACTCGACGGCCGCGCCGGGCGAGGAGGGGCGCATCGTCTCCACCGGTCTGCACAACATGGCGTTTCCCCTGATCCGTTATGATACCGGCGACCGGGCCGTCGCGTCGGCGGAGGTCTGTTCCTGCGGCCGCACCCTGCCGGTCGTCCGGGAGCTGGCCGGGCGGAACGATGACCGACTGATCGACAGAAACGGACGCCGCATCGCGAGCCTTCATCGGATGTTTAAATACTCGGACGGCGTGCGCTGCTCCCAGATCGTTCAGAACGAGGCGGGCGTGATCGAAGCGTATGTCGTGCCTGCGGACGGATTCAGTGACCGCGACGGATCCCGCATCATTGCGGAATTCAAACGTGAACTGGGCGATGACATGAAAGTCCGTCTCCATGTGGTCCAGGAGCTGCCGTTCCCGCCCGAAGGCAAATTCAAGTTCGCCGTCAACCGCATGAAGACCGCTGGAACCACATCGCTGCAGATCTGAGGCCATACCTGGAATCTCATGGCTCTCTCGTCCCGGTCCGGCGGATGGAATGCCGGGTGCGGAACGACGGCATCTCGGACCAGCGGATCGAAAACCGAGTGCCGAACAACAGGCTGGCGGCGTTTTAACAAAGGCAATCCCATGATCCCTTTTAAAATATCCGATTTTCTCTCCGTCCGGCGGGTTCTCCATTGGCGCCGTCTCCTGTGGAAGAGCCAGTTTTTCCCGCCCGATCAATTGGAGCAGCTGCAGTGGGAACTGGTCTCGGCCATTCTGGACAACTGTTTCGCCGACGTCCCCTATTACAGGGAAAAATGGCGGCTTCTGGGCCTGAGCCGGTCGGATTTCCGGTCCCTCGCCGATCTCTCCCGGCTCCCACTGATTCCTAAAAGCGACATTATCGACGGCATGGAATCGTTCAAGTCGGACCGCATCGAACGATACAGGCCGAAATCCATACGCACGGCCGGCACCACGGGTTCTCCCATGCAGGTGTACTGGGACCTTGACAGCAACATCCTGGAACTGACGTGCAACTGGCGGCATTATTCCTGGTTCGGATACCGGCTCGGGACGCCGTTTCTCGACATCCGCAATTTCAGGCGGCATCTGGAAGACACATGGGCCTGGAACTGGAAATGCCGCGGCCTCGAAACGTCCAGCCTGTTCTGGGACGAGTCCAACATCGGGGAATGCCGCGACATGCTGAAACAGCGGCGAATCCGCATGTGGCGCGGCCATCCCACGGCCCTCGGCCATCTGTGCCGGCTTTTCCAGAACGCGGGCATCGACGATGTCAGGCCCGACATCGTCGTGTCCGTCGCCGAAACCCTGCCGAAGCACGAAAGGCGCTTCATCGAGGACTGGACGGGCCGGCCCGTCGGGGACAGCTACGGGCTGATCGAGCACACGGCCCTGATCTGCCAGTGCCCGGCTGGCGGATATCACATCGCGCCGGAGTACGGCATCGTGGAGATCCTGCGGGACGACGGAACCCCGGCCGGACCCGGCGAGGAGGGGAGAATCGTGGCCACGGGCCTGCACAACCGCGCGTTTCCGCTGATCCGATACGATACCGGAGACTTCGCGGTCGCCTCCGGTGAATCCTGCCCCTGCGGCCGGACGCTTCCCATCGTGAAGGCGCTGCGGGGGCGCGTCGTGGACCGCATCCTCGACGCCGGAGGCAACTGGGTGTCGGGCGTGCACGGTCTGTTCAAATACTACGACGGCATCCGGACGTCGCAGGTGGTGCAGTTCGAGGCCGGCGCCCTCGACGTGTACCTCGTCCCCGCCCGGAATTTCGACGACGGCCTGCGGGCCCTCGTCGTGTCGGACATCCGCCGCGAACTGGGAGAGGACATGACGATCCGCACGCACATCGTGAACGAAGTCCCGTTCCCCTCGGCCAACAAGTTCAAGTTCGTCGTCAACCGGATCGGAAAGTCCGCCGCGGCATGAAACGACCCGTTGTTCAAATCGCCCTGCGGATCCTCGTCACGGCCCTCACTCTGGCCTGGTTCATCCGGGGCCTGCATCCGGAATCGCTTCCGGACCGCATGGCGGCCGTCCGCTGGGCCATGGTCATTCCGGCCTTTCTGGTCAACAGCCTGTGGGTGCTGCCCTCGGCGATGCGCTGGCGGGGCATCGCCGCCCTGGCGGGCTACCACCTGCGCTTCAGGGACGCGGTCCGCTTTTTCCTCGTCGGGTCCTTCTTCAACGCCTTCCTGCCGACCGGACACGGCGGGGACGTGGTCCGGGGCGTTCTGGCGTCGCGCAAAACCGGCCATCCCGCGGGCGGCATGCTCGGAACCATTCTGGCGGAACGGCTGATCGGCATGGCGGTCTCCGCGTCCTTCGTCGCATTCGGGGGCCTGGCGTTCCGGGCCGATTCCCGGGTTCCGCCGAATGTGTGGTTTTCCGCCGCGGTCCTCCTGTGCGGCATGGCCGCTGCCGCAGCGCTCCTGGTTTCCCGGAGGTTCCGATCCGTTCTCAAGTCCGGCCTGCGGATCGTTCCTTCGGCCGCGTTTCACGACGGTGCCCGCCAGGCCGGCCGGGTCCTGGACGCCTGCCGCAGAAAACCGGGGGCCCTGGCCGGGGCCGTCGGATGGAGCGCCGCGAACCAGCTCGTGCCGATTCTCAGCGGCTGGATGCTGACCTTCGCGATCCCCGGCCTGGAGACGCCGTTCCGCGCGTTCATGGTCGTGATGCCGTTGAGCTTCGTTTCCGTTCTCCTGCCGTCGATCGGGGGATACGGCGTGCGGGAGGCGGGATTCATTTTATTTCTCGGATGGTTCGGCGTCGCGGCCGGGCCGGCCGCGGTGTTCGGGATGGTCCGTCTCCTGTTTCTCTGGATGTTTGCGCTCGCCGGAGCAGGAGTGTATATTTCAGGATGGCATGCGAGGGAGCGGGCTTCGGTCCGTTCCGCGATAAAAAGGAGAACATGAAGGACAAGAACCGTTCAAGCCGTCCCCCCGGCCGGCTCGCGATACTCGGAGGCGGAGCGGCCGGACTGGCCGCCGGGTATTACGCCGCGTCCGCGGGGCTGGATTTCACGGTTTTCGAGGCGGAACAGAGCGCCGGGGGCATGTGCCGGACCCTGTCCATCGATGATTTCCGTTTCGACTTGGGCGCCCACCGGTTCCACGACCAGGACAGCCGGCTGACGCAGGAGATGAAGGACCTTCTCGGGGAAAAACTGCCGGTCATTGAAGTTGGAAGCCAGATCTATTCCGAGGGCCGCCTGATCGACTTCCCCCTGTCCCCCTTCAACCTGCTTCGGAACATCGGACCGCTCGGCGCGATGAACGCCGGGCTGCACCTGCTCTCCGCCCGGCTTGCGGGCCGCGGGCGGGACGAGGACAATTTCGAACGGTTCGCCGTTCACAAGTACGGCCGGCCCATTGCGAAACGGTTCCTGCTGAACTATTCCGAAAAGCTGTGGGGTCTTCCCTGCAGCCGCCTGTCCCTGGCCGTGTCCGGCAAACGTCTGAAGGGGCTGTCGCTCACCACGTTCCTGCTCGAGGCCTTCACCTCCGGGCGGATCAAAACGCGTCACCTGGACGGGGCCTTTTATTATCCGGAGGGGGGATTCGGCGGCATCATCGACGGATTGACCGGCTTCATCGGGTCCGGCCGCATCCGCACGGACAGCCGGGTGACCCGCGTCCTTCATCGGAACGGACGCATCACAGCGGTGGAGCTGAACGGCCGCGAAACCGTGGAAACGGACCGCGTGATCAGCACCCTCCCGCTTCCTCTTTTCATCTCCATGCTCGACCCTCCCTGCCCGCCGGAGATCGCCGACCTGTCCCGAGGCCTGTCCTACCGGAGCCTGATTCTGGTCATGCTTCTGCTGAATCGCGCATCGGTCACGCGGGCCGGAACCGTTTATTTCCCGGATCCCGACTTCCCCTTCAACCGGGTGTCCGAGCCCAGAAACCGAAGCGCCCGCATGTCGCCCGCCGGTCAGACATCGCTTCTGGCCGAAATCCCCTGCGGCGGAAAAGGCGCGGCCTGCCCGAATGACGCGGCCGTCGCCGTCCGGTCCGTGGTCGACAGCCTGATCCGGATCGGGTGGATCCGGGAAAGCGAAATCATCGAAACGCACGCGGAACGGCTGACCCACGCGTACCCGATTCTCGAAACCGGCCACGAATCCAGAGTCGGCCGCATCCAGAAATACCTGGAGTCGTTCCGGAACCTGAGGCTCATCGGCCGGAACAGCCTGTTCAAATACACGCATTTCCACAACATGATGCGCCAGGGCAGGGCTGTCATCGAAGAAGGGTTCATGGTTCATAGTTCATAGTTCAAGAGCTGCTGCTCCCCGCCCAAAAAGAAGCAACGAGGCGGAAGGTTCTTCGTTTCGGTTTCAGCCTTCTGTTTGAGACGGAGATTCCATGCCGATACCCATCAGGCAGCCCATGCCTTGCTGCGCGTTCGTCCGCATCATTCTCTGCGGCGCGCTCTTCCTTCTCTCCTGCTTCAGTAACGCCTCCGGACAAAATCCTCCTTCCCGATCCGTCTGGAACGGAACGCATGCACTGATCAGGACCGCACCGGACATGAACCGTCCGCTGGCATGGATCCCCTCCCATTCACTGTTTTTCCAGGGTCAGAGCGCTCCGGAGCCCATGTCCGGCGCTCCGGACCGGCCTGCCTGGAGATGGGCGCGGGACGCGTTCTTCAGGCCCCCGGGCGGACTCCGCCGGGACAAACTCGAGCATTTCGCGGCTTCGGCCTGCCTGTATTCGATTCTGAGGGTCTATGAAGCGGAAGAGCGTTCTTCGGCATCCGCCGTGTTTTCAACGGGTGTTCTCTGGGAGGTGAAGGATGCGATCGTGCCCTGGGAACGATTCGGTTTCTGGGGAGGGGACGGGTTCAGCTGGAGGGACCTGTGTGCGGACGGCCTCGGCATCGCCGCCGCGGTTCTGGTCTGGCGCGGGCCCTGACGGTTCGGCGCCCGCGGCGCGCTTCAAGGCGCGCCTGAAGGCGCGTCGCACGGTCTCCACTGCCTGGACTGCGCCTGATCCATAAGGACCCTTCTATTCTCAGGAGAGGATGCGGCCAGACGCCTCGCCAGATCACGCATTCGGCCGACGCATTCCGGGTCGTTCCCGTCGAAGTAGATGTAATTGCTGGCATACTCCTCTGAATCGATATGTCCGTCGTCGATGAACAGGTGGGCCATGTGTCCTCCCCCGGTTTTGAACCTCCGGCGGACATGATTATCCGCCGCTCTCAGAAGAACAATGTAGTCCCCGCTTGTTAGGAAATCATGAGGATTGTGTTAGTTTTTATCATGCCGGTTTTCGATTCTTTTCTCCCGCGCTTTTTCCCGAAACTCTCAGGGTAGATCCTCGCCGCGTGCGGCGCGACTGAAGCCGCGTCGTACGTTCATTATAAAAAAGGCCATCCGGGTTGTATTCGATGATGCCGCGTTCGTTGCAATGCCCCGCGATCCGGATCCGGAAGTCCGGGTTTTCCCTGAGCGTGCGGCTGTGCCCGGCGAGCACGCCGCGGGCCTGGGAGGAAAGCGCATGCTGGTCATAGTCGAAGTAGACATTGTCCAGGACGAAAGCGGCGCCGCTTTTCTCCGGCACAGACAACACAATTCCCGTGCCGGAATCCAGTCATATCTTTAATTAGTTTATTGTCGGATATTTAAATCCAAAAGGATGACAGGGGAATAATCCTGAGGGGTGTCCAATAGCTATACAGATTGTCCATGGTGTGTACAACTTTTACGTTAAATCCCCCATTCCGTATTTTTTGATTTTTTACGCAAGGTCATACGGGAAATGCCCGGCATTGTCGCTGTCTTTACCTGATTGCCCCTCGTTTTTTTCAGGACCCGGGAAATCAGCCTTTTCTCCGTCCTGGACATCACGGCCTCATACAGGGTGATTCCTTCCGGTTGCGGCCCGTCCCGCTTTGCGGGATCAATTTACAGATGCGAATTATTGAAGACTTCGCGGGATCAAGCTTTTCGATTTATGAATTATTGAAGACAAGCCGCGGCGAATCTTCTATTTATAGTAATAAAATTTTATTATATTCGTTCGTTAACCCCGCCGACCGCTGCGCGGGACCAAGCCATGATATTCCTTCCGAATGAAGGCAAGCGGCGGGGTAAACGAGCGATCAGATTCACTGCCTGCTATTTGTTATATTATCAAAAACCGGAGAATCTCGTGAAAAGCCGAACCGGGTCGATCGCGATTCTGCTGCTGACCGCAGGCCTGGCCGCAGGCTGCGCCTCGCGAAAGGAGATCGTCCGCTTCCAGGAGGATACGGCCGCCATCCAGGATCGCCTCACGGGCCTGCAGAAGGACAATGAGCAGATGCGGGAACAGCTCCGGGAAATCAACCGTTCCATTCTGTCCCTCCGCGAATCCAACGCTTCCGTGAAAGCGGACCTGCTTTCCGAAATATCCTCCCTGCGGGAGGAGACGGTGTTTCTGCGCAACCTGCTCGACGACACCGGGAGCCGGATGTCGCGGATGATGCGGAATTTCGACAGACCGGCGGGCGCAGGGGATGCGGCCGGCGGCGGTTCCGGACCCCCGCCGTCTCCGGAAAGCGCCAGGGCCCTTTACGACGCGGCCTACCTCGATCTTTCCAGAAAAAACTACGATCTCGCGGCCGGAGAATTCCGCGAATACCTCCGGCTGTACCCGGCCAGCGAATACTCGGGAAATGCGCAGTACTGGATTGCCGGAATTTTTTACGTGAAAAAAGACTACGCGGCCGCGCTCGCCGCCGGGAGACTGGGGGAGATCCGGTGAGCCGCCTGTGCCGGACAGCCCCCGGAGCCCGACCGCCCGGGCGGACGGGTCGGACCGCGAACGCCTGGACGCCGTGATTTCCAGACCCGTTAAAATCCTCCTGCTTTTCGCTGTCCTGCTGATCGCGTCCATCGCCGCGGTTCTCGCAGGCCGAAGCATCGCATCCGGCTGGCTTGAGAAACAGATCGTGACCGCCGTGCGCCGGGGCACCGGCGCCGACTGTTCGATCGGTCTCCTGCGCATCGGCCTGATCGGCGGAATCCGAATGGAATCCGTCCGGATCTCGGAAGCAGGAGCGGATTCCCCGCCGTTGCTCGCAATTACCCAAATCCGAATTCATTCGCCCCTGCCGGAATGGCTGCGGAGCGGCCGCCTGTTCATTTCCATCCGGGTGGACACGGTCTCGGTCGATGTCCGCCGCATCGGCCGTCTGAGCGGGACGGAAGACCGGCCGGAATCCGGGGCCTCCCTGCCGGCCGTCGGCGGACGTTTTCCCATGAATGCGGAAATCCGTTTGCGTTTCTTGTGCGTCCACGAAGGCCGGCCGGATTCCTGCCTGGCCTCGATGGACGGAATGGTTCTGAGAGCGGCCCGGCCGGCCTCCGATCCCTCCGTCTCGTTCCGCGCCACCGCGGATACAATCCGGGTTTTCCTCAATCAAACAGCTGTTTCTATCAATCGGCCGGTCCTGAACGGAATGATGGATTCCTCTGCGGTCACGATCGGGTCATGCGAAGCGGAAATCCCCGGCGGCCGGATGACGGCAGAGGGACGAATCGCGCCTCTCGGCAGGGATTGGCGCATGCATGGCGGCCTGACCTTCCGGACGGCTGTCGAATCCTGGCCGCGCCGGCTGATTGAAGGACCCCGCCGCAAGCAGCGGAGTATCACAAGGAATTTGGATGATGGACGCCGCCCCGCTTCGCGGGACCAAGCTATTTCATGCCTTCTGGTTGAAGGCAAGCGGCGGGGAATCAGACCCGTCGGAGCGGCCAGAAGCCCGTTCTCCAATCATCCAGAAAACTGGAACCAGAATAACCGGGCTTCTGGCCGCCCGATTGAAAACGCGGACGTCCAGGTCCCGGTTTCAGGCATCGTGGAAGGACGATTGAATGCGGACTGCAGCCTGCGCCGGCCTGTCGTGACCTGGAACGTTGAAGCCGCCGGTCTTTCCTTCCGGAGCGGAGTCATACAGAACATCCGGAGTAGCGGCGTCTGGAACGGGGACAGTGTCGTACTGGATGCATTCTCACTGACCGCCGGCGCCGGATCCGTTTCCGGATCCGGTATGTGGACTTTCCGCGGCAGTCGGCGGGCCCGGCTTTCCGCTTCCTTCCGTCAGATGGACATTCCTTTTCTGTCCGGATGGTTCATGTCTTCAGACGCTCCGGTCCGGGGCGCGCTTTCGGGCGACATCCGGATCGATGCATTCCCGGATGACCCCGGCCGTCTCTCCGCGACCTCGACGGTCGCGGCTGAGAACCTGAAAATCAGCGGCAGGCCGCTCGATCCGCTTCGGCTCGATCTGGACATCGGAAACGGCAGGGCGGATGTCCGGATCACAGGCAAGGGCCTTTCCGCGAGCCTGGAAGGAGTCTGGCCCCCCATATCTTCCGGATCTTCCGTTTCTTCCTTTTCTTCCTTTTCTTCCGGCGGCGCATTCTCCGTCCGGCTCGACGATTCTTTCGCCGCCGTTTTTCTGCCCGAAGGATGGACCGCCGCAGGACCGGCCGGCATCACGGGTCTTTACCGGGTTCACGGGGAAACCGCTGAAGCGGAAGCCGATTTCACGGTCGCCGGGATTCGGACGGCAGCCTGGGCCCTGGACTCCCTGGCCGGACCGCTCCGGTTCCGCCTGGAGTTCCGGAGTCGGTCCTGGTCCGCGGAAGGCGCCGACATTCTCTGCGCGGCCCGGGCCTTCCGGACTGAAGACACGCTGAAAATGGGCGGCCGCATCCGTATGGCCGCGTCTCTGATTCCCGGGGACGGTCATCCCTCGGGGTCTCTTCGCATGGCGGTCCGCCCGCTTTCGATCGGCGGAATGACCGCCGACTCCGTCTTTCTGGACGCGGGGCTGGAACACCGGATGCTCCGGATCAATCGTTTTTCCTACACGCCGGACTCGAACACAATTGATCTGACCGGATGGATACCGGTCGGTCCGGACCGGTACGGTTCATGGAAGCCGGACCCGACAAAACCCTTTGACCTGCGTCTGACCGGACAGGACATCCGACTGGAACCGCTCCGGCCTTTCCTGCCCGGGTCTCTGCGGATCGGCGGCCTGTCGACATTCGACCTGCGGATCACGGGAACGCTTGCTGATCCCACCTTGGATGGACGGTGGTCCGGTTTACGCGCTTCGTTCCGCGGGACCGGAATACCCGAAATCGACTCGGTCTCCTGGGCCGCGGTCTTTCTGGATTCCACAGTCCGGATCGAAAGCCTGGCGGGCCGCGTCAACGGTATTCCCCTGGCTCTCTCCTCGGACATCGGATACACGCTCGGAGAGAAGCCCTTCCTGGCCGGGACCGCTTCGTTCCTTCGGCCGGCCGGCATCCGCTCCGGTTTCTTTTTCGCGTCCGATTCCATGCGGGGTTCGCTGACCGTGGATTCGCTCCACCTGGCCCTTCTGGACTCTCTGTTCCCGGAATCATCCCCGGTGAAAAACATGAGCGGTGTCGTACGGGCCGATCTCGCTTTCTCCGTACGGCCCGGATCCCCGCTGTTGACGGGCCGTCTGTCCGGAAGCGGTCTCAATTTTACCGCGGCCGGGACGGAACTGGGTGCGGGAAACGGCCGTTTATCCGTCCGATTCGCAAGGGACACGATTGCCGTTGACACCCTGTCCCTGCCCGTTCTGGGCGGGTCCGCGGATGTGCGGGGCCGTCTCCGGCACAAAGGCGGCAGGCTCAGCGCCTGGAACCTGAACGCCGAACTCCGGAACATCCGGATCCGGGAACCGGGCCGCCTGACCTGTGCCGTGGACAGGAGCCGCCTGAGCCTGGTCCGGGACGCGGCATCAAACAGGCTGACCGGCGAAATCATCCTGGGCGAATGCCGCTACCTGCAGACTATGAAAGCGTCCGATTTCCTGTCCATGACCCGGTCTCCGGCCCGGACTTCTTCGCCGCTTCCGGATGAAGTGCGGGACATGGCGTTGAACGTCCGGATCACCGGCGGCCGCGAAGTCTGGATCGACAACAACCTCGCCCGGGTCCGTTTCCAGCCGGAACTGGCCGTGTCCGGCCGCGTCTCGAACCCGGAATTAACCGGCCGTCTGACCACGCATGAAGGAACGGTGCAGTATCTCGATCATGCTTTCACGCTGAAAAAAGGCACCGCGGATTTCGCCACGGCCGGCCGGATCAACCCCATTCTGGACATCGAAGCCGAAGCCCGGCTCAGGAATTATCAGACCTATTCAGGCACGCCCTATGTCGTGACCCTGACGCTCCAGGGTCCGCTGGATCAGGCGGATTTCGTTCTCGCCTCCGTGCCCCAGGCCTCCAGGACGGACATCCTCTCCCTGCTCACGTTCGGCGCCACGCGGGATGAACTCAACCGGACCCTTCCCTCGTCCGACAGGAACGGAGGCATGTCCGATGTGCTCATGGAGAGAGCCAAATCACTCTCCAGCCGGCGGGTTGCTTCCACGGCGGAAAATTATATGGGAACCCTGTTCCAGCTCGATTCCATGTCCATTGAGGGGAACCTGTTCCGGTTCGACAAGGAGTGGGGCCCGCGCCTGCAGGCCTCAAAACGGGTTTCACGCCGCGTCGCCCTGAATTATTCGACAACCGTCGGACACATGAACGAGGAATCCGTGCGCTTGAATGTGTGGATCGACCGTCGTTTTTCGGTTGAAGGCCAGGTGGACCGTATCGGCCGGTCCGGCATCGATCTCAAATACAAGATCAAGTTTCAGTGATCCTGCACCCTATCGGAGTGATTCCCGGATGATCGGACACCGGCTTCTTTTTCCGGCCCTGGTTTCGATCGGCTTGTCGGTTCGGCCGGCCGCGGCTGTTGACGCGCTTCCCGACGCGCCCCCGGGATATTCCGTCGCCGGCCTTCAAATCGCCGGAGCCGGAGCGGTTCCGGAATCGAAACTGAGAAAGTGCATGATCACCCGGCCCTCTTCCCGCTTCAAAAAGGCCCCTTACGTCGCCCGGATACTCGAAGGCGACCTCCGGAGCCTCATGGACTGCTACCGCGACCACGGGTACTGGGAGGCCGAAGTCGAGAACGCGGATGTCCGGATCGATTCCCTGAAAAAAAAGGTCCGCATTTCGATACGGGTCTCGGAAGGACGGCCTTCCCGGATCGGCATGATCTCGATCGCGGGAAACGCCGCGTTCCGGGACTCCCTGATCATCGGCTGGCTCCCGCTCTCGCGCGGCGGCATTCTGAAACGGTCTCTGCTCGACGAGTCGCGGAACGCGATTCTCCGGAACCTCTCGGACCGCGGTTATATCGACAGCCGCGCGGACATCGACTTCCAGATCAACGCGGAGACGGCCGAAGCATTCGTGCGCATCCGGATCGAGGAGGGACCTCCTTCCCTCATCGGCGCCATACAGCTTCCCCCGCTGGAGAAAACCCGCGCGTCCGTGGTCCTGCGCGAACTCACTTTTCAAAGCGGCGACACGGTGCGGGTCCGGGACCTCCTGGAATCGCAGAGAAAACTGTACCTGACCGGCCTGTTCGAGAGCGTGTTCATCCGCCCGGCCGACACGACCGCTTCGAACGGGCCGGAACGGGACATGATTCTGGAATTGAAGGAGAAAAAATCCGGGGAGTTCAATGTTTCCGTCGGGTACGGATACTGGGAAAAAGTCAGGGGCGGAATGGAGCTGTTCAACACCAATACGGCCGGCACCGCGAGAAAATTCGGCGTTTCACTGAAGGGTAGCTTCAAGTACTGGGGGGCCGAATGCTCGTTTTCCGAGCCCTGGACATTCGGGAGACCGTTCCGCACGGACGTGATCGTCAGGGCCGACCGGACGGAGGAGCCCGGCTACGACGTCGAACGCTTCGGCGGCCGCGTGACCGTGGGAAGGCGGTGGCGGAACGGGATCCGGTTGTCCGGCCAGTATATCAACGAGGCCTCCCGCCTGGTCCGCATCCGCATCGATCCCGTTCCCGCGGCCCTGACCAGCTACATCCACAGCATCGGTCTGACGGCCGGCCGCGACACCCGGGACAATCCGTTCAACCCCGGACGGGGTTCCACCGTCGAATTTCGCAATGAACTGGCGGGCGGGCTGTCGAAGAAATCAGCGTCCTTCGGCCGTTCGACCCTGATCGCGCGGATCTATGTCCCGGCCGCCGGCCGCACGGTGCTGGCATCCGCCTTGGAGATCGGGTGGGTCGGCGCCTTGAACCCGGACCGGGAGATCCCCCTGAACGAACGGTTTTACGCAGGAGACGCGTCCGCGCTCCGGGGTTTTCCGTACAAGACCGCCGGGCCCCTGGACCGCAAACGCGTCCCCCTGGGCGGAAAATTCAAGCTGGTCTGGAATGCGGCGGAATGGCGCGTGCCGGTTTACCGGATGGTTTCCGCGGCTGTTTTCTGGGACGTTGGAAATGTCTGGGCCGATGCGGCGTCAGCCGGACTGAAGGGCATGCGGCACACGGCCGGATTCGGCGCCAGGGCCGCGACGCCCGTGGGCGTGCTCCGTCTGGATCTGGGTTTCATCGTGGATCGCAGGGACCGCGAGCCGGGGATGCAGGTAATTTTCAACATGGGACAGGCGTTCTGAAAGGACGAATCCCGACGGCTCCGACTGGCTGGATCAGATCCCCGTCGTCAGCCGGATGCCTTGCCGGATTCCTTCAGGTTCTCCGGCATCCCCTCCACATAGACACGGATTTCATCCCGGACCCGCCTGTAGTGGCCGAACGCCTCGTCTTCCGTAGCCGCGGATTTCGTCAGCCTGGGAGGATCGTCGAAGCCTTTGTGAATTCGCACGGTCTTTCCGGGGAAGAACGGGCAGGATTCGTTCGCCGCGTCGCAGACCGTGACCACATAATCGAACGTTTGATCCTTTAGCTCACTCAGGTGCTTGGACCTGTGTCCGGAGATATCCACGCCCGCCTCTGCCATCGCTTTGACGGCAAACGGATTCATGCCGTGCGTTTCGATACCCGCCGAATACGGCTCAATAACATCTGATTTGAGATGACGGGCCCATCCTTCGGCCATCTGGCTTCTGCAGGAGTTGCCCGTGCAGAGGAAGAGGATTTTTATTTTTTCCATTTGATCGTCTCCTCATCCGTCACCGCGCTCAGATCGTCATCCATATCATGTAACCACCCCCCAGAATGACAAGCGCTCCGCAGACCCTTTTCAGAATCACCGCGCCCTTCGAGCGTTCGTTCCAATGCAGGTATTTCTGCACCATGCTGGTGAAGGTCCCGGCCAGCACGATGACCGAGCAGTGCCCGATCGCGTAGAGCAGCACCAGGAAAACGGCAAAGGGCAGGTTCGTGGAAGCGGCCTGAAACGCGATGCCCAGCATGGGCGCCATGTAGGCGAACGTGCAGGGCCCCAGGGCCACGCCGAACAGAAGGCCGATCACGAATGCGGCCAGGGCGCCTTTTCGTTTTGTCTTCGGCTGACCGGAGACTCCCAGAAACGGGATATGAATGACATCCAGCAGGTGCAGACCGATCACAAAAAATATCACGGCCACGAAGTAATTGCCGGTTTTCCCCGCGTCGCCCATGATGCGTCCCATCAGGCCCGTGATCAGTCCGATGACCCCGATGGTGATGAGAATGCCGGCCGAAAACAACGATGCCAGGACAAAGGCGCGTTTCTTCGTGACGATTCCCTGGCCGTTGATGAAGCCGACAATCAGTGGAATGGAGGACAGATGGCACGGGCTGAGGAGGATGCTCAGGATGCCCCAGGTGAAAGAAGCGGTCAGGGCCAGCCAGGCCGATCCGGTCAGACTATGGGTGAGCCAGACGAAAAGATTTTCCATTCAGGATTTCCGCTTTCAATCATGCGTTCATGTTTTCGTTCAGGGGCGGATCCTGCCATTTTCCGTGATTCCGAGGCCGGAACCGATCACAGAATCCGGAGCGGCGGACAGTCACTGTACGCCCTTCATTTTAAGGATCTTGACCAGTTCTTCCTTAGGGAAAAACCCCTGGTGGCGGTGGTATTCCGCTCCGTTCCCGTCCAGGAAAACCTGGGTCGGAATGGCGCGTATGCCGTACTTTTCCGCGTACGGCCTGCCCGCATCGGTCCAGACGTCGACAAAGACCACGTCCACCTGATCGCCGTACTCCTTCTCGATATCCTCCATGATCGGCTGCATCATTTTGCACGGAATGCACTTGACCGATCCGAGTTCGACAAAGGTGACTTTCTTTTTCGAAACCGTCGCGGCGACCGGCTTCAGGTTCCCGGCGTTTTGTTTCCGGTCATCTCCTGAACATCCGGACGTCGAAAGGATGGACATCACAGCGATGAGTGCCATGGAAACGATTCTTTTCATTCGAACCTCCTGTTTTTCTTCTTCAAGCCGGATGTCGATCCCGACTCGAGCCGCCGCCCGCAGTTGCCCTTAAATAAACTTCTTGGTTTTGCACTTGTCGCATTCGAACTGAAGCGTGGTATGCGTGACCCTGAACCGGTCTCGGAGAATTTTCTCGATCCGTTTTTGTATCCGCTCCGTCCGGCTCACCGGCATATCGTCCACGTCGACATGGGCCTCGAAATGGACGTCCGCATCGCTGAGTTTCCAGAGATGGCCGTGGTGAACGTTCTTCACGCCGGGCACGGATTCGATGGAACGCTGAACATCCCCCAGGTCTATCCCGGCGGGCGAAGTCATGAGAACCATGTCCGCTGATTCCTTCAGAATGCCGACGGTTTCCTTCAGGATGTACAGGGAGATGAGAATGGTCAGAACCGGATCGATCCATGCGGCCCTGAAGAGAACGATGGCCGCCGCGCCCGCGATGACGGCCAGGCTGGACACCGCGTCGCCCATCAGATGGACGTAGGCGGACCGGACGTTGATGTTTTTCCGGGAATCCCGTCTCAGCAGGGCCATTCCGGCGAAATTCGCGAGAAAACCCGCGGCCGCAACCGCGAGCATGAGGCCGCCCGCAATCGGATTCGGGCTTGAAAACCGCCCCACCGCCTCGCGGATCAGAAAAACGCAGATGACGGCGAGAACCGTCGCATTCACGAGGGCCGCCAGCAGTTCCGCGCGCTTCCATCCGAAGGTGTGCTTCGGCGTCTTGGGTCTGCGGCTCATACGCACCGCGACCGCGCTGAGGATCAGAGCGAGGCTGTCGCCCAGGTTGTGCACCGCGTCTGAAAGAAGGGCGAGGCTTCCCGAAACGATTCCCCCTGCGATCTGAACCAGCGTGATGAACAGGTTCAGGGCGATCGTCAGGGTCAGTTTTTTTTCAAGACGGCCTTCAGAAGCCGGCCTTGTATGATTGTGCGCCATGGCCAGTCCCATTCTTCCCGTCAGGACGCATCCCCCTGCTGAAGCCATTCCTTGATCTGCCCGACATTGGGCATTTTCCCCTGAACCATGAGCCTGCCGTCCACGATCAAGGCCGGAGTGGACATGACGCCGCGCTCGATCATGGCATTGATGTCCGTCACCTTCACCACTTCGGCCGTGCGGCCGAGCTCTTCCAGCGCCTTTTTCACGTTCTCCACCGTGGCATTGCATTTCGGGCATCCTGAGCCCAGGACTTCGATTTTCATTGTAATTCCTCCGAATCTTTTTGGCGCGGGCCGGCGCCCGCGGCCGTCTTCATGTCCGCCGGTTAAAAAATGGAACCATAAATCAGCCCGGTGATCGTCGCCATGACGACCACCAGCGCGATGAAAACGACTGTTTTCTTCGTGCCCATGATGCTGCGGATGACCAGCATGCTGGGCAGGGAAAGCGCGGGCCCGGCCAGCAGCAGGGCGAGCGCCGGGCCCTTGCCCATGCCGTTCGCCATCAGCCCCTGCAGAATGGGCACTTCGGTCAGTGTGGCGAAATACATGAAAGCGCCGGATATGGACGCGAAGAAATTCGCGAGCAGGGAATTCCCGCCCACAGCCGAGCTGATCCACCGGGATGGAATGACACCCTCCTGTCCCACACGGCCGAGCAGAATGCCGGCTGCCAGGACGCCCCCCAGCAGGAGCGGAAGAATCTGCTTCAGAAAGCCCCAGGATGCCGTGAACCAGTCGCCTGATTCTCCCTTGTCCATGGCCGTGATCGCGCCGAGGCCGATTGCGCCCGCACCGAAGGCCAGCACCGGATTGTCCGGTAACACCAGGGCGAGGACGGCGACCGGCGCGGCCGCGGCGGTCACCTTCCACCAGGCCAGGTGGAACCAGAGAATCAGGATCAGGCCGAGCCCGGCCGCGAACAGGGACGTGATCAGCCACTTGACCGAGTAGACGGCATGCCATATCCCGTCCGGATTCAGCGGTTTGCCCCAGTTGGCGAACACCAGAATGCCGACCATGGACGCGAAGTACAGGGCGGTTTTCCAGAGCGGCCTCGTCTCCTTCGATTGCGTGACCGCCGGCGCGTTCACCCGACGATTCGCCTCTTCCTTCCGGAAAATGAGATGCATGAGCAGTCCGATCACCACACTGAAAAAGACCGCCCCGGCGGCCCGGGCAATGCCCATTTCCATCCCCAGTATTCTCGCGGTGAGTATGATCGCGAGAACGTTGATGGCCGGGCCCGAATACAGAAAAGCCGAAGCCGGGCCCAGACCCGCACCCATCCGGTAAATGCCCGCAAACAGCGGGAGCACGGTGCAGGAGCAGACGGCCAGAATCGTCCCGGACACGGACGCCACGCCGTACGCGAGAGCCTTTTTCGCCCCGGCGCCCAGGTATTTCATCACCGATTCCTGGCGGACGAACACACCGATGGCGCCCGCGATAAAGAAGGCGGGGATGAGACAGAGCACCACATGCTCGCGGGCGTACCATTTGACCAGGTGGAGCGCCTCCATGATCGCATTGTCAAAACGGGGCACGCCGACCGGCAGGTGATAGAGGCCGATAAACGCGGCCAGCACAAAGAGAAGCGTTTTCCACTCATTCTTCCAGTTCATGCGGTTCTCCAGGCAGGTCTTTCATTGTTTCCGGATGGCTTTGATTTGTTCGGCCAGGCTGGCCTCCATCACCTCTCTTGAGCATCTCAGGAAATTCAAAGCGCACGGGATTTTCAGCGCATAATAGACATTCGTCCCCCGCTTCTCGATTCCGACGATTCCCGCATTTTTCAGAAGCGACAGGTGCCTGGAAACCGTGGACGTGTCCGCCCCGACCATTTCCGTCAACTCGCAGACGCAATGCTCTTTTTTGCCCAGCGCGTCGACAAGGAACAGCCGGGTGGGATGCGCCAGGGCCTTCAGTATTTTGGCGTGCAGGGCGTATTTGCCGGTATCCGGTTTTTCCAAAGAAAGGCCTCTTCTTTATTGGTTATTTGGCAATATAGCCAAATAGAAAAACAAAGTCAACAACAAAAGCCTCCCGCGAGCGGGTCAAAACCCGCGGGAGGCTGTCCGGGAATATTGAAACCTGAACGGTCTACAAGACCTTTCAGGTTTGTCTGTCCTATCCGGATATCCGCGACGCACCAATCGGGCCCGTCGCCGTTTTATAAGCCTTCACCTCTCATACGTCACCGCGTTTCCCGTGAACCGCCAGGGAGGCCCGGCGGAAGGATCCTGCTTCTCGATCTTCAGATGGGACGGGTCCGTCATCTGCACCAGTAAAATGTCCCGGATGGTTCCGGGGCCGTCGCACAGATTTCGTATGCCGTACCGGTACAACCGGCCGTCCGGCCGCACGCGATGAAACAGCCTGTCCACCGTGCCCGTGTCCGCCGGGGTGAATGTATAGGATCCCGGGCCCAACCCGGTCAATGAAATGCCCGCTGAAAACACCGGAATGTCCGGATCCGCGTTGTGGTACACGAGCGCGATATGGGGATCTTCCGGGAACGTCGGAGTTCCAGTTCTGAACCAGATACCCTGGGCCGTGCCTGCGCTGTCATATCCCACGGTTCCGCCGATGGGCGGCTTGGTTCTGAAGCCCGGCCTGCCGCACAGGAATTCGCCGCAGACCGGTGTCAGAATGGCGACAATTTCGTCCGTGAAATAGTCCAGCGGAGAAACCGAATGCGGATACAGGTATTCGTCGAATCGATTGCTGACAAAGTCAACGCTCCGGGTTTCGTCGTACACGCCGAAGTCCATGCCCAGCTGGCCGGGATTCCCGCCCATCACTGCGATTGTGTCTCCCGCTGAAACGGGGATGTCCGTCCAGTAGAGGCATTGCCGGTACGTGTCCCCGCCCGTGCTGTATTCGTCGCAATCGGGTTCACCGGATGCCCGGGCGCGGGTCATGAGATCCTCACGCATGCGGAACAGGTGCCCCAGTACGATCTGGAAACGGCCGCGGTTCGCGGAAAGCGTCACGGCGTAATCCGTATACCCCTTGTTCACGTGCTCCGTGGCCGTGATGCGGCTGATCGTCATGTCGCCGGGGCTGAACACGGGCGTCTGCGCCATGTGGTCGTTCAGATAAAACCCCCCATGGTCGGACGGGAACACGTGCCCGGGCTGGTTCATGTGCCCCAGGTTCACCATGAGGTAGAAAGCCTCCCTGTGGATGGGCATTACCGTCAGGAATCCCTTCCCGATGTCCATTCCCGGATCCGTTGTGTTCTTCCCGGATTTACATGAGATCAGCAAAACCATGAGAATGAACAACGCCAGATGCCTATATTGAGAAAACACGCGGATCCGGTTTTCCATGATGCGCCTCCGTTCCTCCGTTGACATCGGACGGCCTTCCGCTCGTCAGGGGATGAATCCCCGGACGGATCGAACATCCGCCCTGAATGAGATGACTACGGCAGTAAGATAACGAAAATGAACCAAAGATCAAGCGAAACATCCGGTCGACTCCTGTCCGCTTCCCGTCCGACATCCATCCTGCGTAAAAACCTCCCGCGGATCTGTAAAACCGCGGGAGGCTCTCCTGGAACCGGGGGAAGTCATGTAAAACCAGGCCTGAAAAGCCGGATGCTGACTACTCGCAATCCCCCTTGCATTCCCCATCCGCAAGTGTTAACTTTTTCTGTTTCTTATGAATGCAATAACAATGACATTCCCCGTCGAACCCTGCATTCCGGCCCTGTCCAGGGCTCTGGAAACGAACGGCTGCGCCGTGCTGGCCGCGCCTCCGGGAGCGGGCAAGACCGTGCGCGTTCCCCTTGCCCTGGACGGATCCCCCTGGCTCGAAGGAAAAAAAATCATCATGCTCGAGCCGCGCAGGCTCGCGGCCAGGCGCGCGGCTGAATTCATGTCAAGCCTGATCGGCCGTAAAACCGGCGAAACAGTCGGTTACCGGATACGCGGGCAGAGCGTGGTCGGCAGAGACACGAAAATCGAAGTCGTGACCGAGGGCATTCTCACACGCATGCTGCACGACAGGCCGGGCCTGGAGGATGTCGGTCTCCTCATATTCGACGAATTCCACGAGCGCAGTCTGCACGCGGACCTCGGGCTGGCATTTTCGCTCGACACCCGGCGCCACCTCCGGCCGGATTTGCGCATCCTGGTCATGTCCGCCACTCTGGACTGCGCGGCCGTGTCGAATCTTCTCGGAAAATCGCCCGTTATCACCGGGGATACGCCGAGCTTCCCCGTGGAAACCCGTTACAGTCAATTCCAGGCCGACAGGCCCCTGCCGCATCGCGTCGCGGACGCGGTTCGCCGGGGCCTGTCGCTTTCGGACGGCGATGTGCTGGTGTTCCTGCCGGGAATGGGCGAAATGCGGGCCGTGGAGACTCTTCTGGCCGGCAAGCCGGAACCGGATGTGAAGGTGCACCTGCTGCACGGCGATCTGTCTCCCGCAATTCAGGAAGCTGCGTTTGCGCCAGCGGCCGAAGGAACCCGGAAGGTGATCCTGTCCACAAGCATCGCCGAGACCAGCCTGACCATCGACGGCATACGCGTTGTGGTGGACTCCGGGCTCAGCCGCGTCTCCCGTTTCGACACGAGGCGCGGCATGTCCGGCCTGGTCACGGTGCCGGTGTCCCGTGCCGTGGCGGATCAACGCAGGGGACGCGCGGGCCGCACCGCTCCCGGACTGTGCCTGCGGCTGTGGATCGAGGCGGAACACGACCGCCTTCCTGAAAACCCGCTCCCGGAGATCCGGACCGCGGATCTGGCGCATCTGGCGCTCGATCTCGCGGTGTGGGGAGAGCCCTTTGCCGAAAACCTGTCCTTTCTGGATCCTCCGGATTCCGGCCGGCTCGGCACGGCCAGGGAATTGCTCATCGGCCTGGGGGCATTGAAACCCGACGGATCCCTGAGCCCGCACGGCAAACGCATGGCCGCACTTCCCATACATCCGCGTTTCAGCCACATGATACTCAAAGCCGCCGAAAGGGGCTGGGGATCGGCCTCATGTGAATTGGCCGCTTGCCTGGAGGAGGGTGGAACGGTTTCCGCAGGCCGGAAGCATGATGCGGACATCCGCTCCGGAATGGAAAACCTGAAATCCGGCCGCGGCCCGGCCGTTGAAAGGATTCTGGCCCAGAAGCGGAGGCTCATCGAGAATGCGGGAATTGCCGGAAAGGACAGAGGCGAAGCTTCGGCCGGCCTGCTCCTGGCCTGGGCCTATCCGGATCGCATCGGACGCAGGCTTGCCGACCGGCCCGGTGTCTATCAGCTCGCAGGAGGATTTCCGGCTTCCCTGCCGCCGGGCCCCCTGTCTCGCGAGGAATTCATCGCTGTCGCGGAAGCGGATGCGGGAGGTTCGAACGCAGGAATCTATCTGGCCGCCCCGCTTTCGCGCAGGGAATTCGAGGATGAATTCGGTGACAAGATCGTCACGACTGAAACCGTGGAATGGGACGACCGGGCGGCGAGAGTGCTTTCGCGGACACAGCGCTGGTTCGGGAAACTGCTTCTGGATGAAACGGATGTGACGGGGGACCCGGAAAAAGTCGGCCGTGCCCTGATCACGGGCATCCGGCGGCTGGGCCTGCATGTTCTGCCGTGGGATGCGGAAGCGGAGCGTTTCAGGAACCGTGTCCGCTGGGCCGGGAGCGTTGTGCCGGACATGCCGGATTTTTCGGATCCGGCCCTGTTGGAGAAACTGGAGACATGGCTGCTGCCCTATCTGGACGGAATGTCCCGTCTCGACCAGCTGAGCCGTCTCGATCTCACGGAAATACTGAAAGCAGGGCTGAGTCATGATCAGCGCCGCGGCCTCGACTGCATGGCTCCTTCGCACATCCAGGTGCCGAGCGGGTCGCGAATAGCAATCGATTACGCCTCTCCGGCAGGCCCTGTTCTGGCCGTGCGCCTGCAGGAGATGTTCGGCCTGGCAGAGACTCCAGCCGTTGCTTCGGGACGCGTTCCCCTCACCCTGCACCTTCTTTCTCCCGCTTCCAGACCCCTGGCCGTCACCGCCGATCTTGCCAGTTTCTGGAAGAACACGTACGCCTCCATACGCAGGCAGATGCAGGCCCGCTATCCCCGGCACCACTGGCCCGAGGACCCCATGGCCGCAGCGCCGACGAAGCGGACGAAAAAGCGGGCTCTGAAGTAATGCCACCTCCCGAAGGTCCCGGACCTTCGGGAGGTGGCGCCGCATACCTTCTTTATGTACAACCCCAGGGTTTCACGGATCTTCGGGATGTGTCCCCGCTTTTCCCCCGGCTTCAAACCGATAAAAAACGGCGGACTCAGCCGCCGTTCCCTGAAACAAGCCCTCCGGGACATTTCTTATTTCGGCACTTCACTCATCGGAATGCCCAACGCCTTGGCCACGCCCTCGCCGTACGCGGCATCGGCCCTGAAGCAATTGCCCATGTGGCGTATTTTTATCTCGCGGGGCGCGTCGCCCATGGCCCTCGCGGTGTTTTCGAAGAGGACCTTCTGCTGGCCGGCGTTCATGAGGCGGAACAGCTTGCCCGGCTGGGTGAAGTAATCAGCGTCGTCCGCGCGGTGGTCCCAATGCCCGGCCGCGCCTTCAAGGGCCAGGGGCGGTTCTTCGTATTGCTTCTGCTCCTGCCATTCGCCGTAGCTGTTGGGCTCGTACGCCAGCGTACCGCCGTAGTTCCCGTCGGTTCTCATCGCGCCGTCGCGGTGATAGCTGTGGTAGGGACAGCGGGGGGCATTGACCGGAATCTGGTGGTGGTTCACGCCGAGCCGGTACCGCTGGGCGTCGCCGTACGAGAACAGCCGGCCCTGAAGCATCTTGTCCGGCGAAAAGCCGATGCCGGGAACGATGTTCGCCGGGTTGAAAGCCGCCTGCTCGACCTCGGCGAAGTAGTTTTCAGGGTTCCGGTTGAGTTCCATGACGCCGACGTCGATGAGCGGATAGTCCTTGTGGAACCAGACCTTGGTCAGGTCGAACGGGTTGTACGGCATTTTGGCCGCGTCCTTCTCGGGCATGACCTGGATGGCCATCTTCCACTTCGGGAAATCACCCTTTTCAATGCTCTCGAAAAGATCCCGCTGGTTGCTTTCCCTGTCCTTCGCGACGATTGCCTCCGCCTCCCCGTCCGTCAGGTTCTTGATGCCCTGCTGGCAGACCAGGTGAAACTTCACCCAGAAACGCTCGTTTTTCGAGTTGATCAGGCTGAACGTGTGGCTGCCGAAGCCGTGCATGTGCCGGTACGACAGCGGAATGCCCCGTTCGCTCATGGTGATGGTGACCTGGTGCAGGGCCTCGGGCAGGGAAGTCCAGAAATCCCAGTTGTTCCTGGCGCTCCTGAGGTTGGTCTTGGGGTCTCGTTTCACCGCGTGGTTGAGATCCGGGAATTTCAGGGGATCCTTTAAAAAGAAAACCGGCGTATTGTTCCCGACCAGGTCCCAGTTGCCCTCATCGGTGTAGAACTTCATGGCGAAGCCCCGGATATCCCGTTCCGCGTCCGCGGCGCCCCTTTCCCCTGCGACAGTTGAAAAGCGGACGAAGCACTCGGTTTTTTTGCCGACCTTGGAGAAGATGCTGGCTTTGGTGTACCGGGTGATGTCGTGCGTGACCGTGAACGTGCCGTACGCGCCCGATCCCTTGGCGTGCATGCGCCGCTCCGGAATGACCTCCCGGTCGAAGTGGGCCAGTTTCTCGAGGAACCAGACGTCCTGCAGCAGTCCGGGGCCCCGCGGCCCGGCGGTCATCAGATTCTGGTTGTCCGTGACAGGCGCGCCGTTGCGCGTGGTGAGTTTTTTCTTTTCGTCTTTCATGGGTTTACCCTCCTGATTCCCCGGTTTGACAGCCATTCTCAGGCGGCGGCGCCTCCCGAAGGCTGAAAGCCTTCCGGAGGCGGTTTTTTTCCGGCCTGAACGTTTTGATTTTCAGAAGATGAATCGTGACTCCGACTGCGACGATCAGTAAAAAAAACCGTATCCAGAACGACGTGACCGCAAACACGGCAGTGGCGCCGATGGTCAGCCACAACAGCAGAAGCGTGGTGATTTTCTGCTTCAGCGGAAGGCCTCTCCCTTCCCGGTAATTCCGCAAAATGGCCCCGAACCAGCGGTTGGTCATGAGCCACCGGTAAAACCGCTGAGAGCTTCGGGCGTAACAGGCCGCGGCAAGAAGCAAAAAAGGCGTGGTCGGCAGAACCGGCAGGAACATGCCGATGAACCCCAGGCCCACGCATGCCGTGCCCGCCGCCACCAGCAGCATGCGTACCGGACGCGTCATCCGGCGCTCCGGACGGGCGGCATGTCAACGGCGGATCGAATCCGGCTCACAGCATCACCGCCAATCCCCACATGTGATACAGGTCCGTGCCTTTCGGAAGCTCCAGGTATTTGAACCGGTACGACAGGGCGATCCTGCGCGTGAGGAACAGGTTGGCCATGGCCGAAACCGACGTGTAATCCGATTCTCCGTTGAATGCGCCGTAGACTTTACCCTCCAGCTCCAGCAGGTGGAACAAGTGGCTGTTCAGGTTCAGCCCGGCCAGGCCGAAAAAATCATCCTGATCGATGCTTTCCGAAATCCGGGTGAGCGGCGCGGGTCCGGGCGGATCCACGGCCAGGCTCAGGTCTCCCCGGACGCCCTGGTATTGCGCCCCGGCCCAGGGCATGATCCCGACTACCAGCAGTTTCGGACGGAATTCAAACCGGTACCCGAAGCGGCCGTACGGGATGAACAGGTTGTTCACGAGGCTGAACCCGGTCAAGGCCGGCATGATCGTCGGCGCAATCCGCGGTCCGGCGTCCATGTCAATGCGCAGGACCTCAGCGCCCGCGCCCGCCACCCATTTGCCCCTTCCGCCCGCCCTGAAATAACGATCATAGATGAAATGTCCGCCCCAGAGCGTGCTGTAGTTCACGTCGGACGACTGGTACACAAAGGCATTCCACTGGCAACGTTCCGGGTCAACCCATTGGACGAACAGGCCCTTTAAAAAGCCGGTATCCTCGAGGTCCATGCCCCTGGCCTCGTTCCTGTACGCGTCGGTGATGGTTCCGGCGTACGGGCAGACCAGCCGGATGGTGCGGGCCTGAAGAGAAGAGGCGGTGGACAGTACCAGCACCCATGCGAATACACGTACATGTGATTTTCTCATCCATCCTCCAAAAAGGCGGCCTGCTTTGGTTTTGTGCGTTTCCGCGACAGGATCGTGGTGAATTTCAGAATTCCTGTTCAGCTTTGGATTGACAGAGAAAGCGAATTCAAAACAATAAATTAGCAATTATTCACATCAATGTCAACGGAAAGCCTTCCGCCGGCCGATTCCCGACGATGCGCCTGAAGTTTCGCGCCGGAGGAAGCCGCTCCCGATGATCCTGCCGAAAGGATCGCCGGACAGGAGCACAACCCGGGATGAAGCGGCCGTCCGTCCGCATGACAAAAATCGCCCCGGGTTTTGAGCCCGGGGCGATCATGCCGCAGCGTTTCAGGTCCGCTCACCCGGATGATCCGGGGAAGAAACCGGCCGGCAATCACCTCTTCCCCTTTTCCGGCCGAACCCGTTATTTCTGGAATGTCATTTTTTCCGCGGAGAAATGATTCCCCGCGCGGACGACATAGAAATAGACGCCGCTCGAGAGTTCCGACGCATCGAAGGTCACGGTGTGCCGTCCCGCGGGCAGTTCCCGTCCGATCAGCTCGCCGATCTCTCCGCCGACCGCATTGTACACCTTCAAGGACACAAAAACATCCTCGGGTATCCCGAATGTGATCGCGGTCGTGTGATTGAAGGGATTCGGATAGTTCTGCGACACGAAGAAATCTTCAGGCAATGGGAGACGTTCTTCCTCCGGCCTCGAAGCCTTGCCGACCACGTTCCCGAATCCGATATACCCGTTGCAGTGCATCCATTCGCTGTACGACCCGCCGCACTTGCTGTTCTGCCAGACCGCTGTGTTGGTGGCCTGGGCTTCAGCCTGGCGGGTCGCCCCATTGACCTGGATGTAATCCACCTGCACGTCGCGGCCGCTGGCGTCATTCGTGAAATGCACCGTGATGCCGCCGGTCTGGGTCGTGGTCGCGGTGTAGTTGGCCATGCTCGTCCCGAGAGTCCACGTCCCCAGCAGAACCGATCCGTTGTTGACCCGCAGTTGGATGCTCTCTCTGCCGCTCGTTCCGCGCGCCCGGACAACAATGGTGTAGGTGCCGCTGCTGCCGGTTCCGCTCTGCGTCACGCCGATGGTCCGGGTGATGCCGCCCCCGGACACGGTCACCGTCCCGCTCCGGCTCGAAGTCGACGTATTGGCCGTGTAAGATATGTTGAAACTGCCGTTGTTCGATCCGCTGGTCGGCGACACGCTCAGCCAGCTCTGGTTGTCCGTGACCGTCCAGCTGACATTGGATGTGACGGAAACCGGGCTGCTGCCGGATGCGGCTCCGACACTGAGAGAGGTCGGGGAGACGGTCAGGGTGCTGCTGGTGGTGCCACCGACCGTCACGTTGGAATTGCCGCTGCTCTGATAGCCTTCCGTCGCGACGATCTGGTAATTATGCGTCCCCAGATTCCAGCCCTTCCCCGCCCATGCGTTGAAATGATTGGCGGTCGTCACGGTTCCGCCCGCTCTTTTCGACGTGCGGACGCTCCAGTACTGATAAAAGGTGGCCGTTCCGATGATCGAGGGCTGGTTGACACGCTGGGTCCGGTACAGATCGTAGGTGCCGCCGTCCGAGGTGACGGTTCCCACGGATGTCGCTCCGGGAGGACGCCAGGTGCCCCAGCTGTCGACGATGTAATATTCCACGAGCGGGTTGGTCGTCCATCCGTAGACGCACAGGTACGCATTACCGCTCGGGTTGAAACTGGCCGTGTAGGTGATCGTTCTGGCCGCTCCCGGGTTCCAGCCCTTCCCGCACACGAAATTTCCGCAATTGCTCCACTGTGTGCTGTAGTTGCCGGCGGATCCCAGCGTCATGGATACGGATCCGCCGCCGTCCGTCCAGAATGAATAGTAGTAGCCGTTGTTCGTGCCTGTCTGATTGGTGGTGATTGTCTGACTGCCGGCCGTCATGACACCGGTCAGCCCGGTCAAAACCGCTGACAGCAGAATCCTTTTCATCCCCCCGGAGAACAAACGAACCATCGCATACTCCTTTCCCCTCCCAAATATTCGGAGAACCGCATTTTCGCCGTTCTATTTGAAGGTTGAATCTGAAAAGGGGATAATTGAGAGAGGCGGGCTCAGACAATGGAGAGTGAAAATTTGCGGGTATCGGTAGCCTTCTGCGCCGAAAAACCGGCCTGGGAACAGAGCTGCTCGCATAAAAGCCATCCTCTCGCTGCACCATGTAACACAACAGCCGCGTCAACCCGGATGGGCATGAATGGATTACAGCATCTTACAGGAAAAGTCCGACGGACAACCGCTGATCGTTTGTATTGCAAGTGATTTATTTTTTTTCAGGAGTGAATTGAGTGAACCGAAATTTGCGCACATATTCCAGGAAGAATATGTCGTGTTAACGTTCACGCATGAGATGGGACACATATTCGGCCGTCTAATAAGAATGCGGCATCGCATTGATTTTACTGGAATTGTATAATCGGGAAAACAGTTACCTGACAGTTAAAATGTAGACAGAATTAAAGTAATTGTCAACTGTTTTCGTTCAATGAGAAACGACTACTCCGCAGCACCGGCTGCGAATCTGAGCTGAGCGCGGACAACACACGATCGCCGGAAATAGATCCGCCGACAGGCAGACGGATTCCAGGCAAACGCTGAGTTGGATCCGCGGGTCCGCTCATTGCGTCAGCCAGTCCTTCGCCTCCTCCACCGTATCGAAAGGCTTGATCTCCTGTCCGATAAATGCAATGACCGCCCTGAGGAGTATCTTCTTGTAGCCCGGGACGCCCACTACCGCCATTTTCCGGATATAAGGCCTGGTCCGCACGGCCGCGTTCTTGAGATATTCGACGATTTCCTGGGTTCCGCTCGTGTCGGTCACATTCACGAGAGACAACACTGATTCCAGCCGCTCCTTGAGTGTTTGTTCGCTGGCATATTCCACCTCCGCCTTCAGGCCCTCCAGATCCGCGTGGAACCCCGAATAATCGGCATACTGAATGCGTGCGCCCTTGTGAACCAGCCATGTGGATTTCATCAACCCTCCTCGTCAATGCGTTCGAGTGACGGCTCCACGCGGGGATGAGAACTCATATATCAAAATAGCGATGCAGGGATCACGCGCAGAAGGCGGAATTCCCGCGCTGCCCGTCAGTCGCGGGAAATCATGTTCTCCGATCCCCTCACTTCCCCCCGCCCGACTCCCCCATCCTGCGGACAACCTCCAGGTTCAGTCCGTTATACGGATCCTTCCCCTCAGGAGTGTACAGATGATCGATCCGCTGCTGGTAGTGCCCGATGATCTTCCACCGTACCATCTTCATCGTGGAATTGATGAATCCATTCGCCTCGGTGAACGGCTCGTCGAGAAGAGCGAATGCCGCGGGCAACCACACGCTCGGGAACAGGTTCTTCAGATCCGGATGCACGAAGAATTGCCGGATCGCCTCCGAGAACAGGCTGATCGCGGCCGTCTGACCCTCCGGTGAATCCGGGGACAGATTGGACTCCCTGAGTTTCTGAAGGACGGCCGCCGCGTCAGGGACGATCAGCGCGGTTGTATAGGGTTTCTGGCTGTTGAACAGCATGATCTGCCTGATGAACGGACAGCTCGTGTTCAGGCTTTCCTCAATGCCTTCGGGGCTGAATTTCTCGCCGATATCCGAGATGAGCAGGCTCTTGAATCGGCCGAGCACGACCAGGTAACCGTCCCCGTCCACGAATCCCATGTCTCCCGTGTACAGCCACCCGTCCCGGATCGTCGAGGCCGTGGACTCCGGATTCCGCCAGTATCCCTGCATGACATTCTCGCCTTTGACGACGATCTCGCCCTTCTGACCCTGCGGGAGCACATTGCCGCCATCGTCGCAGATGCGGACTTGGAGGTCCGGCAGGATCCGGCCGGAAGTGCCCATTTTCATATGGCCGGGACGGTTGGCCGAGATCACAGGCGCGGCCTCGGTCAGCCCGTATCCCTGGTACACCGGAATGCCGATGGCCGCGAAGAACCGCTGGTATTGGATGTCGAGCAAAGCGCCGCCGCCCACGAAATACCGCAGCCTGCCGCCGAATCCCCCGCGTATCTTCGAAAAAAGAATACGGTCATAGAAAACGTGCAGCGGCTTTCTCAGCGGATTCCCCTTCCACCGGCCGTTGACGCATCCGTCCCCGTGAAAGGCATAGGCGTTCGCGAGGCCCTTTTTCAGGAGAGCGGACGCAGCCTTCCCTTTTGCCGCGATCTGGCGCTCGATGTTGGTCTTGAAATTGTCGGACAGGGCGGGCACGCTCAGCAGCAAAGTGGGCCGGATCTCCTTGATGTTCTTTCCGATGTTCCGCATGGTCGCGATCGCGGTGTCACCCGTTTCCACGGACGCCATGCTTGCCCCGCCTGAAATGAGCGCGAACACGCCGCAGGTGTGGGCGAAGGAATGATCCCAGGGCAGGATGAGAAGAGACACGAAATGCGCCGGCAGATCGAAAAATGCCCGGGCCTGTTCCACGTTGGCCGTGTAATTGCGGTGTGTGAGCACGATGCCCTTGGGATCGGCCGTGGTGCCGGAGGTGTAGCAGATGTTGGCCGGGTCGCTCTCCGTGACGGAACGTTCGCGCTCGTATACCGGGCCGGGTTCCCGATAGAGGAGTTCCCTCCCTGTTTTCCGAACCTCGGCCATGGTCACAATGCCCTTTTCAGAGATGCCGGTATCGTCCAGGACGATGACTCCCTCCAGTTCGTGGAGATCCTTACGGAGAGGCAGAATCTTGTGAAGCTGTCGGCTCGAGACAATGACGAATTTCGATCCGGAATGCGCGATGCGGAACCGGATTTCAGCCGGCTCCTGCAGTTTGACAGACAGGGGAACGTTGACGCCCCCGGCGAACAGAATTCCCAGCTCGGAAAAGACCCAGTCGTTCCTCCCCTCGGACAGGAGCGTGATCCGGTCGCCCCTGCCGAGGCCGAGACGGATCAGACCCGCCGCCGTCTCCTCGACGAGGCGCAGGGCGGTCCGATAATCGGTCGGCTGGTACACGCCGCCGGACTTCTCCCACATCATCGGATTATCCGGAAAGCGTTCGGCGCTGTCGCGGAAGAGGCGGTTGATGGTGCGCTGCATGGCGAATCCTTTCCGTGGAGATGGAATAGGGCAAGGTAAAAAACAGAGTTGTTTTTAACAAGCGGATTTTCAGCCCGGACGGGGTGGGAAGGGAAGACCCGGAAGATCCCGTTGAATTCTTAAGCGCAAGCGCCGGGCGCCTTCAAGGCTTCGATCGGTGTCATTCCCGAACTTTTCTGTCGGGAATCCGGGATTGCGGGAAAATTCATTACGGGTGAAGGGGGTGGTGTCATTCCCGAATTCTTCTATCGGGAATCCGGGGAAGGGCGGGCTGAATGAAAGGTCCCCGCCTGAAAAACGCGGGGACGACACATAAAGCGCAAAAAATGCCTGGCCCCTCCAAGATGCCTGGCACTTACACCCCGGGGCTTTCCCGATCACGGCACCCCGGAGGCCGCTCCCAGCCTGGCGTTGTTGTACCAGATCGTGTAATCGGACGTCGTAACGAAACCGTCCATGTCCATATCCGTTCCCCTGTACCCTGACTCGCCGAGCCTCGCGGAATTGTACCAGGACGTGTAATCCATGGTGGTGACATTGCCGTCCTGGTTCACGTCTCCGGCCCACATCCCCCACACTCCCGCTTCCAGGTCTTTTTCTCCAGCCAACCCGTAACAGCGGCCCGGCGCGTCCGTGAAATCGTACGGATCCGGGCTTCCGGAATGGAGAAACCGGGCGGACGCGCTCATGACCGCGAGGTGATTGCGATGCCGGACAACGATGAAATAATCCCCCGCATCCGCGCCCGGAACCAGGAGTCCGGTCGTGGCCCCGTTCGTATCCGTCACGGCCCCGTCTTTTCTCAGAAAAAAGGACCTTTGAACCGAAGCTGGCCCTGACGCCAAGCTTCTCAATTCGACCGACACCCAGTCGGTTACTCCGGCCGGAATCCGGACGGCTGACCTGTGATCCGCATAGGGTGAAGCGATCGGAATGGATCCAGCCGCATTCAGCGCCGTGAACATGCCTCCTGCCGGCTGACCCGGCCCTTCCAGCCGGACCTTGAGCTTCATGTATATCAGGTTCTCGGGATCGAGCCATTTCACGTGATCGAAATCCGGGCCGCCCTCCGAAGTCAATCCGGTGAGCCGCAAGATATGCGAACCGGACGCGAGATCCAGCCCGATCGGATCTGAATAGGCCCAGTCGGCCCAGGCCCCGGTCGACGGAAAGTCGAAGCTCTCCCGCACGGTTCCGCCGTCCACCTGGATCGTGCAGGGCCGGTTGTTCACGGAACCGTTGGTGTACCGGGTGGTCATGTTCCATGTCCCGGACCGGGGCAGGACGAAGGACAACTCCAGGTAACTTCCGATCTGGTTCGCCGGATTGACGAATCCGGTTCCCGTGTATCCCGCGATGTCCGTGTCCACGGTTCCCGGCGAGACAGTCCCCGTCTCCGCTTCGACGAGAACGGCATTATCCGTCACGAATACACGGACCGGATCCGACGCGGAGGAGTCGTTTTCATTGTCCACTGCCACCGCGGTCAGGACGTAACTGCCTGGCGCGGGCCTGCCCCAGTGAAATTCCCAGGGGGATGCGTCGTCCGAATACAGGAGGTCCGAACCTTCGTAGAAATCGACGCGGACCACGTCCCCGTCCACGTCCGTCGCGTTCACCGTGATTGTCACGTCCGTATTCGGACTGAGATGAGACGGATCCGCGGGCGAAAGAATGCGGACCGAGGGCGGGCCGTTGACCTTTTCCATCTCCCAGCACATCATGAGGAAAGCGCCCAGTCCGTGCAGATCGTCCTCATGTTTGGCGACATTGACATAGTAGGCATACGAGCTGTCCGCGATCACGCCCGCTGATATCTGGGTGAGATGGATAGGCCCCCCCGGATAATAGATGATCCGGTTCTGCAGAATGCCCTCATAGGCCAGCACGGCCGTGCTCAGGTACGCGTCCGGAACATACCCCCTGGCTACGGCTCTGCACACCGCGTAGGAGAACATGCAGGAGCAGGAGCTTTCGAGCCAGTTGCCGTCGCGGCCGCCCTGGTCCACGACCTGGTACCACAATCCGGTCACCGGATCCTGCTCCGCGGCAAGGCCTTCGACCAGAGCCGCCAGGATGGCGATCAGGGCCGGCCGTTTGGGATGGTCATCGGGCATGCAGTCCAGGATCTCCACGAGCGCCATGCTGAACCATCCCATGGCCCTTCCCCAGAAAATCGGCGAATGATGCGTCACCGGGTCGGCCCAGAATCGCGAGGCGTCCTCGTCGTACGCGTGATACAGAAGCCCGCAGGCATCCTGCAGATGGACTGCGTACCGGATGAGCTGATCGGCCGCGTCCGTGATACACGCGGTGTCTCCGGTCACCTGGCCGTATTTCGCGTAAAAGGGAAGCGCCATGTAAGCCCCGTCCAGCCAGAGCTGGTCCCAGCCTTCCGGATTATCGTCCATGGAAAAACAGTTGTCCGAGGTCCGGGGATACGTGGACAGCGCGTTCCGTATCTTTTCCGCGGCCAGACCGTATTTCGCGATTTCGGTTTCCGCGTACAGCATGAGTGTGACATATCCGGGTTCGACCGGGTTCAGGCCGTTGATCGGGCAGTCAAGGTTCCCGTTGCTGTCCACGTGCAGATCCACCCAGTCCTTGATGTACTGTAAATACGCGGACTGGCCCGTTTCCTTGTATACCCGGTACTGACCCAGAAGATAAAAACCGCACCAATACGACCATCCCCACTCCCCCTCCAATTGGGACGGTGTGTAAGTCTGCATGGTGTAGTTCACCACGCGCTGTGCCCATACGATCGGCCGGTCGCCGGCTGTTAGTGCCTGGCCTGCGAACGTACAGATGCATACAAGCAGGATCACTCTACCCGTTTTCTGCATGATGGTCACATCCTCGTTTAAAACCGCCCAAAAAGATTCCACGGTCTTGGAACCGCCCACTCCCCGCAAATAGTATATCCATATGTTAATTTTGTACTTATGCCTAGCGCGTCTGGCTCAGCAAGGAGAGATTAGATTTCATCTAGACAGGAAGAGGAGGATTTTCGGTATTGGCTCTGAAATAATATATGCCTGCGAAATCGGTTTGTCAATGAGTTTTTTTTTCGGCAATGCTTCGTCTGAATCCCGATCGCCCCAGGGTTCTACCCTGGGGCGCCCGTTTTACGGATCATGGATTTTCTCGAAGTTCATCGGAAGTATGTCGCCGTGACAGCCCACGGCTTCAGCCGTGGGTCAACCGGGAATGAATGTCATTGGAAACCGTTTCAACGGTTTCCGGCAATTGAAAAAGATGCAATTTTTTACAAGGACATTCGGAAATTCCTGCTTATTTTAACTTCTGCGGGGCTGAATCCATATCCCCGAGCACCCAATCCCCCATTCTTGCGGAGGATCCGTCATGAAATCGTTTCGCAGTATCATCCTGCCTGTCAGCCTCATCCTGGCCCTCGGGACGCCTCAAGCCCGCCCGGCCCCGACCGCGGACTCCGTCCGCAGCCTGTCGCCGTATTTCACGTCCGCATCGTCCGGCGCACTGGCGCCGGACGCCGACGGTTTTCTCAGGCGCTGGCTGCTTCTCGAGCCGATCGTCAAGCCGAACCGGAGCAACACCGTGTTCACCGATTCGTACATCCGGAACGCGTTCGGGACCGAGTATTTTCCCGGCCAGTTCACCGTGGTTCCGGCGGACGGGGACACGGTGACCGCGGACAGCGCCCGCCTCGCCTGGCACGGCCTGGACGCGTCGGGATTCAACGTCAAGCTGTTCCGTTTCGCCTGGGGCCTGAACAAGCCGGTGTACGGCGTGCTGTTCTGGGCCGTGACCGTGGTCGAGAGCCCGAAGGAAATCCGGAACGTGCGCATGGCCGTGGGCTCCAATTCCGCGTCCATGTGGTGGCTCAACGGAAAGGAGGCGGTCATCCTTTCGGGCGACCGCCGCATGAAAATGGATGACTGCGTCTCCAAACGCCTCACACTCAACAGGGGCCGCAACGTCATCCGCGGCGCCGTCATCAACGGCCCGGGCATGAGCGATTTTTGCGTGCGTTTCATCGATGAAAACGGAGAACCCGTCAGGGAACTCGCGTTGAAAATCGGAAAATGAAACGACCCGGCTTTTCCGCATCTCACCCGTCCCCTTTTTCGGGAGGTTTTATGAAATTCCGCATTCTTGCCGCACTCCTGTCCGTCCCGATGCTGTCCGGGCTTTCCGTCCGGGCGGCGGCCCTGGAAGGCCAGCCCTACATCCACGATCCCTCCACCATCATGCTGTGCGACGGCAGGTTTTACACGTTCGGAACCGGCGGCGGCGGGCTGATATCCGAAGACGGCTGGACCTGGAACGGCGGGGCTGAGCGTCCCGGCGGCGGCGTGGCCCCGGACGTCATTCACATCGGCGACCGCTATTATATGACCTATGCGGCCGGAGGCGGCGGTTTGGCGGGCGGACACGCCAGCAATGTCTATGTGATGTGGTCCAAAACCCTCGATCCCAAATCCCCGGACTTCGGATTCAACGACAAGACCGTGGTCGCCATGTCCGACGGCGTGGAGGACTGCGACGCAATCGATTCCGCATTCCTGCTCGATCCGGCCGACGGCCGGTTGTGGCTCACCTACGGCACCTACTTCGGCTTTATCCGTATCATCGAGCTCGATCCCAAAACGGGAAACCGCATCCCGGGCAACCAGCCCGTGAACATCGCCATCGACTGCGAAGCCACGGCCATGATGGCGCGCGACGGATGGTATTACCTTCTGGGCACGCACGGCACCTGCTGCGACGGCGCCAACTCCACCTACAACATCCGCGCGGGCCGTTCCAGAAAAGTGACCGGCCCCTATCTGGACAACATGGGCGTGGACATGCTCCGGGGCGGAGGCAAGCTCGTCGTGGCCGCCAGCGGCCGCTTCGTCGGGCCCGGGCATTTCGGACTGCTGGACCTGGGCGACGGCGTGCAGAAATTCTCCTGTCATTACGAGGCCGACCTGGACCGCAGCGGCCGCAGCGTGCTCGACATCCGCCCCCTGCTCTGGAAGAACGGCTGGCCCGTGGCCGGCGACAATTTCAGGGGAGGCACGTACGAGATCCAGTCCGAGCGCAGCGGATACGGACTGGAGCTGGCCGTGGATTTTGTGCGCATGGCCGGAAGGATGCGCGGCTTCAGGCGGCCGCCGGATGAGCCCGTGAAACCGGTTCCGTTTCAGACGCTCGAGGAGGTGATCGGGGGCTGGCCGGCCGGCGACATCGGCGTGCGCATCGGCGACTTCATGTTCCGGCCGCACCAGAAATGGACGATCACGCCGGTCAACGGCGTCGGCGGATATCCGGGCTCGCCCTTTTTCAAGATCACCATCGCGGGCACCGATCGCGCCCTGGCCGCGACATCGGACGCGGAAGTGATCGCGGTTCCCGCATTCACCGGCGCTCCGGAACAATTGTGGCGCATCGACCAGCTGACCGACGGCACGTACCGCATCATGCCAAAATCCGTGCCGGGTCACGCGGAACCTCTGGCGCTCACCGCAGTGGGCGCCAGCACACCGAC